>DOUU01000224.1:223-3443 GCA_003520425.1 Deltaproteobacteria bacterium
ACGCCCATCGGCCCGTTCCACACCACCGTCTTCGCCCGCTTCACGAGGCCGGCGAACTTCTCCCGGGTTGCCTCGCCGATGTCGACCCCGATGTCAGCCGGGCCGATCCGGTCCCAGGCCACCGTCCGCAGCGCCCCGACCTTGCGGGCCTCGAGATCGAGGACGTCGGTCACGACGATGTCGACGGGCAGGACGAGCTTGTCGCCGGCTTGGGCCAGCAGCTGGCTCGCCATCTCGATCCGATCGTCCTCGACGAGCGAGCCGCCGATCTCTTTGCCCTTCGCCTTGAAGAACGTGAAGGCCATCCCGCCGCCGATCAGCAGCGTGTCGACCTTCGGCAGCAGCGACGAGATGACGTCGATCTTTCCGGATACCTTGGCCCCGCCGAGGATCGCGACGAACGGTCGCTTGGGCTTCTCGAGCGCGTCGCCGAGGAAGTCGAGCTCCCGCTTCATGAGGTAGCCGGCGGCGCGTTTCTCGAGGGAGATGCCCGTCATCGAGGAGTGGGCCCGATGCGCGGTACCGAAGGCGTCGTTCACGTAGACGTCGCCGAGCTTCGAGAGCGACGCGCGGAAGGCCCGGACCGCCTCGGGATCGGCCTTCACCGACGTGCCATCCTCTCGCTTGACCTTGCCTTCCTCCTCGACGTGGAAGCGCAGGTTCTCGAGCAGGACGACCTCACCCGGCGCGAGGGCGGCGCAGGCCTTCTCGACCGCGGGGCCCACACAGTCGTCCAGGAACTTCACCGGCCGGCCAAGCAGCTCGGAGAGTCTCCCCGCCACCGGACGGAGCGAGCACTTCGCGACCTTCCGCCCGTCGGGGCGGCCGAGGTGGCTCATCAGCACCACGCTCGCGCCTCGGTCGAGCGCGTACTGGATGGAGGGCAGCGACGCGCGCAGGCGCTTGTCGTTCTCCACCCGCCCGTCCTGGATCGGCACGTTGAAGTCGACGCGCATGAGAACGCGTCTGCCCCGTAGTTCGAGCTCCTCGATGAAGAGCTTGGCCATGGTCGAGCCCCTATTTCGCGCCGTCCCGCTTCGCCATGTGGCGGAGCAGGTCGACTACGCGGTTCGAGTAGCCCCACTCGTTGTCGTACCAGGACACGACCTTGAAGAAGCGCTTCTCGCCCTTCAGGTTGTTCTGGAGCGTCGCGAGTGAGTCGTAAATCGAAGAGCGGTCGTCGTGGATCAAGTCGGTCGAGACAATCTCCTCGTCGCAGTAGCCGAGGATGCCCTTCAGATAGGTCTCGCTGGCCTTCTTCATGAGGCCGTCGATCGCCTCGATCGACGTCTCCCTTACCGAGCGGAAGGTGAGATCCACGACGGAGACGTTGGGTGTAGGCACGCGAAAGGCCATGCCGGTGAGCTTGCCCTTGGTCGTGGGGAGCACCTCACCCACCGCCTTCGCCGCGCCGGTCGTGGACGGAATGATGTTGATCGCCGCCGCGCGGCCGCCGCGCCAGTCCTTCTTCGAGGGTCCGTCCACCACCTTCTGCGTCGCTGTGTAGCTGTGGATCGTGGTCATGAGACCGGTCTCGAGCCCGATTCCCTCTTTCAGGAGCACGTGCACCACGGGGGCTAGACAGTTCGTCGTGCACGACGCATTCGACACCACGTGGTGCAGCGCGGGATCGTACTCGTCCTCGTTCACGCCCACGAGGAGCGTCTTCACCCCGCCCTTGCCCGGCGCCGAGAGGATGACCTTCTTCGCACCGGCTGCGAGGTGTCCCGCCGCCTTTTCGCTGTCGTTGAACAGACCCGTCGACTCGATCACGTACTCCGCGCCGAGCTCCTTCCAGGGCAGCTGGCTCGGGTCCTTCGCCGCCATGATGCACTTCACCTCGTCGCCGCCGACGACGAGCACGTCGTTTTCTTTGGCCGAAGGGTTGCTTCTCTTCGTCGATACCGCTTGCTTGAAGCGACCGTGCACCGAGTCGTATTTCATCTGGTAGGCGAAGTAGTCCGCATTCGTGGACACGTCGACGACGCCCACGATGTCGATCTCCCCGCCGAGGAGGCCCTGATCGCAGAGGGCTTGGAACACCAAGCGCCCGATCCGGCCAAATCCGTTGATTCCGACCTTGATTGTCATTTGATCCTCCGTGTGGAGTCAACCGGTCTCTCGACCTGCGGCGCGTCGATCGCGAACCCCGAGTCGGTCGACAAAAGGGGGGCCGACTCCCTCGACTCCGATCCGACGCGATGCGCCCCAGCGGCGCACGCGAGCGATTTCACTGTGAGGTGCTGAAAGCAAGACCTGTACCAGTGGGGAGTCGGCCGCTCCGGGTTACGCGACGAGGCTCCTTGTGGCCTCTAGTCGCTCGCGTGTGGCAAAGCGCATCGCGGGTCCGGACCACCTCCTCCCCTTCCTTGTGCCTGCCGAGAATCCCATCTAGATTAAAATGATTGATGTTTTCCGGCAGGTCAACGCGTTCGATGATGCTCCCTGCCCTCGCGCATCGGCACGCTCCGCCCGTCCTCTCGCGCCCCACTTCAGGCGGAGATCTCTTGCCCTTCACCACCAGCTGGTTGTCCTCAAACGCAAAACTACTGGAACGCGTGTTCAGTTTCGGACCTCCGACCGCGTGTTCTGGTCCTTGCGCTCGCGCGTTTGGCCAGGATCGCGCCACGCACTCATTCTTGTCCGCCCGGAGACCGTGATCCGCTGCCACCGACAAGGCTTTCGCCTCTGCTGGCGTTGGAAGAGCATGTCGCGACCCTTCGGATCTCGCCCATCGACGCGTGAGGCAGTGGCACTTCTGAAAGAAGATCGCTCAAATGTCGCATGGCCGACTTTCGGCCTCTCGCTCGCATGGGATCGTCAAGCTTGCCACCCTGAGGCGCGCCTCCACGCATCCAGCCTTGCTCGTAGGTAAAGGAAGCGAAGGAAGAACTACGACATGTCTATCGTGATCCACAGTGAAGCCGGAACGCGTCTACTTTCTCCAGCCAGCTATCTCAACGAGTCGGAGCTCCAGAATCTGCTCGAGATGGCCCCGGCGCTATTGCAAGCTGACTGCGACACCGGTGTTGCGTTCGTGGAAAGACAAGTAGACCTTCCGGATGCCGGGACCCTGGATCTGCTCTTCGTGACAGCCGACGGTCTACCCATAGCGGTTAAGGTGAACCTTGCGCGTAACGCAAAAGCACGACGGGAAGTGCTGGCCGAAGCCATCGACCATTTAGCCTCACTCAAAGAGTTAATGGTGTGGGAACTAGAT
>DOUU01000003.1 GCA_003520425.1 Deltaproteobacteria bacterium
GCCCATGAGCGAGGTGGCGGGGCGTCTCGCCGTGCAAATCGGAGTGACACTCCTCCAGAAGGATCGGGGAGGGAAGGGTCTTCTGGTGGGAGGCGTGCCTGGCGTGCTGCGCGGGCGGGTGAGCATCCTAGGAGCGGGTACGGTGGGCATCAACGCGGTTCGCGTCGCTCATGCCCTCGGCGCGGAAGTGGACGTGCTGGATGTGGATCTCAAGCGACTGACCTACCTCTACGACATCTTCTCCGGCGACCTCAANNGATCTCGTGGTGGGAGCGGTTTACGTGCGCGGCAAGCGCGCCCCGCGCATCGTGACGCGGGACATGGTTTCTGCGATGCAGCCCGGCTCGGTGGTGGTGGACGTCGCCGTCGACCAAGGGGGTTGCATTGAAACGATCCGTCCCACCACGCACTCGAGCCCGACCTACGTCGTGGACGGGGTGATCCACTANNCGCATCGCGACGCTGGGCGTCGTGAACGCTCTCCGCCGCGATTCGGCCCTCGCCTTCGGCGTCAATGTCTTTCGGGGCGAGATCACCTGCGAGGGCGTCGCCGAGGCCCTTGGCGAGAAGGCGCGGCCCCTGTCCGATCTTCTCGCGCGCGTGTAGGGCAGCTTCGACGCCGGGAGCCGGTGTGGGAAGGCGAGGCCGCGCTTCGCGGGATCCTCGCTCACACCATCCGGATTCTCTCTGCCTGGGCCCGGGCGAGGATCGCGTCGCGCCCGTCGCCCTCGGCCCCTGCGACCGCGAGCCCGAACGCGAGCGCAACCCGCACGGGTTCGTTCACGCGTTCGTCTTTGCGGACGTCATCGGCAACCCTTCGGGCCAGTTCCGCGAGCCGCTCGTCGGGGGCTGCGCCCGGCTCGGGCATCAGCACGGAGAATTCGCCGTCCGCCGTGCGCGCGAGCACGTCAAAGTCGCGGACATAACTGCGCAGGGCGTCTGCGACCCGTCGCACCACGCGAAGCGAATGTCCAGGGGGCGCAGCCGCGACGATCGGCTCCAGATTCTCGATGCGGCAGGTGGCGATGGCAAAGCCAGCGGCGCGACCCGAACTGCGAGCAATCTCCTCGTCGATCCGTTTCATGAGATAGGCGGCATTCGGCAGCCCGGTATCTTCGTCGAAACTCTTGTGCTGGCGCGTCTGTGCGTACAAGATCGCATTCGCGACGGCCCGCTCCACATAGGAGACGAACTTGGCGAAGATTCCGAGATCGTCATCGTTGAACGCGCCGGCCGCGAATCGGTCCGCCGCGACCTTGTCGTAGAGCGCGAGGGTTCCCATCACCCGGCCATCCCGCTTGAGGGGCGCTGCCACGAGCGATCGAACGCCCGTGCCGAGCGCTTCGAGCGCGGGATCGCTCGTCACGTCCCGTACCGTGAAGGCCGTTCGGCGTTTGATCGCATCGACCGACACGCGTTTGTCGAGGCGGAACAGTTTCTCCTGAAGCCGCCCGTCCGCCGAGCCGAAGTACGACCGGATCACNNAAGCGCCCCGTGCTGTCATCCTGGAGCCGCAGGATCGCGTGGTCCGCTTCGAGCACCATTGCCGCCGAAGAGGTCGCAAGGCGCACGACGTCGGCGGGGTCCGTGGCGGTGATCATCCGGATTCCGGTCTCGTTGATCGCGGAGACCTGGGTGGCTCGTGCCGCCATGCGCGCCTCGCGCTCGGCCTGGGCGATCTCGTCTGCCGCCGCGGCGGCGACCTCGAGCAAGGTCTCCTCCGCGGCCCGCCCGCGAGGCGCAGGGCTTCCGGCCTGGACGGAGAGCACTCCGACGAGCGTTTCACCCGCCAGAAGCGGTAGGGCTGCGAAGGCCAGCGCATCGCCTGCGGTGCGCAAGAAGGCGGGCCGCCGGTCCGAGGCCACGCGGCCGTCGATGCCCTGCCCGAGGGTCACCCGGTACTCGCTTCCGAAGCCCCCGCCCGACAGCGAGGTGGCGGCCAGGCGCAGCTGCTTGTCGTCGGGATCATGCAGGTAGACGGTCGCAATGCCGTTGCCAGCGCGTGCCGCGAGGACCTGGCAAAGCCGCGTGAGGCGCTCGAGCAGGGGGGCGCGTCCGCCCAGGATCTCCCGGACCTCACGCACGGCCGCGTAGCGCAGGGCTTGGTCCCGAAGGGCCGCGTGCTCCTGGGCGCGGGCGATGATCTGGGCGTCGAGGTGGGCAAGCTGCTCCACGAACTCGAGGTCGGCGTCGGCGAACACGTCCGGGCGCGTGCCATGGTGCAGATTCAGCACCCCCAGCACTTTCCCCTGATGGACAAGAGGCACGCTCAACGCACTCTCCACGTCGAGGCGCTCGCGCACGATGCGGAAGGCCTGTCGGTCCGCCTTTCCGCGCAGGCGCAAGGGGCGGGCATCGGCCGCGACCCGCCCCGCGATGCCCTCACCCAGGGGTACGCGAATCTTCGACCACAGCTCGGGCTCGATGCCCACGGCGACGCGGATGGTGAGCTCGTTGGTCTGCGGGTCGAGCAGCATGAGGGAGCCACGATCGGCACCGGTGACACCGAGGGCGATCTCGAGCATGCGCGCAAAGAGCTCATCGGCGTCCACCGTGAGATTGACGGACTCGACCACTTCATGGAGCGCTTGCAGGAGCTCCGCCTTGCGATCGCGGGCCGAGACGCCGTAGCCAAACAGGAGCCTCGCCGTGAGCGGCGCCACGATCTGTACGCCCCGCGCCGCCGCGTCGGGGAATCGCTCCACGAAGCTCGGCTCGAGTCCGGAATCGATCACCGCATGGAGCTGTACGGTGCTGAGCGCTTTTGGGTCATCGGTCAGCCTTGCCCCGACGAACTCCATGCGCTCGGGGCCCAGGGCGCGCAGACGCTCGCGGATGAGTCCAGGATCGGGATCGAAAACGACGGCGATCTCGACGGCGGGGTTCGCGTCGAGGAGCGGCAGCAGAGCGAGGACTTCATCGCTCGCGCCGTAGATCCCGATCCGGCGCCGCATCATGCGCTGTCTTCCGCGTCGTCGAGCAGCGCGTCGAGCTGGATGGTGAGCAGCAAGGAGTGACGGCGCTCGGCGCTATCTTTGAGCACGAGCGGGAGCACGAGCGAGCGGGGACCGCTCGTCTCGGGACGGCCCACGCTGGCGATGACGAGGGGCGCGGGCGGGGCGGCGCCGGCCTCGGCCATCGCCTTGGCATGGATCTCATTCACCGCAGGCCATGACTCATCGAGCGCACCTTGGGCGTTCGCCGTGGCACGCGCGATCTCGCGGGCGTCGAGCTCGACCGTCGCCGAGCCCGCGAGCTCGGACTCGAGCACCGCCGGCGCAANNCTTGCCTCGACGGGCTCGGCTGCCGGCCGAGCGCGCAGCGGTGCGACTGGCGGCCGCGGGGCGGCGGGCCGAGAAGGTGCTGCTGCTGCGGGGGGAGGGGCAGGCGCGGAGGGCGCCGCCGCCGGGGTTCGGAGCGCCGGGCGGACGGCCGCCGCAGGCCCTTGCGGCCGCGCCGCCTCCCGCGGCGGCGCGGGCAGCGGCGCTTTCGTCGCAGCCGGTGCGGTGGCGCGCGGCGGGGCTGCGGGCAGCCTCGAAGCGCTGGCCGCCTCGGCGGCTTGCTCACGGCGAGCCCGGATCACGCGCTTCGAGATGGTGGTGAGCGTCTGAAGCACACCCGTTCCCTCCGTGGCCACCGCTTCGAATGCGCCGGCGCCCCGGATGTCGAGCTTGCGGTGGAGCTCCTCGAGCGCGAAGGGATCGGCGAGGTCCCGTTTGTTGTACTGGATCACGATGGGAACGCTCTCCAGAGCGCGGCCATAGGCGCCGAGGGCGCGCCGCAGCTCCTCGAAGCAAGCGACATTGGCGTCGATGCGGTCGCGCTGCGCGTCCACCACGAACACGACGGCGTCCACCTTGTCGAGCAGCTGCTTGCGCGTCGGAGCCTGCTCGGGACTGCCGGGGACCGCGATAATCTGGATCCGGGTCCGAACGCCCGCGATCTCGCCGAGCTCGATCGGCAGCGTTTCATAACACACGGACGGGTCAAGTCGGGTCGGCACCTCGCGCAGCTCTCCGCGGTGATCGGCGCGAAGTTTGGCGTGAATCATACGCAGGTTCGCCGTCTTTCCGGAGCCCGCCGCTCCCCAATAGACAATCCGTGCGTTCACGTTCGGCTGCGCGGGAGCGGGTTCCGCCATCAGATCTTCCCCTTCTTCGTCAGGATGCGCCGTGCGTGCGTGCTGATCACCGACGGGACGTCCTTGCTCTTCATGATGGTCAAAAGATCCCGATCCTGCAGATAGTTCAGGAACTTGACGGCCGACGAGGCAGGAACCTTAGGGTTCATCGCAAGGTTCACCTTGACGGTGTAGTTGCGCGTCCACTCGCGGTTGCTCGCGATGATCCGGAGCACCTCGTCGGACAAGGCCCGCATCTTCGCGAAGCTCTCGACCTCGTTTTCCGTGATCTTGGGGCTGCGAATCGCGGCCGCAGCCACAATTTTGTTGCGGTCTCGGATTAGCAGGCCACGGGCTTCCTTGTTTCCCATGCGCGCGAGCTTCACCTTCTGGAAGACGGAGAGCGTTTGAATCAGAGCGAACATGCTGCCACGCTGCGACTCATCGAGCTCGCCCGTCTCCTCGAGCAGCTCCTTTGCGAAATCGCCCACATCGTCGCCGAGGACGGCGCGAAGAGCCGCGAGGGCCGCCTCGTCGGTGACCTCGCCGCACGGGGGGAGGTCCTCACCCTCGGGCGCTGCCTCGTCGGGCTCCTCGGCCTTGGTCTTCTGGACCCCGAGGAAGGACAGGATACGGTCGATCACCGAACGGCCGGTGAGGGGGTTCGAGCCGAGCGCTTCCACGATGTCCGGGCAGCGCAGCATGCGCTGCTGGTTGTTCGAGACGATGTCGACGAGGCGTTTGTGAGGGAGTGTCGCGAGCCACGCGACAGTGGCGTCGTCTGCGTCGGGGTTGAGCGCGAGCTTCTCGAGCAGCTCTGCATCGTCGGGATGCGCTCGCCCGAGATAGGACAGCACGGACGGATGCGCAGGTCCGGAAAGGACCGAGACGACGATCGATCGGGGAAGCCCCTCGAGGCTTTCCCGGGCCCGCGCTTTGGTTTGATCGTCGGGGTCGTGGAGCAGGACGAAGAGCACGGTCGCGAGCTCCGCCGGCGGCAGGGGCAGTGCGCCCCGGGCCGCCATGCGACGCACCTCGACCGGGCCGTCGCGCCGCACGTAGCGCTCGGCTTGGGGCGAGACGGTGAGGCGGATTTTCATTGGGGCTCGGCCTGCCGCGCCTTCGCCTCGGCAATCACGCGGTCTCGGAACTGGGCGGGCACTTCGTCGTAGTGGGAGAAGGACATGGCGAAAGAACCCTTGGCCCCCGTCATGCTGGTGAGCGCGCTGGCGTACTCCAGCATCTCGGCCATCGGCACCTGCGCCCGGATGGTCTGGGCCGTGCCGCGCGCCTCCGTCGACTGCACGCGGCCTCGCCGCTGCGAGATGTCACCCATGACGTCCCCCACGTGTTGGTCCGGCGCCGACACTTCCACGTCCATGATGGGTTCGAGGAGTGTCGGCCTCGCCTGCTCCATCGCCGCCTTGAAACCGTAGGAGCCGGCCAGCTTGAACGACATCTCGTTCGAATCCACAGGGTGATGCTTTCCATCGATGCAACGCACGCGCACGTCCACCACCGGGTAGCCGGTGAGCGGACCGCGCAGCAAGGCGTCCTGCACCCCCTTCTCGACGGCAGGGATCAGATTGCGGGGAATCGAGCCCCCCACGATCTCATCGACGAACTCGAAGCCGCTGCCGCGGGGAAGCGGTTCGACCGTGAGGTAGCAGACCCCGAACATCCCCTTGCCGCCAGTCTGCTTCTTGAGCTTGCCCTCCACGTTCTCGACCCGGCGCGTGATGGTCTCCCGGTAGGGAACCTTGGGCGTCTTGAGCTCGATCTCCGCATCGAACATGCGCTTCAGCCGCTGTACCGCCGTGCGGATGTGTAGCTCACCCATGCCGGTCAGAAGGAACTCCCCCGTGGAGGGCTCCCGGCCGACATGGAGCGTCGGGTCCTCTTCCACCAATCGGCTGAGCGAGGTGTAGACTTTATCCTCATCCCCCTTTGATTTCGCCTGGATGGCGTAGGAAAGCACGCCTTTAGGAATGGCCAGCTCCGAAACCCGGACCCCTCCTTTTTCGGCGGTGAGAACGTTCCCGGTATGGACGTCCTTCAGCTTTGCGACCGCGATGACATCGCCCGGCTCCGCTTCCGGAACCTCGACGTGCTCGCCGCCGCGCATCACGAAGAGCTTGCCGATGCGCTCGCGAGAGCCCGTGGTGGCGTCGAGCACCGTCATCTCCGGCTTCGCAGTGCCGGAGATGATGCGCAGGACCGACAATGTCCCCGTGTAGCGGTCGATCACGGTCTTGAGCACCACTGCTGCGAAGGGTCCGTTCGGGTCGGCCTGAAGCGGATGCAGCGCTCCGTCGGCCAGATCTCGGCCCGGCCACGCCTCGCGGTCGGCCGGAGACGGGAGGAGCTCCGCCGCCGCGCGCAGCAACGTGTCGACGCCGACCTCGAGCGTCGCGGAACCACACAGAACGGCGAGGATCTGGTGCTCGCGCACGCCCTTGAGCAGGCCCTTGCGCACCTCTTCGTCCGTGAGCTGCCCTTCTCCCAGGTATTTCTCCAAGAGCGCGTCGTCGCACTCCGCCACCGCTTCCACCAGTCGTTGGCGCTCGGTGGCCACCGCGTCGGCGAGCTCGGGCGGAATCGGGATCTCTCCGCTCGGGGCGTACGCCTTGAGCTCCCGCAGGTCGATCACGCCCCGCAGCTCCTTCTCGGCGCCGATCGGAAGCGCCATCACCACGGGATTGGCCCCGAGCTTGCGCAGCGAGGCAATGGCCGCGCCGAAATCCGCGCGCTCTCGGTCGAGGCCATTGACGAAGGCGAGGACCGCATCGCCGGCGGCGGTGGCCGAGCGCCACATGCGCTCCGTACCCACCTTCGCGCCGTCCACGCAGGAGACCACGAGGACCGCGCCGTCGAGAGCCGGCAGCTCGATCTCCCCATCCGCGAGGAAGTTCGGGTCGCCTGGCGTGTCGATCAGCGTGATGTGTTTGCCTTGCCAGTCGAAGGCATAGAAGTGAGAGGAGACGGTGTGACGGCGCTCTTTCTCCTCGGGCAGGGGCGAGAGGACCGAGGTCCCCTTGTCGACGGAGCCCAAGTCCTTGGTCGCTCCCGCACGGTGCAAGAGGGCCTCGCCCAGCGAAGTCTTGCCGTCACCGGCATGACCGATCAGGGCGAAATTGCGAGTGTCGCGGACGCCGACGTCCTTCATGCTCTATCTCTCCTTTCGCGGACCCTCCGCATGGTTCTTCTCGAACAAGATGCGCAGCCCTTCGAGGGTGAGGAAGGGCTCCACGCGCTCGATGGTCGTGGTCTCGCTTGCAATCCGCTGAGCGAGGCCTCCCGTCGCGATGCAGCGGGCCTGCGCGCCGAGCTCCGTGCGGATGCGGCCGACCATGGCGTCGACCATGCCCGCATAGCCGAAGAGCAACCCCGACTGGAGCGCCCCGGTCGTGGTCTTGCCGATGACGCCCTTGGGACGCGAGAGCTCCACGCGGTGGAGAAGCGCGGTCCGCTGGAAGAGGGCATCCATGGCGATCTGGATCCCGGGGAAGATGGCCCCGCCCAGGTACTCTCCCTGGGCGGAGACGCAATCGAACGTGGTGGCCGTCCCGAAATCCACCGCGATGATCGGACCTCCGTGCATCTCGAAGGCCGCCACGGCGTTCACGATGCGGTCGGCACCCACTTCCCGAGGGTTTTCGTAGCGGACGGGCATCCCGGTGCGGATCCCGGGCCCGACCACCATCGGCGCACGCTCGAAGAGCTTGCCACACACCCGCTCCCAGATCGGGAGCAGCGGGGGGACCACGCTCGAGACGATGCCATCGGTGATCTCTTGTGTGCGGCGGCCCGCCTGATCGAAGAGCGAGCGCAACACGACGGACACCTCGTCCGAGGTCTGATCGCGATGCGTCCCGATCCTCCAGTGCTGCGCGAGCTTCCCGCGGCCGTCTACGTAATCGAAAAGTCCGAGCGTGACGTTGGTGTTGCCGATGTCGATCGCGAGGAGCGTCGTCATGGGAGGCCCCCGGCCAGGCTAGGCCTTGTCATCGGAGCACCGTCACGTCGCCGGCGAGAACGCGTGAGATTTCGCCGGCGCGCCGCTCGACCAGGAGGGCTCCGTCCGCGTCGATCCCCCGACACACGCCGGCGGTCTCGACCGGGGCGGCGCCCCGGGAGCCGACTTCGAGCACGCGAACGGCACGACCCGGCATCCGGAACCTCTGCTCGAAACGCGGCCGCAGCGCCTGGAAGCCGCCCTTTTCAAACGCGTCGAGCACCTGCTCGAGCTCATGGTACAGCCCGCGCGCGAACGAGATCCGGTCCACGAAACGTCCCGTTGCGCTGCGGAGGCTCGTGGCGGACGCCCGGAAGTCGTCGGGGAAGGCCATGCGGTCGACGTTCAGGTTGACCCCGATCCCGAGGACCAGGAAGGCGACGCGGGAGGCCTCGGCCGCGAGCTCCATCAGGATTCCCGAGGTCTTCAGGCCATCGATCAGGACGTCGTTCGGCCATTTGATCTCGACCTCGTGACCAGCGCCCGCACTCTGGGCAACGACCTCGGCCACCGCGACCGCCGCGGCAAGAATCAGCGTCGGGGCCTCGGCGAGGGCGAGCGACGGACGAAGGACGCTCGAGCTGTAGAGGTTCAGGTAGGGCGGAGAGAAGAACGACCGGCCGAGCCGACCGCGGCCGGCGGTCTGGCCCTCCGCAATCACTGTGGCGCCGTGGGGCGCACCCGCCCTCGCCCACTCGAGGGCGATTCGGTTGGTCGAGTCCGTGGTGTCGAGGTGACGGATCTCGCGCGCGAGCCAGTGGGTCGCGAGGCTTGCGTGAATCTCCTCCGGGAAGAGCCGATCCGGGACGCCCGTGAGGCGGTAGCCCCCGCCGGCCTCTCCTTCGATCTGGTAGCCCTTGGCGCGGAGGGCTTCGACGTACTTCCACACCTGTGCCCGAGAGACCCCAAGATTCTCGGACAGCGACTCACCCGACACGGCCTGCGGGCCGGCGCGGCGGAGAGCTACGAGGATCCGCGCCGCGCCCTCCTTCACTGCTCTCCCCCTCCTGGCAGGAGCTCGAGGGCCACGTCCGAGGTGGGCGCGGAGTGTGTGAGGGCCCCGATCGACACCCGATGAACGCCTGTGGCCGCGATCTGCGCAAGATTCTCGAGCGTGATCCCCCCCGACGCCTCGAGGAGAGCGCGGCCCCGGAGCTGCTCAGCGATGTGGCGCAGCTCCTGCGGGCTGCGGTTGTCCAGCAGCAAGAAGTCGGCACCCGCGTCGACCGCGGCGAGCGCCTGCTCGAGAGACTCGACCTCGACTTGTACGCGAAGATGTGCAGGCGCGGCGGCGCGGGCCGATTTCACGGCTTGGGAGACGCCCCCTGCCGCCGCGATGTGATTGTCCTTGAGCAGGATTCCGTCGAAAAGGCCCATCCGGTGATTGATTCCGCCTCCGACCGCGACGGCGTACTTGTCCAGGCTGCGCCAGCCGGGGAGCGTTTTGCGGGTGTCGACGATCTGAACGCCCGTGCCCTTCACGCAAGCCACGTAGCGCTGGGTCAGGCTCGCGACCCCGCACATCCGTCCAAGGAAATTGAGCGCAGTGCGCTCCGCGGTGAAGATCGCGCGGAGCGAGCCCTGGACCGTGGCGAACGCCGTGCCCGCCGCGACGTCGGTGCCCTCGCAGACCTCCTCCCGGAAGCGCAGGGCGCGGTCGACCGCCGCGAATACAACCTTTGCGACGCCCAGGCCGCAGACGCGGAGCGGCTCGCGCGCCTCGATCACGGCGGCGCCCTGCGCNNCCTGCTGCGAGGCGGTGATCACGAGTGCGCTTGTCAGGTCGCCGGCCCCGACGTCCTCCGCCAGGCTGCGTGCGACGAGGTCACGCCAGGCCCATTCCGCGGGCAGGACCGGCAAGGCGTTCACGCGCCTGTCCCGAGGACCTGGCGCAGGCGTGCGATCCGGTCCCGGGTTGCTTTGGCCTCGGCCTCAAGCCGCGCGCGCTTGTCCCGTTCGGCCTCCACAACCTCCTCCTTGGCGCGGCTTAGAAAGTCAGGATTGTCCAGTTTTTTTGCGGAGATAGCGAGCTCTTTCTCGAGTGTCTTCTGCGCCTTCTCAAGACGCCGAAGCTCCTCGCCAAGAAAGCTTGGATCGCCGAGTTCGACGCGCACGAGGGATCCTCCGGCCTGCACCACGGCGGCGGTCGAGGGAGCCGGGCCATCGTCAAAGCGCAGCTCTCCTGCGCCGACGAGGGAGCGCAGGCCTGCGGCGTGGCGCTCGACGAAGGGGAGGGCGGAGGTGGGGAAGCAGACCTGGATGCGGGTCGAGGGCGCAAGCCCGAGCTCTCCGCGCACCTGCCGCACGCGGGTCACCACCTCGACCAGCGCATCCATTTCCCCGGCTTCGCTCTCGGACAGCGCAGGTGCGGCCGCGGGATAGCCTCGTTCGAGCGCGAGCCGCGTGTCGCCCGTCGGCAGCGCGTGGAGAATCTCTTCGGTCACAAACGGCATCACCGGGTGGAGCGCGACGAGCGCGCCCGCGAGCACCTCGACCAGCGTTCGCTGGGTCGCGGCGCGGCTTGCCGGGTCGGTCGATTGCAGCTGTTGCTTGGCGAGCTCGATATACCAGTCGCACAGCTCTCCCCAGACGAACTGGTACAGAGCGCTCGCGGCGTCGTTGAAGCGGAAGGCATCGATCGCGCGGTGGGCGTCGGAGAGGGCTGCATCGAGGCGGGTGCGGATCCAGCGGTCATAGAGCGAGGCGGACGCGACCGGCGCTCGCGAAGGCTCATAGTCGCCGAGGTTGAGCAGCGCAAAACGCGCGGCATTCCATAGCTTGGTGACGAAGGCACGGCCCCCCTCCACCACGTTCGCGCCGAAGCGAATGTCCCGGCCTTGGGCCGCGAGCGACGTCAGCGTCCAGCGCACGGCATCGGTGCCGTAGACGTCCATCACCTCGAGCGGGTCGATGCCGATCCCCTTCGACTTCGACATCTTCCGACCCTTCTCGTCGCGCACGAGGGGGTGAATGTAGACGTCGCGGAAGGGCACATCCCCCATGAAGTGCAAGCCCATCATGATCATGCGGGCCACCCAGAAGAAGATGATGTCGAATGCGGTTGAGAGGACGGAGGTCGGGTAGAAGGCGCGAAGCTCCGGCGTGTCCTCCGGCCAGCCAAGGGTCGAAAAGGGCCACAGAGCACTCGAGAACCAGGTGTCGAGCACATCGCTCTCCTGGACGATCGCCGAGCTTCCGCAGTGGCTGCAGTGCTCCGGATCCTCGAGCTCCACCGTCCACTCCGCGCAGCTCGCGCAGCGCCAAGCGGGGATCCGGTGGCCCCACCAAAGTTGCCGAGAAATCGCCCAGTCGCGGATGTTCTCCATCCAGTGGAAATAGGTGTTCTGCCAGGACGCGGGGTGGAATCGCACGCGGCCCTCGCGCACGGCCTCGATCGCGGGCCTTGCCAGGGGCTCCATGCGCATGAACCACTGCTCCGAGAGCAGCGGCTGGACGAGCGTGTCGCAGCGGTCGCAATGGGGAACCTCGTGGGGGTGATCTTTCACGCCCACCAAGAGTCCTGCGGCCTCGAGGTCTGCGACCACGCGCCGGCGCGCCTCGCTCACCGAGAGGCCGGCGTACGGACCTGCGTTCTCGTTCAAGGTCGCGTCGGGGTGGAGGATGTTGATGGCGGGCAGCCCGAGCCGGCGCGCGCACTCGAAGTCGTTCGGGTCGTGGGCGGGCGTCACCTTGACGACACCGGTCCCGAACTCGCGGTCGACGAAGGCGTCGGCGACGACGGGGATCTCGCGGCCGAGAAGGGGGAGCCGCACCTGCTTGCCGATGACCGCGTGCCAGCGCGGATCATCGGGGTGCACCGCCACGGCGGTGTCGCCGAGGAGCGTCTCCGGACGCGTCGTCTCCACCACGAGGTCGCCCGACCCGTCGACCAGCGGATAGCGGATCGCGTACAGCTTTCCCGACACCGGCCGGTGGGGGCTCTCGAGGTCCGACAGAACCGTGGCGCAGCGCGGGCACCAGCTCACCAAGTACTCGGAGCGGTAGATCAGCCCCTGGTGGTAGAGGCGGACGAAGACTTCGCGCACGGCCCGCGAGAGCCCCGGATCCATGGTGAAGCGTTCGCGTGACCAGTCGCAGGAGCAGCCGAGGGCTTGGAGCTGTTCCACGATGCGGGCGCCGTAGCGCGCTTTCCACTCCCAGACGAGTGCGACGAACGCCTCACGGCCGAGGTCGTGACGGGTCTTGCCCGACTTCGCGAGCTCCTTTTCCACCACCACCTGGGTGGAGATGCC
>DOUU01000038.1 GCA_003520425.1 Deltaproteobacteria bacterium
GGAGGTGGAGGCTCACTTTGCGGTGATGGAATCGGTGGGAGCCGTCGGTGCGAAGGTCCTGATCGAGCCTGGGTTTGGCCCGCAGATCGTCTGGCCGATTCCGGCGCCGGAGATCCGGGACGCCATCGTGCGGGGTGCAGCGAAGCGCAGGCTTCCGATCTACGTCCACGCGAACCGCGAAAGGGAGAAGGAGATCGCCCTCGACATGGGCGCGCACGCGATCGCTCATACCGGCTACTACGACGCGCAGCCGTCGGATGCCTTCGTGAAGCGCATGAAATCTTCAGGTGCCTACCTGATGACCACCTTCTCCATCATGGATGCGGACCTCATCCGATTTCATCCCGAGCGCCTCGAGGATCCGCTCGCGCGCCTTGCCGTTCCGGACGTTGAGCTCGCGACCGCGAGGGACCCCGGCGCGGCGCGATCTCTGGCCCGCGCCGAGATCAAGATGTCATCCCCGCAGATGCCTGCGTTCTTTCAGGACGCGCTCGCGTGGTGGTTTCTGGGAGAGTCCCGGGTCGCGGAGCGCCTGCGCAGCTCCCAGCAGGCCGCCCGGCGGCTGGCCAATGCCGGTGTCCCCATCGTCGTCGGAAGCGACTCGGGCAACTGGCCGATCGTCCCCTATCAGTTTCACGGTCCCACGACCCTCCGAGAGATCGAACTTCTGGGCCAGGCGGGCTTTGCGCCGATGGATGCGATCGAAGCGGCGACCCGTGTACCCGCCGCGATGCTGGGCCTGGAGCGCGAGATCGGTACGGTGGCCGTGGGAAAGCGCGCCGATCTCGTCCTCGTGCGCGAAGACCCGCTCACGGACCTGCGCGCCTTGCGCACGGTGGAGTGGACCATCCACGATGGCGTCGCGCACTCGCCCAAAGAGTGGATGTCGCGGGACGCGGTGCCGGCCGGAACGGTCGCACCGGCCCCGTAGAGCCGCCCGATCCGCCGCCCCCCGCCCGGCCGCATTTGGCTTCCGCACGAAAGCCCGGCATCTCCGCAGCCCACTGGCGCTTCAAAGGCGGGCACCTCTCGCGAGGCCGGCACGGCCCCGGGGAGGATGCCCTCCCGTGATGGCTCCTGGGGGAGGGAGGCCTCGACGCCGCGACCCATGCGCGGAGCCGCTACAGGACAGAGAAGGGCACCTCGGCATCTGCCCCCTCGGGTCCTTGCTAAGGGTCCGCGGCGCGCCCGCATCCCATGTGGCCGGCGCGCCCTCCGCGCCCTTTTGGAGAGAGCTCCCCGGCCCCCGGCCTCAAGGCCTCCTGCGCTTCGCCGATGACGCTCTCGTGGCACAGGGGCCGGGGAAGACACAGAGCGCTGGCAAGGGAGGCACGGGGACAGAGCTCCCTCCCCTCTCCGAGCGGCTCGCCGTCGTCGGCGAGCGGCTGGCCGAGGTCGGCGCCATGGGCGTCGTGGTGATCGACCTCTCGTCTCTCGAGGGCATCGAGTGGGACTACGGTCCCGCGGCCTACGAGCGCGTCCTGTCCCACGTCCAGGCCCTGCTTCACGACATCCTGAGCGCGCACCAGCGTCCCGGGGATGTGCTGCTCACGACCCAGCCCGAGTCCAACGAGATCGTGGCCTTCCTCTTCCGCCATCGCGGCGACATCGCCTTCTACCAGCGCGAGCTCCCCGGCCTCCAGGCGGCCCTCGCGCGGCGCCTCCACACCCGGGGCGCGAAGATCGTGCACCCCTATCGCCCGGCGGCCATGCCGCTTTCGACGGGCCAGTCGATCGCGCTCCACGACGCCACGGTGTCCGACGCGGTGCAGGTGCGGCGCGTGCTCGACCGGGCAAGGCTCGACGGCGATTTGTACGCGCGCGTCGCCCAGCAGCAGCGCTGGCGCGAGCTCATGAACCTCGTCTTCACCGAGCAGGTGACGATGCACTACCAGCCCATCGCCGAGCTCGCGACGCTCGAGGTGCTGGGATACGAGGCGCTGGTGCGCGGCCCCGACGGATCGGAGTTCCATTCCCCGACGGATCTCTTCTACGCCGCTACGCAGATCGATCTTCAGTCGGAGCTCGACTCCCTGTGCCGGCGCAAGGCACTGGTCGAGGCCAAGAGTCTCCCGGCGGAAAAGAAGCTCTTCCTGAACTGTCTCCCGACCGCCATGCGGGATCCGAGCTTCGGAGGCGACGCGGTGCGGCGCACGCTCGAAGATTGCGGCCTCACACCTTCGGACATCGTGCTCGAGATCTCCGAGCGCCACGCCATCGAGAACTTCTCCATCTTCCGGGAGGCGCGGGACTACTACGGCGGCCTCGGCTTCAAGATCGCTCTCGACGATACGGGCGCCGGCTACGCGAGCCTGCGCGCAGTCATGGAGCTGGCGCCCGACTTCATCAAGCTCGACTCCGCCTTCGTGGCCTCCATCGACGCGGACCAGCCCCGCCAGGCGCTCGTGCAGTCCCTCGCGGTCGCAAGCCGCAAGCTCGGGGCGAAAATCATCGCCGAGGGCATCGAGACCCAGGAGGAGCTCGGCACGCTGCGCAGCCTCGGGATCCCCCTCGGCCAGGGCTTTCTCCTCGGCCGGCCGAAGCTCGGCTTTCGGGACGACGATCCTTCCGGGAAGCCCTGAAAGAGACCTGCCGGGTTCGGGCTTTCGCCCACTCGGCGGGCGAAGCGCGCCGGGGCGCGCCCTGCGAGCTCTCGATCCTGCGCCTCGGGCTTACACCGTGGCGAGGCTTACCACCCGGGCGCCCTCGTCCCCTGCGGCGGGGGACCGCCAGCGCATCGGCCCTGCGCGCGTACCCTTTGCCTCGGGCTCGAGGGAGGGGGGATCGAGGGTCGGATCCTCGAAGCGGCGCAGGATGCGGTAGGTGGTGCTGCGCTCGACGGGTGTGCGGCCGACCTCGCGGATGAGCCGCCGGATCTCTTCCGGCGGCAGGTTCTCGCCAAAGTCCGCGCCGGACTCCCGGCTGATCGACTCCTCCATCAGCGTTCCGCCGAAGTCGTTTGCGCCGGCCATGAGCCCCATCTGCGCGAGCTTGGGACCCATCTTCACCCACGAGACCTGGATGTTCGTGATCCACGGCCGCAGGAAGAGCCGGGCCACCGCGACGAGGCGCACGTCCTCGGGCATGGAGGAGCCGGAGCGTGCCCCCATCTCGTTGAAGAGCTTGTTCAAGGCGTGGATAAAGCCCAGGGGAACGAACTCCGTAAAGCCCCCGGTTTCCTTCTGCAGCTCGCGCAAAAGCGAAAGGTGGGCGGCCACGTGCTCGACCCGCTCGATGTGCCCGTACATGAGCGTGGAGGACGAGCGCAGACCCACGGCGTGCGCGGCCCGGACGATCTCGACCCAGCGGTCGCGCCGGAGCTTGCGCGGCGACACGATCTTGCGCACTTCATCATCGAGGATCTCGGCTGCGGTGCCCGGGATCGTGCCGAGCCCCGCGTCCTTCAGCCAGCCCAGATAGTCCTTGAGCTCCATTGCGCTTTTTCGATGACCGAAATCGATCTCTTCGGGTGAGTAGGCGTGAATGTGCAGCTCGGGGAACTCGCGCTTTAGCACGAGCAGGATGTCGCGATAGTGCGTATGGTCCTTGCCCGGGTGGATCCCGCCCTGGATGCAGACCTCCGTCGCGCCGCGGGCGACCGCGTCCCTGGCCTTGTCGAGGATCTCGTCGAAGGACCGGTCGTAGGCGTCGGCGTCGTCCTTGTGGCGGGAGAAGCCGCAGAACGAGCAGCCCACGTAGCAGATGTTGGTGAAGTTGATGTTCCGGTTCACGACGTAGGAGACGTCGTCCCCCACATCGGCTTGGCGTGCGATGTCCGCAGCGCGCATCAGCGCGTGAAGGTCGGCCCCCTGCGCACGCAGCAGCCGGGTCCCCTCCTCGGCGGTGAGCTCGCGGCCGTCGAGCGCAGCCTCGAGAATCCGAGCCACTTCCGGCCGGACGTCAGCGAGCAGTCGGGACAGCATTAGGCGGCCTCCTGGCCCGCGCGCGGAGGGATCCCGCGATCGCGGAGACGGGCGAAACCTTGGGCGTCGGCAAAGCGCGCGAGCGCGTCGCGCACCCGGGGGTCGAACAGATCGGGGCGCCCGAGCACGTGCTCGGGGTACACGGGAAGGCGTTCGCGCAAGCGACCGCCTGCGGCCTCGGTGCGCTGGCGCAGCTCGACGAGCGTCGGCCACGGAGCCTCGGGATTGATGAAGTCGATGGTGACCGGTGAGACGCCGCCCCAATCATTGGCCCCCGCGGCAAGCACCCGCTCGAGCGCGTCGGGCGCCAAGTTCGGCGGGGCCTGAACGTTCATCTTGGGCCCGAGCACGAGCCTCGCCATCGCCACCCAACCTGCGACTTCGTCGTCGCCGAGGGAGGGGGACGCCCGCATCCGGGTTCCCGGCTTCGGGTGGAAGGGCTGGAGGATCGCCTCTTGGATGTGGCCATACTTCTCGTCGAGGGCCCGGATCGCGAAAAGCGTGTCGATGCGCTCGGCGTCGTTCTCGCCGATGCCGAGCAGGATGCCGGTGGTGAAGGCGATGCCGAGCTCGCCGGCTTCTTCGTGCATGCGCAGTCGCACGGCGGGATCCTTGTCGGGCGCCCAGAAGTGGGCCATCCCGCGCTCGCGCAGACGAGGGCTCGTGCTCTCGAGCATGAGTCCCATCGACGCGTTCCACGGCCGAAGCTGCGCCATCTCCTCTTGCGACAACACCCCCGCGTTCGTGTGGGGAAGCATTCCCCCTTGAAACGCGATCCGACAGGCCTCGACCAGATACTCTGCGGTCGTTCCGAAGCCCCGCGCATGCAGCCAGTCGCGATGGGAGCGGTAGGCCACCTCGGGCTTGTCTCCGAGACAGAAGAGCGCTTCGGTGCAGCCGGTCGCGACGCCACCGCGCACCACCTCCGCCACCTCCTCGAGGCTGTACGTCTTCGCTTCGGGAGAGTCGGGTGGCTTGGCGAAGGTGCAGTAGCCGCAGCGGTCCCGACACAGATTGGTGAGAGGGATGAAGACGTTCCGCGAGACGGTAACCACGTCCCCCTTGTGCCGGAGCTTGCTCTCCCGCGCACCCTCGCAGGCGATCTTGTGGATGCGGGGGTCGGAAAGGCGCTGCGCAAGTCGCAGAGCCGGAGCGCGCTCCATCCGACCCGAATCGATCGCCTCGCGAACGAGGCGCTCGGCCTCGGGAAGATCGAGGACGACGTCAGAGCAGGGCAGGCCCACGCGCATCACACCTCGGCTCGTCGCCGCATACTAGCGGCCCAAGGCCTCCCTTAGCTACGCGGGCTCGCGCGCGAGCGGGAGTTCAAGAGGCCTCGCCGTCGAGGCCGATCCACTCCCGCAGCTCCGCGACGGGGACGCGCTGGAGGAACTCTGCGACGGGCTCGCCCGCGTGCGCATGGGCGCGGATCGCCGCGAAAAGGCCCACGAGCGCGGGCACCATCCTCTCTGCGGGGAGGCGCTCGCAGAGAACTCTCGCGAGCCGGCTGCCTTCGCGCGCGCCACCCACGAGGATCACGTGGTCGTTTTTTCCGTAGCCGTAGATTCCGATCTCCGCGGTCACGGGCCGAGCACAATTGTTCGGACAGCCCGTCATGCGGATCACCGCATCGATGTCGCCGTAGCCCGCCTCTTCGATGGCATCGATGTAATGGGGCAAGACATTCTCCGCCTCCGTCATCGCAAGTCCGCAGGTCGGTTTGGCGGGACAGGCCATGGCATTGCGGCGCACGAGCGAGAGGGCTTCCGGCCGCGGCACGCCGTGGGCATCGAGAATGCGCTCGAGCGCGGCCCGGTCCCGGATGTTGCAGAGCAGCACGTCCTGCTGCGCGGTGAGCCGCACGCCCAGGCCGAGCTCGCAGACCGCGGCTCGCACCCCTTGACGCAGCAGGGGATGCATCCGGCCGTTCTCCACCGAGATGCCGTAGTAGCCGCGTCCGTCACGCTGGGGATGCCAGCCGAGATGAAGATTCATCTTCGGCAGCGGCTGCGGCGTGGCATCCTCGAGGGCGAGCCCAAAGCGCGCCCGCAGCTCGTCCTTCACGACCTCGACCCCGAGACGCCGGATGGTGTACTTCCAACGCGCCATTCGGCGGTCCTTCCGCTCCCCGTGCTCCTTTTGCAAAATGGCGATGGCCCGCGTCGCCTCGACCACCTGGGCGCGGGGAATCCGGCCGAGATAGAGCCCGAGGAGCGGCGCGGTCGTCGGCTGGTTGTGCGTGAGGCCGAGCCCCCCGCCGGAGTAGAAGTCGAACAGGCTCCCGTCGCTACGGCCGCCACTCACG
>DOUU01000260.1 GCA_003520425.1 Deltaproteobacteria bacterium
GGGTTCATCTCGACCAGTGATCGACTCACGCTTCGCCGAAAGAATGATCATGACGCCAACCGTCGCGAGACCTACTGCGATGACATAGGCGTTCCCGAACAGCTGCTCGATTTCGGCATGCGCCGACCCGCGCAAGACGACAC
The DNA here is from genome assembly GCA_003520425.1 of Deltaproteobacteria bacterium. Lineage (GTDB taxonomy): Bacteria > Myxococcota_A > UBA9160 > UBA9160 > UBA9160 > UBA9160. Next base: position 144 of record DOUU01000260.1, read on the forward strand.
GCTCGATGAGCAACATGAGTGCTAGACCGATGACGCCCGTGAGAGCAGTCGCCCTGGCTACCAGTTTGGCGAATAGCCAGAATGTTGTGCGGGAGGCAAAATAACGATCGCGCCACGACCGCCAGAAGNNAACATCGTCCCGGTGTGGAGCATGACCAGCAGAAGTGTCATGTCCGGTGCCGAGGGATCCAACCCCATCAGCTTTTCGGCGAGGATCACGTGAGCAGAACTCGATATGGGGAGCAGCTCACAGGCACCTTGAACGATCGCGAGGAAAACGAGCTGCAAGAATGTCATGGGATCGGCCTCGTTGCGGGATGTTCTGATCCGCACTGAATGGGAGCGTGGGGCAAGATCCGACCGAGCGGAGGCGAGTGGCAGGCGCGCGCCTATCTCCCGAAGGCTCCGCTCGTCCTCAGTCGTCGTCCTGGTGGCAGTGCCAGTGGCTCCAGAGACGCCAACACTCGCGCTCCGGCGTCGGTTCGCTTTCGATGACGACGATGTGGGGATCCCCTGTCCGTCGCTGATTTCTGGCGTTTTCGGCCTGTCTCCGGTGTTTCATGAGGGGCCTCGGTTCGTTGTAAAAACCTCCCGGCGGTCACTTCGATCTGACCCCTTCTGGCAGCTTGCAGTGCCGTCGAGACCGGCGGTGACGGACATCAATCCGGGTCGCACTGCCTAGGGACCCGGAACTCGGACTGGTCGTCCAGCACTCTTTGGGGACAAACTGGGGATAAGAATCCCCCGGGAGAAGCCTGAATTTGCAGATGATTCTTCACTAGGACGCGGGTTCGATTCCCGCCGCCGATGCCCGGCGCACTTCATGCCTGACTCGCGCGGGTCTAGGTTTGCTACGCCGCGAGCATCACCGATCCACGCAGGCGCCTGGTAGTGATTCGGGTCTGTTCGACTGTGACGTAGCGCCCCCCCGCTACCTGAAAGGCCCTCGGAATCGTTACGGTTCCGAGGGCTTTGCAATTTCGGCGGCTGCCGAGGTGGGGGGACTCTGGGGGGACTCGGGCAGCCGGGCGAGCAGGTCCGCGGGCACCTCCCGGGGCTCGAGCGGCATCGGCTCGCGGTAAGAATCGCCCCCGCACCACCGCGCGTAGTGCCTCGCGGTCACGCTCACGTCGGCGTGGCCGAGCTGCCTCGAGACGTATCCGAGCGAGACGCCCGACGTGAGGAGCTGTGAGGCGAAGGTGTCGCGCAGGTCCTTCGGAGCCCGGTGACCGATGCCGGCCCGAGCGCAGATCCGGCGCCACTCGCGGTTCCGGAAGTTCGAGGGCTCGATCCGTTCGACCACGTGCCTCTCCGGCCCGGGGGCGAAGCGGCTCTGATAGAGCTGCACGAGGGCGCGCCGTAGCCGCCGGGAGAGCGCCACGCGGCGGGCGCGACCGCTCTTCGGCAGGCTCGGGGCCCCTCCCCTCGCCCGGTTTCGCTCGATCAGGAGCGAGCGCGCGGTGTCGTCCTCGGACTCGCCCCAGGCAACCCCGCCCCAGGTGAGCCCAAGCGCCTCGCCAAGCCGCAGGCCCGCGTCGAGGAGCAGGAGCACGAGGACCTCAGCCTCCGCGCCCTCCCCTCGCGCTTCGGCGACCAGGCGGTGGAGCTGCTCGGGTTGCTCGATCGGGCGGACGTGCTGGCCGGGCTCGGAGGCCGCCCGACCGCTCTTGGTCCGTCCGCGCTGGCGCAGGGCCTCGCGGAAGGCGCCGACCGGACTCGCTTCGATGATGCCGAGTTCGACCGCGTAACCGAGCACCTTCGAGAGCGCGTCGAGGTAGTTGCGACCGATCTTGGTGCTACGTCCCGCCCCGGTGACCTCCGCGTTCCACCACTCCCGCAATACCGCCGGGGTGAGGGCGTCGAGGCGTCTCGCCCCAAGGCTGCGAATCACCGGACCATCGGGACGCAGGACGAGCTTGCGATCTTGCTGGGTGGTCGGCGCGAGGTGCGAGGTGTCCTCGGCCAGGTATCGCAGCGAGAACTCGTCGAGGCGCGGAGCCTCGGCGGGCAAGACCGGGAGGCGGCCGATGCCCTTCCGCTGCTCGAACGCGTCGCGCACCTGCGCGGCGAAGGCCCAGTCGGCCGTCTCGCACGAGCGGCGGATCCGCTTGCCGCCGACGACGCGCTCGTAGTAGATCACGTCGCCGCGCGCGAAAAGGTTGCGATAGCGCGCGCCCTTGGGCTTGGACTTCACTCATCCCTCCTTGGCTAGCGCCTGGTCAGAGATCGGCATGGACACGACATCTTCGGTCGCTCCAAACCTCTTGGGAGCTTCGTATCGGCATCGATGCAGGCAGCGTTCAACTGTTCTTGCGTCAAGGTCTCCGTACTGAGGTCCGCTCCGCAAAGTTCTGCCGCGTCGAGCTTTGCGCCTTTGAGAGATGTGTTCTCTAGCCCCAAAGGGACAATAAATCGACGNNCTAGGTTTGTCCATAGGAGCTTTGCCTCTCGGAGATCCGCGTTATTGAGTCTCGCTTGTGTTAGGTCGCAACCCGACAGATTCGCCGAGTGCAAGTTGGCTCCCTCCAAGTCTATGGAGTCCAATCGGCTCCATTGGAGCAGTGCGCCCTGCAAGTTGGCATGAGACAGCGTCGCATCCATTAGAATCGCGTGTCTCATCCTCGCCCCAGGAAGCTTCAAGCCTGGGAGCCTCGCGTCTCGTAAGTTCACCGCGTCAAGTACTTCGCCGTTGCCAACAAGTGTTTCGAGAGCCCAAATGCGTGCGGTATTACTCCCCCATGTGTCGCGCGTGTCATTCAGGATCTGCCAAGCCTGAATCATATTACCGGTACGCCGCTCTGGAATACCGATCAAATACACGACCAAGCCGACTAAGATTGAGAGTCGAGACAACGACGTAAGAATCGCAATCCNNAATCCACTCACCGATCCATCGAACAGTCCGTGGCCGGTGTTTGGGAAGGGATAATCCGGCGCTCGGGTCCGTGGACGACCCCCGCCGATCGTCTTCGCCGATCCCCAGTTCGGATCGCGCGCATTCTCTAAAGGCGCCGATAAGTCTGGCAAAGTCGGCCCCGTTGAGGATCATCGGCGGCCTGAATGCGTCCATCGCAAGCCACAAGAGCCGGGCAGCTTCCGTCACCGCCTCTGTGAGCGCGAGCAGGTTAATCTGATCAAGGAGCCCTTCTGCCTCACCGACGGCGTTATCGACAGCTGCATCGTCCCACCTTCCCTCTTGCGGTCGAAGGCGCAGATACCGATTCGCAGCGCCAAGAAACTCTGCAAATACCCGGCGACGCTCCTCGGTGAAACGGTGTCGGTCCTCGTGCGACCGCTGCTGACGTCCATTCAAAACGTTGAAGCCACCAACGAGCAGGCCACCCGCCAAGGCCCCTAATACAGGCCCTGTCCACGCAGCGCTCATGCCGCCCCCTCCGGCCTGACTCGGCTTGCGCCGCGGGGCTTGGGCTTCATTCCGCCCTCCGCGGCCCTGCGCACGCCCGCACGAAGGCGATGCCGAGATCGGTAAGGCCTGGGATCTGATAGTCCCGGCGCAGTGGCTGATCACTCATGTCATCGAGGTTGAGGCTGCTGAGAACAATGAGCCGAAGTCGGAGCAGCCCGTCGATCGACACACGAGAGACGTCCAAGGGGAGAGCGAGTTCTTTGGCCAATGTTGCGAGGTTTGGCCGATCGGTCTCGCTGACCCGTTCCCCATCGTCGAGTTGGCCCGTTGAGACTAACGCCGGCCACCGGCTCGCTATGTGATCCAGAATGAGAACATCAGTAGGCGTCAGCTCGGCGAGAATTCCAGGGAACGAAGGCGGTACGAAAGCACCCGCCGATGCAGAAGCGAGTAGACGCGCCCACCGGCTCACAAGAGTGTCCTCATCCTCCATCGCAGCGCGCTCAATGATTGGAATCAGGAGCTTGATTTCTACTGGCTGCACGGGAAGACCAGCGTTCGTTAGGAGTTCACGTGCTTCCTCGACAGCGCGCACACCGCGCTTCCAATGGAGAAAGCGGATGCGAAACGCCAAGTAGTCGCCGAGAGTGCCAGCGCCCGGCAGCACGAGCGCCTTGATCACCTCACGAAGCTCCCGAGTTATGCGCTCGACTGTGGGGAGTGCCTGGCTCACGCCATCCCCTCCGGGCCGCCGACTCTCGAGGCTCGCGAGTGTAACGGCGCGCATGGCGTGGTCGTCTCAAGGAGGATCTCCACGATCCGGTCGTCGTGCGGCGCGCCCCGGACGTGGCCCACGAGATCGTCGAGGCGCACAGCTTTGCCCCTCATCGGCGGCGGGCCAGGTAGCGGAGCACGAGGGCGCGGGCGAAGTCCGACACCCGCTCCGCACCCGCTGCCTTCTCGAGCTGCACGAGCTCCGCATCGGTGAAGTTCAGCAACACGCGGTTACGCCGGTGCTCTTCCGGCGGCCTAGGCTTCGGCCCTCGCTTTACTCGTACCATGCCCACCCCTCCCGTGTCCGCCCATTCTAACCCCGTCCGGCCTCGTTTGATACAACTATTGTGCTAGCTTCTGGCCGTTAGGAGGTCCCCGCCTCATGCCCTGCATCGCCCTCTACGCCCGGGTCAGCACGTCCGAGCAGACCGTTGAGCCCCAGCTCTTCGCCCTGCGCCAATATGTCGCGTTCCGCCGCCTCGAGCTCGCGGAGGAGCACGTCTACATCGACCACGGGGTCAGCGGTTCTAAGGACCGCCGACCCGCCCTCGACCGACTCCTCGCCGACGCGCGCCGCCGACGTTTCGACGTCCTCGCGGTCACGAAGCTCGACCGCCTTCCGACTTCCATGCAGTCGGAGTCACGGCGGGGGTCCAGTCTAACGATTCGACGGTGAAGGGGGAAAGCCGAATGAGTTGGAGTCTTAGGTACGCAATCAAGAGCTATGTTCTTTCCGCGATTTGGACGGCGCCAGTGATTGCCGTCGTACTCGAACAAGTAACATTCAGAATCGCATATGTGCACCAACTCGATTTCGGCTGGATTCCCGGTTTCGTCGTCAATCGGGAAGGAACGATCGCACTCGCGGATTATCTCATCTCGTCATCGATCGCCTTCGTGGTCTTTACCTTCAGCTCGCTGATTGTCGCAATTCAGGTCGCAAGCGGCCAGTTGACTCCTCGAATCATCGCGACCACGCTGCTGCGCGACAGGGTCATCCGTTGGTCGGTCGGCCTATTCGTCTATGTGCTGCTGCTTGCCATCGGGATCAAAGCAAGAGTCGATACGGTTCCCCGCTTTCTTGTGAGCACATCAGCAATCTTCGGACTGGTGAGCGTGGTAGCATTCATGTTTTTGATCGACCACGCAGCTCGGCTACTGCGCCCGGTCAACATCGTGTGGCGACTCGCCCAGCAGGGGCTCGTGGTCATCGACGATGTTTATCCCGATCCGATCCCTCCTTCATCTATTCCTCCGCAAGCACCGGAAGACCTTGGTCCTCCGGAACGCACTATCTTACATACTGGTAGTTCTGCGATTCTGATTGCAGTCAATCTGAAGGCTCTTGTGGCGGAGGCGAAAAGGGAGGACGTCATCATCGAATTGGTACCGCGCGTTGGGGATTTCGTCGCAAAGGACGATGCGCTATTCCGACTCCGCGGCCGCGGCGCGACGCAGCTCGCCGATCGCTTTCTGCGCGGTCAGGTTGCATTTGGGCGCGAGCGCACCATTGAGCAGGACTCGACCTTTGCATCTCGCGTGATCGTCGACATTGCCATCAAGGCGCTGTCGCCTGCGATCAACGACCCAACCACAGCCGTCATCGCCATCGACCAGCTTCAGCGATTGTTGCGGACGGTAGGCAAGCGGGACCTACGCAATGATTGGATACGTGATGGTGATGGGAAGGTCAGGGTGATTTTTGGGACGCCGGACTGGGAGGATTTCGTACATCTCACCTTCAGGGAAGTCCGTCACTACGGCGCTGGCAACTTTCAGGTGGTGCGACGCTTGCGCGCGATGATTGAGAACATCTTGCAGAGCCTGCCGGAGTCTCGTCTCCCGGCGGTGCGCCAAGAACGGGAGCTGCTCGATCGCACCGTAGAGAAATTGTATATGTTTCCAGAAGACCTTGCACTTGCGAGGATTCCGGATCCACAGGGGTTGGGAGGAGGGTCGGCTCCGATCCAGATGCCGAGCCGCCCCGCTAAATGATCCAGAAAGAGAGGAGCGTCCGCCGATCGACCTTCGTCCAAGAACTGCTCCAAGCCCTTGGTCGCACCCCCGGCAATGGAGAGCACATGCCCAAATGGGACGTCAGTGCTCTAGGTCGTCTGAGCAGGTCCGAATCCGAACGTAGGATGCGGCGACCGCTTCGACACCCGTAGCCCTAGCGCGGCGCGCGCTGGAGTGTCATGCTTTGCGGGTAACTACCCCACGATAGACAAGGGCTGCAAGCAGGGATGCGGCTATTGCGGCCAGAACGAGCATCAGCAAATCCAAAAAAAGATGATTGATGATCCGCTCGATGCGGTCGGCCGTTTCATCTGTGGCTTGACGCATGACCGGAAGTACGGTGTCCGCGCGTTCGGTAAGGGCGTTCAACTCTTGAGCGACAGCGGCTGCCTCGCGCGCCGCTTCGGTGTATTCCCGTATGTCAAAGGGCCGCGACGTATCGCCCGTTTTCGCATATCTGGCGGTGATGCGGTCCGCTGTTTCCAGCGTCGCGTGCAGCGCGTTCGCGGTCTCCGTGCCCGTCGCCAAGGTCGACCGCACGTCGCTGCTCAGAGCGCTGAGTTCCTCGCTCCTCTGGTCAAGCCCCCGCATCAGCTGCGACAGCAGCGCCTCGCGCTCTCTGTCCAGAATTTCCGGCAGCGATCGGACCAAACGCTCCGAAGCGTCTCCTATCAGAGAGATCCGGTCGACGCTCGCGAGGAGAGACTTCGTTTCGGGCATGACGGCGAGTTGGTCTGAAAACCGCTCCGCCTGCATGTCGATCAGGTTTGGCATGTGCTGAAAATAGAAGATGGAGCGCTCCGCCAGTTGGCGGGTCTGGTCGATCTCCCGGACCGCCGGATCGAGGTCTGAGAGCGGGTCCAATCCTAGAACCGAGAAGAGAGAGGCCCCCTCGCCGGTTCCTTCCGCCGGGTTCTCGCGTGCGCCGGTCGACTTCGCAAGATCGTTGAAGCGAATGTAAGCGACACTGCGAAAGTGTGGATTCTCGTGGCGCCAGCGATCGATGATGTCGTGAAGCTGAGCCGCCTGAGCTTCGGTCAGCACGCCCTTTACAAGGCCCCAGGCGTCCCGCTCTAGCGCCTGAAGCGCCTCTTGCAGCGGGCGCACACGGTCCGCGTAGCGTTCCATGACCTTCCAGTCATCGACGGCCATCCGACTCAGCGAGGCCAGCACCACCATGTCCAACACGTTGGCCACCGGATCTGGACCGCACGCAATCGCATAGGCGGCCTGAGCCTGCTGCACTTTCCAGGTTTGGGCCCTGACGCGGTCCTCGGGGCTGCCTTGGAAATCGAGCAAAGCCTCTTTCGTGCGGCCCACGTACTCGTCGGCAAATCGCATCACGCGCAGCTGAACGTCGTGGCTCTGCTCAGCGGCACGCCGAGCTTCTTGCTGGCGCGGCAAGAACTGCGCGAGACTCCCACACCCGGCCAAAAGGCTGGACGCCAGCGTCATCAGCGAGAACCATCGGACCAACGCCGTCATTCGTCCTGCCCCGACCGCTGGTGCCAGTTGCGGCAAGATCCTGAATCGAGCGTCATTCCCTTTACGCGCCGATCCGCCATCTCCGCCCTGGAATGCATCCTTGGAAGGCCGGCATTTTGTCAGCATTGAGCCCTCGGCCGGCGTTTTGTGCAATTCGCTGCACGAGCCTGAAGAGACATCGCCTGCAACGACGAACGTTGGAAAAGGCGTGACCAGGGAGAGAGCGGAAGCGAATTTCCTCATGGTGCTCCTCGCAATTGACTCGGATCCGATGGGGTCAAGGCGCGCAAGGGACGAACCCCCTGCCCCGAGCTCAGCGGATCGCGCCTTGGAGATCCTACTGTACGCGCATGCGCTGCCTACGGACCCCGGCGATCTGACCTTTGTTGATTTTGGGGCTTCGAGTGGGTCAGTTCCGACGGCCCCGGCCGGCTCCCGGTCTGCGGCTTCATCTCCCGGGAGTCCGGCCTTGCAAGGGCCTGCAAGGAAGGACACTGGGCTGCACCTGTAACGGCGCCCAGCTCTATCCGACTCCAACATTTCGAGCGTCCCGGTCCGCTCAGGCCAGCCGGCCCCCCCATCCCCACCTCTCCCCCGGCCAACTCGTGCTCGTATAGCTCGCGTAAACCTGTGAAACTCGGTGGTGCCTCGAAAAAGGGGGGACTACCAGCCCAGAGGCAACGGCTACTTACCGATGAAGCGCCCGGCGACTGACAAGCTTGGGACCCGCTTCGCGGGACGAACTCGATGGAGGGCCTAGCCCCAATCGGACAATCTTGCGCGTGATCACAGAATAGAGCGTGAGTTACGAGAAGCTAGGGCTCAACACCAACTTTCTGAAGGGTGAGAGAAACAAGAATGAGAATGCTTCACATCACCGGGTTGCGCCCAGTTGGGAGGTAACAATGAATGAACAAGACGGGCTAGCGCATAAAAGAATGAAGACACCAAGAGCAGCTGCCATCGCCGGCATACTCTTTTCTGTACTCCTTATCACCAGTCAGTTGCTTATCCGGCTCTCCATTCCTGCCGATCCGTTGGGGCCGCCGGAAGATGTAGTGAGTCATTCGAAAGCTATCTCGCTTGCTCTGAACCTGCTGCCATTCGCTGGTATTGCCTTTCTGTGGTTCATTGCCGTGGTACGCGATCGGTTGGGAGCGTTAGAGGATCGCTTCTTTGCCACGGTTTTTCTGGGCAGCGGATTGCTGTATATCGCAATGACGTTTATCGCAGCAGCAGTGGCTGGTGGACTTATTCGGGTCTTGGGCAGTGCGCCGGACATCCTCAGACAGACGGGCGCTTATGCACTTGGCCGCGCTGAAATCTACCAGACCATGAGCGTGTACGGAATCAAGATGGCCGGCGTGTTCATGTTCTCGACCTCGACGATCATTCTGCGGACTGGCATTGTTCTACGCTGGAATGGGCTCCTCGGCTATACATTGGCAGCAGTGCTAGTGCTGAGCATTGGAGCTATCGAATGGGTTCCCTTGGTTTTTCCGCTCTGGGTGTTCCTGATCAGCGCGGAAATTTTGATCAGGAACCTGCGCGGCAGATCGGAAGCTGGGGGACTCGCTGTCTCGTAGATGCGTCTCCCCTTGGGCCAAAGCTGGAGCCCGATGGAGCTGGGAGCTCGTCAGCCGGCCCCAGAGACAGCGCGCGAAAGTGCGCGAAGTGCCACAGGGACCTGTGGCGATCGTGACCCAGCCTGGGAAAAAGCCCGCTGTCGGCGATGTCTCACCGCACTTCTGTGCTGGCCCGATTGGTGCAAGGTGATCCAGGCGTCGGATCGCACTCCCTGGGGCCTCGGGAGCGTGCGCGGACGCTTGAATGGTGGGTGATGACGTTTTCGGAAGAGACGGGGCGCGTCTCAACCGCAAGAGGAGTCTGACGATATGAGCCTCGCCAAGCCTCTCGGAGCGGAATTCTTCGGCACCTTCTGGCTGGTGTTCGGCGGCTGCGGCGCGGCGGTTTTGGATGCAGCCTTCCCGCAGCTGGGCATTGGCTTTCTCGGCGTGGCCCTGGCTTTTGGTCTCACCTTGCTCACCATGGTCTACGCCATCGGGCACATTTCGGGCTGCCATATCAATCCGGCTGTTTCCG
>DOUU01000483.1 GCA_003520425.1 Deltaproteobacteria bacterium
TCGCACGCTTGGCGGGCGAAAAGTGCTAGGCGCCGTCGCGGGGTGAGCGCGGAGGCGGAAAGTATCCGCCTGCCGGGCAGGATTTTAACCTCCGACCCGTCGCTTAGAAGGGCGTCGAACACGGGGGGTTCGAACCGGGTGCCTGCTTTAGCACGGTCGGTCACCACGACTTCGACTTCTCAGTGGTCGCCTGAGCGCAGCGGGCTCGCGATTGTCGCGGCGGCTCCCCGGTCTTCATGGGGCTCTGAAAGCTAGAGCGGCACCCATGAGTGGAGCATTCGTCTGGCTATGAGCACCCCGAGACCGCGTGGATACGGATCCGGTTCAGCGTAACGCGAACCGGCTTCTTGGCTCCCCGCGGATCGAATCGAGTCCTTGCTCATCTACTGCGCGACTTGCGGGTCATTCCGCTCCCGGCCGCCCCGCGGCGCGAGCGCGTCGCCGCGCGAGGAGCGCCGTCCCGACCGCCACCAGCGCCGCCGTCCCGGGCTCCGGCACGGCCACCGCGTCGAGCGAGAACGACCCGCCGGGCGCGATGCCGGTCACGTCCGACTGCACGTAGAGCCCGGCCGGCAGGCAGCCGAACGGGGTGCACTCGGGGCTGGTGCGGATAAGAAACTGGACGAGGCGGCTCTCGACCGTGCCCGACAGCGCGATGCCTGCAACGCCGTTCTGCAGGCTCCCATCAATCTCACCGAGCGGCGCCCCGCCCGGAGGCGCGGCGAGATGGAGGCCCAGGAAGCGCACGGTGAGGAGGTCTCCCGCGAGCTGGATCGCGTCTGCGCGGAGGTCGAGGTCGAAGCCGAGGAGCGGACCCAAGACCCCCGGGAGCGGCGGCTCCGAAAAATTCATGCCTACGGTCTCGAAGTCGCCCGGCAGTGCGTTGAGGTTAATGGGGGCGAGACCCTCGTAGCGATAGTCGTTGGGATTCTGCGGTCCGAGGGCGATGCCGCCCAGTGTCAGGGCGGTGGCGTCGATCGGGATGCCGATCGTTCCCATGTTGCCCATGCTGCTGATGATGAACCACCACCCAGGCTGCGAGGGACCGTTGTCTGAGAGCACGCCGCCGATCGCACGTGGGCCACTGCCATCGCCGTAGTCGACGAAGCCCGAAACGCGAAGCGTGTCTGCGGACGCCGCGCTCGCGAGGAGCGCGGCGGTGGCGACGCCGGCCCTGACGGCCCTCGATGCCCTGCCTCCGGCCATGACCGACCCTTCCGTCGTTCTGCTAGAAGAGTGGTTCCGCTGGCGCGAAAGTGGCAAGGCGGATGTCAGCGGGCGTCGCCCGCGAGGCAAGCCGCTGAGCGCCGGCTCGCCTTCGCAAGCCCACGCGTCCCAGAGTCGAAATTATCTCCGAGACGCCTCGACCTGGGAGCCCTTCGGCTCCGCGCCCTATCGCCTCCCCCCGGTAAAGCCCCACGACTGGACGGACAGCGGGCAACGTTCTACGACACCTCCCGCTGCCGCCGCACTTCTGGCTCAAGCCGCCTCGGCGAGCCGGATCTCCGCGGGCACCCCTGGGCGCATCACCACGACCTGGCGTGCTGGGTAGGACGGACACGAAGCGGGGGGGCGCGCCGTACGATTGCCGACTCGAGCGATCATGCGGTTACAGCCTGAGTGGGCGTTGGGCGGCGTAGTCAGGAATCCCCAGACGCCCTCGCCCACAGTGGTTGTCTGGACTTCCAAAGGCAGGAACCAACGCAAGTATGAGAGGCAGACACTGAACATTGCCAAGCCGAGACGGTTCGACCCTGCAGGGATTCGCTTAATCAGTCCGCATACCCTGTGTGCCACAGGTCCGCCCGGAAGAGCGGAACGACGCGATGTCTCAACCGTGTAAGTCCTGCGAGGAGCAATCTGCGGCTTGGAGTTCACACAGCCTGAATCGCCGCAGAGTGGGGTTCTCGGCCTTCCACGGGCCCCTTTTCTCTCCTCAGATGATGCTCTAGATCTGGGCAACTACGACGCCGGCGTGCCGGAGGCCCAAGACGAGAGCTGCTGCGCCATGAGCTGCGCCCAGTAAGTCAACGCGTTCTCCGCGTCACCCAACTCCCATTGATCGGCCGCCTTGACGCTGCCGCCGCCGACGCGCTTGGACACGCCGGCCGCCAAGACTTGACCGGTCAGCGAGTCCGTAGCCTTCCCCTCCGCTGAGGCCGAGCCGACAAAGGGGTATGTGCCGGTGGCCAAGTACTTGAGGGTGGCGACCGCGCGCACGTGCGGTTCCACCACCGACACAGAGCGCAGCCCAGGGGTCGCCGTGGTCGCGTCGAGGAGTGCCGTCTGAACCACCATGACGCCGGGGCCCGGCTTATCCACCACCTGGAACTTCTGTCCCAGTTGTGATTGCAGGGCCTGGTAGAGGAAGTTCGTCAGGATGCGCTGATCCGCGGCGGACACCGTCGTATCCTCGCTGCCCCAGAAGGTCACGGGCTCTATGAGGACTTTTTTGTACTGGGTCCATTGCGCGTTCGGGTTCACGTAACGCAGATCGATCTGGCCACTCGTCCCGGGGGTGAGCTTGGCGCAGAGGCTCGGGCCGAGAAACGGGCAGTA
>DOUU01000335.1:0-4253 GCA_003520425.1 Deltaproteobacteria bacterium
GAAGCGCTTGCGCAGCGCGAGCCCGAGCGCGCGGTTCACGCGCGCTCCGAAGGGCGCATGGATCACGAGCTGCATTCCGCCTGCTTCGTCAAAAAAGCGCTCGAAGATCACGTCCCGCTGCGTCGGGAGGACGCCGAGCGCATCGCGTGCCGCCAGGAGGTATCGCGCGAGCTGCTCGGCCCCGCCGGCGTCGAGCCCGCACTCCGCCTCGAGCCAGCGCTGCGCGGCCTCGATTCCCGAACCCGAAAGGAACGCCGCGACCGCGTCGCGCAGATCCGAGACCTCGGCCGAGAGCTCGGCGGTTCGCGCGGGTGCCTCTCCGAGCCAGAAAGGAACCGAGGGAGGTGCACCGGCCGCATCGGTGACGCGAACGGTGCCTTGCTCCACCCGGCGGATGCGCCAGGAGGTGCTTCCCAGCAGGAAGATGTCGCCGGCTTGGCTCTCGATCGCCCAGTCCTCGTTCACCGTGCCGATGAAGGTGTCGTCGGGGTCGAGCACGACGCGGTAGTCCGCGGTCTCCGGGATGGCCCCGCCCGAGGAGAGGGCTGCGATGCGAGCACCCCGACGCCCGCGCAGCACGCCGTTCACGCGGTCGCGGTGGATGTGAGCGCCGCGCGGCCCGCGGCCGGTTTGCACACCGTCCGAGACAAGCTCGAGTGTGGCGTCGAAGTCTTCTCGCGAGAGGGCGGCCATGGGCGCCGCTCGACACATTAAAGAGTATAATCCATCTTCCTGCCAACTCTCCGCCGCGCAGGCCGCCACGACCTGCTGCGCCAGCACGTCGAGCGAGAGCGCCGGTGGGACGACCCTGTCGAGCCGCCCGGCGCGGACTCCGCGCACTGCCGCGGCGCACTCCACGAGCTCGTCGCGGGTGGTCGGGTAGAGGCGCCCTTTCGGCGTGCGCCCGCGGGCGTGCCCGGAGCGGCCCACCCGCTGAACGAGCGTGGCGAGGCTGCGGGGAGACCCGATCTGACACACGAGCTCGACGGGACCGACGTCGATTCCGAGCTCGAGGGAGGCCGTGGCCACGAGAGCCCGCAGGTCCCCTTCCCGCAGCCGCTCCTCGACGCGCAGGCGGCGCTCCTTGGAGAGGCTCCCGTGATGTGCGGCAACCCGGTCCTCGCCCAGCCGTTCCGCAAGGCGGTGGGCCAGACGCTCGGCGAGGCGGCGCGTGTTCACGAACACAAGTGTGGTCTGGTGACGCTCGACCTCCCGAGCGATGTGATCGAGGATCTCGTCCCACTGCTCGTTCGAGGCGACCGCGCCGAGCTCGCTGCCCGGAACCTCGATCCGAAGGTCGAGGGCGCGCTGACGCCCGAGATCGATGATCGTGCAGCGCGGCCGGCCGTCGGAGGTCGAGCGGTCCGCGCCTGCGCCGACGAGGAGCCGCGCCGTGTGCTCGATCGGGTGCTGCGTCGCCGACAGTCCGACCCTCTGTGGAGGCCGCTCACAGAGCGCCGCAAGCCGCTCGATCGTGAGGGCGAGGTGGACACCGCGCTTTTGCCCGGCCAGGGCATGGATCTCGTCAACGATCAGCGTGCGCACGCTGCGCAGGCGCTCCCGGCTTCGCTCCGAGGTCACGAGCAAATACAGGGACTCCGGAGTCGTCACCACGATCTGGGGCGGCCGGCGGATCATGGCGGCACGCTCGGCGGGTGTGGTGTCGCCGCTGCGCAGCTGGAGGCGAATCGAGGGCAAAGAGAGCCCATGCTCTCGGGCCAGGGCGCGAATCTCGGCGAGCGGCGTCTCGAGGTTCTTGCCGACATCCGCGGCAAGCGCCTTGAGGGGAGAGACGTAGACCACCGCCGTCTCGTCCGGAAGCTCGCCGCCGGCCACCTCAGCTGCTCGCAGGAGACGATCGATACACACGAGAAACGCCGCGAGCGTCTTGCCCGAGCCTGTCGGTGCCGCGATGAGGACATCTTCCCCGCGCTGAATGGCGGGCCAGCCCGCCGCCTGGGGCTCCGTCGGCCCCTCAGCGAAGCGCCGCAGGAACCAGCTGCGCACGGCGGGATGAAATGCAGCCAGAGCGTCCATCGGGAGGGTGTTGAGCCTAGCAAAGAGGCCGCGGGCGCTGGCCGTGCGAGGGAGGCCCTCCTGACAGGGGACGTCAGCTCGTAGGCCCCGGACCCGGGTACCAGCTGCGGATCCCTGTGATCCGGACCCGGATGAGAGTCGGGATGCCCCGGAACAAGGGCGTCGTCGCGTACTGGGGGTACTTGCTGCGCAGGCGTGCGGTCGCGGGGCCGGCTTCGGGATGGTGCTCGGGGTCGCCGGGCATGACGACGCACGCGCTGCCGTCGACGCGGATCCACCACAGCCGGCGCCAGTCGTCCTCGTAGTGGTCGAGGAGCACGCTCACCCGCGGCGCGTCTCGCAGGTGCGTCACCCGGGCGAGCGCGCGCTCGCTCTTGGGCTTTCCGTCGATCGGCGACCAAAGGTGCGGGCCGACCCGTGCGAAGACGATCGGAACGATGTGGGGCGTGCGGTCAGGCCCGAGCGTCGCAAGACGCGCAACCGGCCAGGTATCGAGGAGCCGTTCCAGGGCTTCGTCCGGCAGCCGCATCGTGGCTGCTAGCATACGCCCGATGGGTCCGCTTCGAATCGCGTCCCTGCTCCCCAGCACGACCGAGATCGCATGCGCCCTCGGCTTTCTCCCGCAGCTCGTCGGCCGCTCCCATGAGTGCGACTTTCCCGCTGAGGTCGCAAGCCTTCCCGTCTGCACGGCGCCCAAGATTTCGCTCGACGGGTCGTCCCGGCAGATCGACCAGCGGGTGCGATCCCTCGTCGCCGAAGCCCTCGCCATCTACCGCGTCGATGCCGAGCTCCTGCGCGCACTTTCGCCCGACGTCATCCTCACGCAGTCCCAGTGCGAGGTCTGTGCGGTGAGCGCGAAGGAGGTCGAGGCCGCGGTCTGTCGCTGGCTTGGCGCCCGGCCACGCATTGTGAGTCTCTCTCCCGCGACGCTCGCGGACGTAATCGGCGACGTCGGGCGCGTGGCGGATGCCCTCGAAGCCCCCGAGCGGGGAAGGGAGCTCCGGCGCGCGCTCGAGCGGCGGATCGCGTGCATCGCCGGCGAGAGTGCGGGCGCGGACCGGCCCACGGTGGCCTGTATCGAGTGGACCGAACCGCTGATGGCGGCCGGCAACTGGATGCCCGAGCTGGTGACATGCGCCGGCGGGCGGAATCTTTTCGGCGAAGCAGGAAAGCACTCTCCCGTCCTGGAGTGGGCGGAGCTGCGAAAGGCCGATCCGGAGGTGATCGTGGCGTTGCCTTGCGGCTTCGATCTTGCTCGCACGCGGCGCGAAATGGAACCTCTGGCAGCCCGGAGCGGATGGCGGGACCTGCGCGCGGTGCGGACGGGGCGAGTCTATCTCACGGATGGGAACGCCTACTTCAACCGCCCCGGCCCGCGCGTGGCGGAGTCCCTTGAGATCCTGGCGGAGATCCTGCACCCCGAACTCTTCAGCTTCGGCTACGCAGGCCGTGCCTTTGAGCGCTGGGTCTAGGCCGGTTCGGGCTCGATCTCGAGCAGCAGATCGCCTGCCTCCACCCGCGTCCCCGGAGCCAGCACGATCTTCGCGATTCGTCCGCCGATGGGAGCGGTCACGTTGGTCTCCATCTTCATCGCCTCGACGACGGCGAGGCGCTCACCGCTCGCGACGCGCTCGCCCTCGCGGCGGGCGTAGGAGACGAGGAGTCCGGGGAGCGGCGCCCCGACCTCCCGCACGTCGTCCGGGTTTACCTTGCGATGGGTCTCGACCACGATGCCGAGCTGCCGATCCCGCACGAAAATACGCCGCGGCTGGCCGTTGAGCTCCAAGAACACAGCCCGCCGACCCTCGACGTCGGGCTCCGAGACGCCCACCAAGCGGATGACGAGTGTCCGCCCCTTGTCGACGTGGACGTGGATCTCCTCGCCCGGAGCCATGCCGTGGAGAAACGCACGGGTGGGCAGGACCGACACGTCTCCGTATCTCGTGCGCTGGTCTTGAAACCCCAGCATCACTTTCGGGTACAGCAGGTAGGAGAGAACCTCGCCGCCCGTCGGCTGGCGGCCGAGGCGCTGCTTGAGCTCGGCCGCGGCAGCATCGAAGTCGGTGCGGGGCAGGTCGGCGCCAGGACGACCTGGCACGGTCGGTCGGCCTTTCAAGACGAAGCCCCGGAGGGGCTCGGGGAAGCCGTAGGGCGGTTGTCCGATCTTGCCTTGGAAGTACTCGACGACGCTCTCCGGAAAAGAGAGGCTCGCGCCT
>DOUU01000335.1:4264-4401 GCA_003520425.1 Deltaproteobacteria bacterium
TTCGAAGACGGCGTCACCTTGATCACGTCGCCAAAGAGCCGGTTCACCTCGGCGTACATGCGCTTCACTTCCTCCCAGCGCTCCCCAAGGCCAAGCGCCACGGCCTGCTCGCGGAGGTTGGTGTACTGGCCGCCGGG
>DOUU01000335.1:4509-13732 GCA_003520425.1 Deltaproteobacteria bacterium
ATTGGGTTGACTCGTGGAGCCGGAAAGGGGACCGAAGGCACAGTCGACGATATCCACCCCGACCTCCGCTGCCTTGAGCAGAGTCGCGGCCTGGATCCCCGAGGTGTCGTGCGTGTGAAGGTGGATGGGAACCCCGATCTCCCCTCGCAAGGCATGCACGAGACGCTCGGCCGCGTAGGGCTTGAGGAGCCCGGCCATATCCTTGATGGCAATCAGCTGCGCGCCGCGCTCGACCAGCTCCTTCGCAAGGCTCACGTAGTAGGAAAGCGTGTAGCGATCGCGTGCCGGGTCGAGCAGATCGCCCGTGTAGCAGATGGCCGCCTCGGCGAGTTTCCCGGCTTCCCGCACAGCGTCGATCGCCACCTGCATCTGTTCGGTCCAGTTGAGCGAGTCAAAGATCCGGAAGACGTCGATGCCGCACTGTGCGGCTTCGTGCACGAAGCGTCGTACTACGTCATCGGGATAGGTCGTGTAGCCCACCGCATTCGCACCCCGGATCAGCATCTGGAACAGGATGTTGGGGATCGCTTCGCGCAGGCGCTGGAGGCGCTCCCACGGGTCTTCGTCCAAGAAGCGCATGGCGACGTCGAAGGTGGCGCCTCCCCACATCTCCAGCGAGAACAGCTCCGGTGCGCAGCGAGCAAGCACGGGCGCAATCTCCAGCATGTCGTACGTGCGCATTCGCGTGGCGAGGAGCGACTGGTGTGCATCGCGAAAGGTCGTATCGGTGAGGAGCAGCGGTCGCTGCTCGCCGATCCACTCGACAAACCGCTCGGGACCGAGGCCGTCGAAGAGCTGCTTCGTGCCCGGCGGCGGCGGGGCGTCCCGGTCGAAGGCCGGAGCGAGCGGTCCGCGTTCGCCCGGGTCCCGGCGGGCGCGGGGAACGCCGGGGCGGCCGTTGACCGTCACTTCGGAGAGATATTGCAGAAGGCGCGTCCCGCGGTCTCGCCGCACGGGAAAGTGGAGCAGCTCCGGCGTGGAATCGATGAACGCGGTCGTGCAGCGGCCCTCCAGGAAGGTGGGATGCCGCAGCACGTTCTCGAGAAAGCGGATGTTGGTTTCGACGCCTCGAACACGGAATTCTCCGAGCGCACGCAGCCCGCGCGCAGCGGCTTCGCGAAGCGATCGCCCGCGCGCCGTCAGCTTCACGAGCAGCGAGTCGTAGTAGGGTGTGATGAGCGCACCCGCAAACGCGCTGCCCGCATCGAGACGCACGCCGGGTCCGCCCGGGGAGCGGTACGCGATCAGCTGGCCGAAGTCGGGAAGGAAGCGATTCTCCGGATTCTCCGTGGTGATGCGACACTGGATGGCGAAGCCGAGCGCCGCGATCTCCTCCTGACGGATTCCGATCTGTGCCAACGTCTCGCCCCGTGCCACCCGGATCTGGGCCTCCACGAGGTCCAGGCCGGTAATCTCTTCGGTCACGGTGTGTTCGACCTGGATGCGCGGATTCATCTCGATGAAGTAGAAGCGCTCGCCCTCGACCAGGAATTCGACGGTCCCGGCGTTGCGATAGCCGACGAACCGCGCGAAGCGCAGCGCGGCGTCGAACAGTCCGGCGCGCACGCGCGGCTCGAGCACCGGCGCCGGAGCGACCTCGAGCACCTTCTGATGGCGGCGCTGGATCGAGCAGTCGCGCTCGAGAAGGTGGACGACGTCTCCGTGCGCGTCCGCCAGAATTTGCACCTCGATGTGCTTGGCGCCCTGGACGAGCTTCTCGAGAAAGACATCCGCCTGCCCGAACGCGCTCTCCGCCTCTCGGCGCGCGGAATCAAACGCAGCTTCGAGCTCGGCTTCGGTCGCGGCGACCCGCAAGCCGCGCCCTCCGCCGCCACCGGCGGCCTTGACCATGACGGGATAGCCGAGCTGCCTCGCCGCCTCTTTCGCAGCGGCCGCCGTCGGCACAGGCTCGCTCCCGGGAATGAGGGGGAGCCCCGCCTCCGCTGCTGCGCGGCGCGCGAGCACCTTGTCCCCCACGCGCTCGAGCAGCTCCGGAGGCGGCCCGACAAACACGAGCCCTGCGTCGAGCACGGCACGCGCGAAGTCGGCGCGCTCGGAAAGGAAGCCGTAGCCGGGGTGGATGGCGTCCGCGCCTGTCCGCCTGGCGATTTCCAGCAGTGCCGGAACGTCGAGGTACGAGCGCACGGGCTCACCGGTGCCGCCGATCGGGTAGGCCTCGTCCGCCTTGAATCGGTGGAGCGAGAAGCGGTCCTCATGCGAGTAGATGCCAATCGAGCGGATGCCGAGTTCCGCGCAGGCGCGGTAGACGCGGATGGCGATTTCACCGCGGTTGGCGACGAGCAGCCGATGGATTTCCCGGGCCATGGAGGGAGACTAGACTGACCATCGCCCCGAAGCGATGGGCTACGCTCGCCCCGGATCCAAGAGGAGAGAGACGTGGTCCCGCGGCAGCTTCGATCCCTTTCCACCTGCATTGCGCTCGCGGCCATCGTGGCGTGCCAAGAAGGAGGGCGGCGCTACGAAGGGCGCGGCATCGTGCGCGAGGTCGAGCCCGAGCTGCACCAGGTCGTGATCGAGCACGAAGACATTCCTGGCCTCATGCCTGCGATGACCATGAACTTCGATGTGGCCGACCGCAAGCTTCTGGATGAGGCCAAGCCGGGCGAGACCGTCGATTTCGAAGTCGCATTCGATGGCCGGAGCTACCGCATTACCCGGCTCACGCCGCGGGGGATCGCGCCGAGCGACGCCTCCGGGAGGGGGCCGAGACTTGCGGAGGCTGCGGCGGGGGGCGATCCCGCACCGGATTTCCATCTGATCGACCAGGACCAGCACGAGGTCACGCTCGGCTCCTTGCGGGGCTTCTTCGTCGTCCTTGATTTTGTGTATACCTCCTGTCCCGGCCCTTGCCCCATCCTGACGAGCTCTCACGTCACGCTCCAGCGCTCTCTCACACCCGAGCTGCGCGCCCGCACCCGCTTCGTCTCGATCTCGCTCGATCCCGAGAAGGATACGCCGCAAGCCCTGCGGGACTACGGCACCGCCCGCGGCGTCGATTTCGCGACGTGGTCGTTTCTCACCGGGCCGCCAAGCCAGGTTGCGCAGGTTGTGACACGCTACGGCGTAGGAACCGTTCGCCAGGCTGACGGCACGATCAACCACCTCGTGATCACCTTCCTGATCGACGCCGATGGCCAGATCACGCAGCGCTACGTCGGTCTCGAGCATAAACCCGAGGAGATTGCAGGCGATCTTGCGCAGCTGCTCCAGGCGTCGAGCGAGAAGAGCGCGCGAGCGCAATGAGAGCGCCCGATGTCATCGTGGTGGGGGGCGGAGTCGTGGGCGCGTCCGTCGCCTTCCATCTCGCGCGGGAGGGCCTGGCGGTTGCGCTCCTCGAGCGGGATGGCCTCGCGGCAGCGGCATCGGGCGCCGCCGCGGGGATGCTCGCTCCGATCGGCGAGGCTCGGGCTCCCGGGGCGCTGCTGGGCCTCGGACTTCTCGCGCTGCGCGGGTTCGAGACGCTGTGCGCGGAGCTGCGCGAGCGGTCGGGCATCGATCCGCAATACGTGGTTTCGGGCGCGATGCGCATTGCGCTGAGCGATGACGAGGCGGAGTCGCTCCGAGCTCGCGCGCTCGCTTTGCTCGCAGACCGAGAGCTTGGGGTCGAGCTCGAATGGCTCGACCCGGCGGCCGCACGTGCCCTTGAGCCGGGCCTTTCTTTCGCGGCACGCGGCGCAATTTGGTCGCCGCTGGAAGGACATGTCTCCTCGCCGCTCCTTACCCGCGCCTACGCCGAGGCAGCCAGTGCCCTCGGCGCAAGCATCGAGACCGGGACCCCCGTCGAGGGGCTCGTGTGCGAAGGCAATGCCGTCGAGGGTGTACGCACGCGGGCAGGACGACGCCCGGCGGGCGCGGTCGTCTTATGCGCCGGTGCGTGGACGCCGGGTTGCCTGGGTTGGCTTCCCGGCGCTCGGGCCGATCTCCTACCTGTGGTCCCGGTGCGCGGCCAGACCGTCACCCTGGAAGCGCCACCCCGCCCTCGACCTGGCGTCATCGTCTCCGGCAACCGCGCCTACCTCGTGCCCAAGCGCGACGGCGCTCTGATCGTGGGGGCGACCGAGGAGCATGTCGGGTTCGACTGCCGCGTCACGGCGGCGGGGGTGCGCGGCCTCTTGGACGCCGCGCCGAGCCTTGTGCCCGAGCTCCAAGGCGCGAGCTTCCGGTGCGCCTCGGCCGGGCTTCGCCCCGGCAGCCCGGACGGCCTCCCTGCCCTCGGTGCGTGGCCAGACGCACGCGGTCTTTTCGTTGCGGCCGGCCACCACCGCAACGGCGTCCTGCTCTCTGCCCTGACCGGCTGCTTCGTCGCGGACCTGGTGCGCGGCAAGGCGCTCGCCGACGAAGCGCGCGCGCTCGCCCTCGAGCGGTTCGCGGGCCCGCGTTCGCCGGGTTAGCTGTCGCGCGTGTGCAGCGCGACCCTCAGGTTCGAAGCTTCTTTCGCCGAGATTCCACGAACGTCCACCATCGTCGATTGTCGTGTGTGTGGTCGGCGGCTTAGGCAACGTGTCGGTTTCTGCCAATGTCTGCGGTTGAGCGGGGTTGTAGGCCGATTTGGCTGCACAATGGCTGCGCAGGTACAAGACCAGCACAGACCTTCGTTTGACCGTCATGTCACAACCCTTGGGTCTCGCGCTGGCGAGCGCTTTGGTGATTCTGGCTCTCGGCGGCGCCATCTATGCTTGGTGCCTGTGGGACGTTGCAGTCTTTGGGTGAGGAACACCCGTTCCTCTTGATGCCCCGAAGAAGCTCGCCATGGGGGGCTGTACCGCGACACCCGCAATCCCATGTACCTGGAAGTCCTCACGGTGATTCTTGGCTGGGCTACACTTTTAAAGTCCGCGGTCCCTTTGGGTTGCGAAAGCTCTCGACGCGCGCCGGTCTCGTAACTTAGCATTACGGTCACCCTCGATCCGGCAAGCAGCGCTACGGTTGGGAGGAACCTTGGTGCTCGAACATGTGGTTTCCCAGGGAGATTGCATCTCCAGCATTGCCGAACAGTATGGGCTCGCCTGGAGCAAGGTGTGGAACGATCCTGCAAACGCGGAACTCCGCTGCCTCCGTAAGAATCCAAATGTTCTGTTCCCCGGGGATGTGGTCCGCCTGCCAGAACGCCAATCTCGCGACGAAGAGGGTGCTACGGGGCTTCGACACTCCTTCAAGAAAACGGGAGCGTTGGTCGTGTTGCGGCTGCGCCTCCTTTTGGACGGTCGGCCCCGGCGCAACCGCCCCTACCGAATTATCGTTGACGGCATCTGGAAAGAGGGCCGAACCGACAGTCGTGGATTCCTCGAACTCTCGATCCCCGGCTGCGCGAGAAGCGCCAAGCTCTGCCTGACGGAGGACGGATTCCAGGACATCTACGATCTCTGCCTTGGTTCGGTCGACCCAATCTCAACCGAAAGTGGTGCGATCCACCGGCTCGCGAATCTGGGTTACCCGACAAACACTGACCTGCCCTCCGCGATCAGAGCCTTTCAGATAAGCGCAGGCCTCGAGGCGACGGGCCGCATGGATGCCGCAACCCAAACGAAGCTCGAGGAGGCGTACGGCCTATGAGCTCTCCAGTCGCACGGCTCCCGGCGGGATCCTCGCTCTTCAACACGATCGACCGACCGCTTGTACGCGTCTTTTTCCAGACCTCGCCGAGCTTTCCCGAGAGTGATTTGCGGGGGATTGCGGATCTTCGCTTTCGGGTCGAGTCCAGCGGTTTCGTCCGCGCCGGGCAGACGGGGCCCGACGGCAAGATCGAGGTGCCGATGGGAGCAAGTCCCGCAACGCTTCAGCTGCTGGTAGGAAATGACGTAGTCTCGACCTATGAGATCACCGCAGATCCCGGCCCCCTCGATTCCATCGACAAACTCAGCGGCCAACAGCAGCGGCTGCGCCGACTCGGTTATCAGCTCGGTCACGAGGGGCCAGACGGAGACGGGGTGGGTGCGACCTCCCCTCGTCAAATCCTTCCTCCGCGCCCGCCGCCTAAGCCGGATCCCGAGGACGACGAGGACGATCGCGAGGATAAAGCAGAGCAAAAGAAGAAAAGACGCGACAATCCGACCGTGAGCGAGGACCACTTTGTGGATTTTACGTTTTCGACCGAGCGTTCGATCCTTGACTTCCAAGCCGATCACGCGCTCTTTGCGGACGCACGGGTGGGCCCGCAGACGAAGGCCAAACTGGCGAAGGAGGGGGAACGAAGCTAGTGGCATCCGAGCCGATTCGACTTCGCATTCGTCAGGGTTCCCAGATCGTGACCCCGCTTCGATTTGGCCGCGCACGTTTCGGGCCGGCCTCGGCGGACCACCCTGACATCGATGATCGGGGATTCGCGATGAATAGCCGTCCGTTCGGCTGGGGCACGACCGACGCACGCGGAGCGATGGTGGGTGTCACGGAGGGACTCACGGCCCAGATCGCGGTGTTGCGCGAGGACATCGGTGAGGACGCGAAGCTGTTCGTGACGACGCAACCTGACAACCTCGTCGAGCTCGTCTTTCCGCCGCGCGGCGCCCCTCTCCCTCTGGGAGGGACCCCCACCCGGGTCGGCGATCCACACGATGTTCTCACTGTTCGCGGCATCAAGGATCAAGCCTTCCGATGCGGCAAGATCCAGGTCCGCCTCGGCAGCACGACGGGGCCTGTCCTGGGCGAAATGGAGTGCCACATCTTCGCACCGAAGGAAGTGCGTTGCGTCGCGTGGCTGGTCACGATCCGAGGCATCGGCCCGAACCTGCGGCTCTTGCCGAAGGCTGTCCGACAGCCGGGCGATGATCTACAGATCCCCTTCAACCAGTATGTGGAGGAGATCAACAAGGATTTCGATCAGATAAACGCGATCTTCCGTCCAGCCGGCGTCATCATTCACTATCAGCCCGAGCGTACCAGGCGCTTCTCGATCGATCGGAAGAGGAAGGCGGGAAACCAGCTCTTCAAGTTTCCGGGAAAGGTCAACGACAAGGGAACGAGCACGCTTGAGTTTGATGCCGTCATCAATGAGAAGTTTGTCGACGATGCGATCAACCTCTACTTCGTGCACCGCGCGCTCGGCTTCGCGGCTGCAACCTTCAGCCCATTCCAACGATCCCGAAGCGAGGGCTTCGGGATCGTGGTCAGCGATTCGTACAAGGATTTTGAAGACCCGGCCCACGTTCTTGCCCACGAGATCGGTCACTTCTTCTTGATGGATCACCCGGACGAGATTGAGAGCGGCCCGCAGCAGACCCGTGACAGCGTCCGCGGAGACATGTGGACACTGCGGAATGTTGACTTCAGCAATCAGTTTCACCACAGGAATCCTCCCCACCACCGCGACCTCGGCTACGGGAATGATGTGAATGGCGAGCTGCTAACCCTGAAGGACCTGCGGCCCGATTCCACTCTTGGCGCAGGCTCTCACGTGGGAATCCTGCGCCGCAGCGCGCGGCGCTTTCCATGATGAGAGCGCCCTACCGGGTGCTTTCGAGGCGACGCGCGGCGGGACTCGTTGCCTGGGTGTTGCTGCTTATCCTCGGCGCCCGCGCCGAAGCCGCACAGGAGCCAGACATGTCCGAGGTCTTGATTCGCCGGGTCGAGCATAAGGACTGGGACGTGATTCCCGCGATGAAGGGGGCGTCGCCCGCAGTCGTGGACGACCTGGTTGTGCTCGCGCGCTCGTCCAGCGACAGCGAAGTCCGAGAGCTCGCACTCTGGTGCCTGAACCAAGCCGACGGCGCGAAGGCGCGGAGTGCGTTCGTCGCTGCCCTCAAGGACCCGGGAGAGGATATCCGGGACAAGGCGCTGCGTTTCTTGCATCGCAATCACGATGCTGCGGACCTGCCCGCCCTCCTCCCACACCTCACGTCGCATCCCGATGACTTCGTCCGGGAGCAGGTGGCACTCATCATTGGCGAGATCGGGAGCCGGTCCGCGATTCCGGACCTTGAGCGCGCGCTCGCGCAGCCTCAGCCCGAGCCGGTCCCCCACGCCATCCGGCTTGCGCTGGCTCGGCTGGGCCAACCAGCCAGTCGGGCGGAGATCTTCGCCGGACTCTCGAAGGCCACGGTCTCCGAGCGGCGGGCCGCTCTTGAGGACTTCGCGTACATCGCAGATCCGGGCGAAACCCACAGACTCATCCCGCTGCTCTCAGACAGGCGGCCTGCGGTGAATATCGGGCGGAGCGGGACGACGAACACGATCCGCGTCTGCGATCTCACGGTGGAAGTCGTGAGCTCTATCTTGCGAGAGCCCTTCTCGTTCTCGACGGAGACCCGGCGGAGCTTCTCCGACGAGGAGCTCGCGGAAGCAGGCCGCGTGATTTCCGGACCCTAGCTACTTCTCATCTGGAAACTCGGAAGTCGTGAAAGATAAAAGGCAAAAAGCGCAGACCGCGCCCCAATTCTGTGTCTGTTTCGTGTAGGATGTGGTGGTGCAATTGTCCGATTCACCACACGAATCGCCAATCTGGGGGTGATGCGATGCGCGATTTTCGACGCATCCAGCTTGCGCTGAGAGCCACTTGGGGTCGTAGGCTTCCCCGTTAAGTTGACAGTTTGAAGCTGGACTCTCTGGTGATGGTTTTCTTTTCAGCGGCGGCATACGGCCGAGGGCATCGTGAGGCCGCTCCTCGTTATATTCGATTAGCCAAGAATCCGTGATCTGCTGCGCCTGCTCGATCGATTCGAAGATGTACGCGTCGAGCACCTCGGTTCGGTAGGTCCGGTTGAAGCGCTCGATGAAGGCATTCTGTTTGGGCTTGCCCGGCTCGATGAAGCGCAGCTCGATCTCTCGTTCCTGGGCCCAGGTGGCGAAGGCATGGCTTGTGAGCTCGCTCCCGTTATCAAGGCGAAGGGCCGCAGGTTTCCCGTTACGACGGCACTGAGGTCCCCGAGAGTCGGAGCCGGATAGAGCCGAGATTGGCTGTACAATGGCTGCACTCGGGCGGGGTGACGCGTCTATCGAGAGGAGGCGAGGTCACGACAAGTAGCTGATCCAGCGAGAGCGTCGCAGAGAGGGAGGGATTCGAACCCCCGACCCNNTCAATCAGACCGCTCTTCTCTGTCACCGACGCGGCAGGAAGCTGCAGGGAACGGCAGGAAGCGGCGTTGAGTGCGTCACTCCGTCGCTATCCGTCGCACGCTTGGCGGGCGAAAAGTGCTAGGCGCCGTCGCGGGGTGAGCGCGGAGGCGGAAAGTATCCGCCTGCCGGGCAGGATTTTAACCTCCGACCCGTC
>DOUU01000120.1 GCA_003520425.1 Deltaproteobacteria bacterium
AAACGGCCTGGACGGCCATGCGGCGAGGGCTCTCATGAAAGACGGGCGAACGCGTCGAGTCCGCCAGCAGAGGAGCGTGCGGCGGAATGACTTCCTCGCGATGCACGCTGTGTCCATGCTCTTCGCATCGGGCCCCTATGCCGGGAGCGAAATCGCGCTCGAGCGCGAGCGGATCCGGCTGGGTCGCGGCGCGGACGCCGACGTCCTGCTGGACGACGCGTCGGTCTCGCATGAGCACGCAGCTCTGGAGCTCACACCGACCGGGTATCGGATCCGCGACCTCGGCAGCACGAACGGGATTCACGTGAATGGTGCCAAGGTGACGGCTGCGGAGCTCAAGCACGGGGATCGCGTGGTGCTCGGTTCGCTCGAATTCTGTTACGNNCCCCGACGCATTCCGTGCGCGAGGGGTAGCGGTCGCTCGTTCGCGGGCGTCCCGGTCTCGCCATGGCTGTGAACGGGCCTCGCACGATTGGAAGCTTCGCGATCGAACGCGAGCTCGGTGCGGGCGGGATGGGTCTCGTCCTCTTGGGGCGACACACCGCTCTGGACCGCCTGGCAGTGCTGAAGCGGCTGCGGCCCGAGCTCTCCGCCAGTGCGGAGCTGGTGGAACGCTTCGCGCGTGAAGCGCGAGCCGCGGCCGCGGTGCACCACCAGAACGTGGTCGCGGTCTACGACTGGATCGGTATTCGCGGCGAGCACTACATCGCCCAGGAATACGTGGACGGCGTCGATCTGGGCGCGGCCATCGGGCAGGCGGGGCGATTCCCATGGCGGATGGCAGCGTTGGTCGCGCTCGAGCTCGCGCGCGGCTTGGAGGCGATCCACGCCCGTGGCACCGTACACCGCGATCTCAAGCCTGCGAACGTACTCCTGGGTCGGGCCGGAGAGGTGAAGATCGCAGACTTCGGGATCGCCATCGAAGCTACGAGCGACGGCCTCACGCGGCCGGGTACGACCCTGGGCACGCCGCCGTACATCGCCCCCGAACAGCTTCTTGGCGAACGCGCCGATGCGCGCAGCGACCTCTTTGCGCTCGGAGTCATCCTCTATGAAATGCTGGCCGGTGCGCCCCCCTATCGGGAGACGGGGCCAGGCGAGATGCAGGCGCTGCTCACGCGCCTCCAACACGAGCGCTACGAACCCATCCGCAGGGTCGCGAGGGACGTGCCCCGCTGGCTGGCCCGTCTCGTGCGCAGCCTGTTGCGCGCAAAAGCGCGAGCACGCGCCGCCTCTGCACAGCGTGTGCGGCAGCTGCTCGAGCGGCGGCTCGCCGCCTTTCCAGCGGAAGCGAAGCACGCACTTGCGGGCTGGCTCTGGGAGGAGGGGATCTTTCGGCCTCGGGAGGGTGACACCGTCGTCCTGCCGAGCGAAATGCGGAGCGACGCTGGCGCGAGTCGGCGGCGCCTCGCCGCGTTGACCGCCGCCCTCTGCATTCTGGCCGTCGCTGTGACCCTTTCGCTCCAGAACCAGACCCGCGGCCTTCTGAAACGGGTGTGGACCTTCGCGGCTTCGCAGGCCCCGTAGGCGAGAAGCCTGCTCGTCGCGTGGCCCCTTTCGCGCTTTGATCGGCAGCGGCGGCGGCTTCGGCGTCCGCTCTGGCAGCGTAGGGGGGACGCTCGGGGCGCTCGGCGACACGACGGGAGGGGCGCCCCTAAGGATCTCGGCGGCTGCGTCCCTAGTCCCTATCCCGGACCTCTGCGTGAGCCCGCGCGCTCAGCCGCGGTCTCTCATGCGGCTGAGGGATGAGGGGCTCATCAACGACAGGGGGTGGTCCTCGCGGGGGAGAGAGATGCCTGGGGCACCCCGCTTCGGGCTGTTTGATCAGGCGCCTGACGGACGGTAGCCATTCAAGGACGTGACGGGCGCCCGAGGCCTCGTATCGAGAGACGGCTTGTGTCCCTCGAGGCCCCGAGCGCCCGTGCCCGCTTCCCGGACTCCGCTGGGGGTGCAAAGACCGGAGCAGTTCGCTGCCGGGTCATAGCCGCGAACTTCTTGCCGACACGCGCAGTACGGTGGGGGCCAGACTGCGCCTTCATGCCCGATCGATGTCGACAAGCGACGCAGCTGCTCAATGCATGAGCTGTGCCCGAAGATCGGAATGGGCCTGGTTGTGCCCGAAGCGCTTCCCCTCAGGACTGAGCCAGAGCGTCACGTCGATCCTCGCTCGTGTGGGTCTTTCTGGCGCTGCCTGCACCGGCTCGCCTCATGCCTTGTCTGCCAGGGTCGCGCACAATGGTCCCGGGCTGTTCCTAGTTCTCGGTACGCCACTTGCAGATCGTGTTCCGCCGATCCTGGAGCTTGAGCGGCCTGAAGCCGTTTGCGCTTCAGACACATCAGGGAGAGGAGGCTTTCGTGAAGAACTTATCGTCCATGTTGCTGGGCGCGGCGTTCGCCACGTGCGTCGTCGGCTATGCCCTTGCTCCGTCCGAAGCGCAGGACAAGCCCGCGAAGGCGAAGCCGGAGTTCACGGCAGTATCCGAGTCGGAGGCGATCTCAATCACCGCGACGGTGGAGAAGATCAACCTCAAGAAGCGGCTGGTGACGCTGAAGGGCCCGGAGGGCAACGAGGTCACCATCCACGTCGACAAGCGGGTCAAGAACCTGCCGCAGGTGAAAAAGGGTGACCAGGTTTCGGTCAACTACTTCGAGTCCGTCGCCGTTGATCTCCACAAGCACGGCGAGCCGCCGGAGGTAGCGGCTGCCGGAGGCGTCGCGACCGCGAAGCCTGGCGAGATGCCCGGTGGGATCGCCGTAAGGCGAGTGCAGGTAACCGCGACGATCTCGGCCATTGATGCTGCCAAATCCTCTGTGACGCTCACCGGACCTCAGGGCAATGCTGTTCCCGTGAAGGTGAAGGATCCGGCCAGGCTCGAGGGACTCAAGGTTGGCGACGCGGTGGATGTCACCTACACCGAGGCGCTCGCGATCGCCGTGACGAAGCCGACGAAGACGCAATAGCCGAGCGTCGGATGGCTCTACAGGCTGCGATTCTCGCCGTACGCTGAAGACGCGCGCAGGAGTTCGCCGGGTCGAGCTTCTGCGCGCGCTAGCGCTGGCGCCGGGCGAAAGGGATAGGTTTCCCGCCGAATTGTGTAGCGAATTTCCGATGAATTCAGCCGGTAGAAAGACAGGGCTGGAGGCCGGTCGGCCTTCGCCCCGATGCCCAGCCCACGGTTGGATCCTCGACATACAGTCAGCGGATCGATATAGACTGCCGAACCTTGACTGCGTGCCCCCGTCTACGAGAACGCTGGGCGAAGCGGCGGTCGGCCCGTGGGAAGCAACGCCTGGGAATGCGTCTCTTCCGGCTCGCGTTGGCCATCAGCCTGTGCTTGCCGGCCCTCAAGGCCGCTGCGTGCGACGATCCCGCGTATGCGACGCTGGTCGATTCATTCCAAGCCGGTCTCGATACCATCACTCGGCGTGAAGCCCTTCCCGGTGCGGTCGCCGCATTCGGGCTGAAGGACTGTCCGAACGCCGTCGCAGTCGCAGGCTTCGCGGATCTCGAGCGTCGGATCCCGATGCCGCCGGACGCGAAATTCCTGTCGGGTAGCATCGGCAAGTCGTTCGTCGCGGCCCTCGTTCTCGATCTGGCCCATGACGGCTATTTCTCGCTCGACGCGAAGATCGAGAAATGGCTCGGTACCGAGCCGTGGTTCGATCGCCTGCCCAATGGGCATGCCATCACGCTGCGGATGCTTCTGAATCACAGCAGCGGTATTCCCGACCACATCTACACGGCGGGCTTCGTGAGTGCCATTCTCCGCAAACGCTATTTCGGAGACCCGCGCGTTCCCTTTTCCCCGGAGGAGCTCATCGCGATCGTGCTTGGTCGGGTTCCGCGGTTCCCAGCGGGGGGCGGCTTCCAGTATACCGACACAGGGTACATCCTCCTCGGGCTGACCATAGAGCGCGCAACGGGCCGCAACTATTACGACCTCCTTCGCGAACGAATCCTGAGCCCGCTGCAGCTCGTGCTCACTGTACCCGCCGACCGCCTCGCGATTCCTGGACTGGCATCGGGCTACCACCGCTGGCTGAGCCCCATCCCGAACAAAGTCACCGATGAGAAGGGCGCGCTCCTCTTTCACCCTCAAACGGAATGGACGGGCGGCGGTCTGGCGACGAACCCGCTGGATCTCGTCTCCTGGGCGCAGCGGCTCTACGAAGGGCGAGCGTTCAAGTGGGACTACCTGGAGTGGCTGAGAGGCTCCCGGAACCCGATTCACGGGAAGCGTGCCACTGCGTATGGGGTGGGTTTGTTCGTCTACCCCACACCATTTGGCGAAGCCTACGGGCACACGGGCTGGTTCCCGGGCTATACGGGATCGATGCTCTACTTTCCGGCATCTCAGCTCGCTGTGGCGTTTCAGACGAATACCGATCGGGCCGGAAGTCCCCTCGACTATGCGCTCGAACTGGCCAAGGTCGCGATGCACTCGGCCGTAGTCGAGCACGACGAGTGAGCGGAGATCCCCGACCGCACGTCGCACGCGAACACCATCCACGCGATTTCGAATCGCGAGTCGCTAGTCGGGCACCGCCCGCACGTGCTCGCTCGGCCGTGTCGGCCCAGGCGACGCACGCCAGAAAATCGCGGCTCCGAGNNAGCCGGAGCAAGGGAGGCCTGCGAAGAGCACGCGAATCCCAAGCAAGCTTGCGAGCGGCTGCTCCACGTTCGGCACAAACCCCGCCGCGCCAAGCACGAAGCCGCTCGCCGCGGTGACCCCTGCAACGCCGATTTTCATCACGAATGTCATCGCAGCGGAGTAGACGCCCTCTTTGCGTTGGCCCGTGCGTTCCGCGTCGAGGTCGATCACATCGGCGAGGATCGACGAGGAGAGCACGCTGCCGGAGCCCATCGCGGCGCCTGCCACGATGAGGAGCGCGATGGTGAGGCCCACGTCTCCTGGCCCGACAAATCCCATCCCTCCGAAAGCGCACGCCGCAAGGAGCATCGTCACGAGCCACGTCTCGCGCTTCCCGACGCTGCGCGAGACCCGCACCCAGAGCGGGATTGCACCCACGCTCGACAAGACATAGGCCCCCGGCAGGAGACCCACCATCCCGGGGCGGCGCAGCACGTACTCGGCGACGTAGGGAGCCATGGTGCCCACCGCGCCGACGCCCGCGTTCTCGACGAACCAGACAAAGAGGAGGCGCCGTGCGGGCGGATTCGCCCAGACATCGCGCAGGCTGGCGAGCAGGCTCCGGCCGCCGCTACAGGCGTGGCGTCGGGGCTCGCGGACCAGCAGCGGCGTTGCGGCGAGGACCGCTGCCGCTGCGAACGCGGCGGGGACCGCGAGGCGTGCCGCCGCAATGCGCGGGGCTGCCGCGTTCATCGCCAGCTGGATGCCGGCGAACGCGACGAGGATTCCGATCGTGAGGCTCATCTGGCGCACACCGAAAAGGCGGGTGCGCTCATGCGAATCGAGAGAGAGCTCGGTGCCGAGGGCGAAGTGCGGGATCGAATAGAGTGCAAACGCCCCATAGAAGACGAAGAGAGCGAGCGCAGACCACGCGATGAGCGCGCTGCCCTTGAGCGCCGCGGGCGGCGCCCACAGCATGATGAACCCCGCGACGAGGAGCGGGAGCGCAGCGAACATGAACGGCCGCCGGCGGCCGAGGGGCGAGCGCGTGCGGTCGCTCCAGCCCCCGACGAGAGGGTTGCTCACGGCGTCCCAGACCTTCGCGGCCGCGAAAACGAGCCCGACCGCAGCGGGCGGGAGCAGCAGCACGTCGGTCGAGAACTTGAGGAAGTAGAACTGGACGAAGAAAAGGAGATAGGCGATGCCGAGCGTAGGAGCGCCGTAGGCAAAGAGGACGCCTGCGGACAGCCTGGGTTGAGAGAGCGTGGGCAAGAGCGGTTCCTCAGCGCGCAGAGAGCTTTTCGGCTCGGCGAGGAGCCCAGTATAGACCTGCGTCCATGGCGAGGGGTTTCGCGCCCGGCGCAGCGAGAAAGGATGTGGGAGGGCCGAAGAGGGCCGGGGCGAGTTCGATGATGGAGTGGGCGCGCGCGGGCCGACTGGCGCAACCGGAGGAAGCTCAGGCGCGGCATCGGAATGGGGGCACCCCTATCCGCGGGGAGGAGCGACCGCCTCGTTCGAGTCCTCGAAAGGAGATGCCCGGACGAGAGCCATGGATCCTCGCCTCGGCGCTATGCGGCGCATCGCTTCAAGAGCTGATTCGTGCAAAAAGCAGCTTGGTTGGAGAACGAGGCTCGGTGTAGCCTTCGAGGCGTGTGGGTCGCCGGTCCGGATGGGGAACGCGGCGGTCGTGGCACTCGCCATCGGGCTGAAACGACTCTCTTGGCATCGAAGGAGTCGGCATGAGAGCGCTCACTCTCACGGCGCGCATTCTTCTAGGCTTGATCTTTGTCGTCTTCGGACTGAATGGGTTTCTCCACTTTNNCTCGGACTGAATGGGTTTCTCCAGTTTTTGCCCCAACCGCCGATGCCTGACGCTGCCAAGTCTTTCTTCGGTGGGCTTGCGGCGACCGGCTATATGCTGCCCTTGCTCTTCGGGGCGCAGGTGCTGGGCGGGGCACTGGTCATTCTCGGTCTGGTGCCCCTTGGTCTTTTGATTCTCGCTCCGGTGATCGTCAACATCATTGCCTTCCACGTCTTCCTTGCGCCCGAAGGGCTGCCGCTCGCCATTCTTGTAGCAGCCCTGGAACTCTTCCTGGCGTGGGCGGATCGCAAGGTGTACGCACCTCTCTTCGGCTTGCGAGCCTAGGTGGCAAGCGACGATCGAGGCGCCTGGCCAGACGCCAAGGTCCGCGCACGATTGTGCAGTAGACTCGTTGCCCGCGCGCCATTGCGGCTGTCGGCTGCTCACCACGGTGCAGGGTCGATCGATCGAGCGATTTCTCGTGGTTCAGCGCACAGCGACGCTCGTGGCACGGATTGCCGCCGCAATGTCGGCGGCTACGGTCGCGAGCGCGCGACTGTGCGCGGCGGCCAGGGCATCGAAGCCTCCGTCCTGAACGGCCTCGCGGGCGACCGTGCGGCCCGAGCGCGCGGGCCCACTGCCCGTCTTCTGTACCGCCCAAACGGCGTCGACGATGACCGCCTCGGCGCGAATCGAGTCGAAGCGCTGCACATTGATGGTGACCCGGTAGTCGGGACTGAAGTTCGCGAGCGGAGCCGTCGCCACCTGCGGCGTCCCAAGCAATACAGCGAGGTCCTGGGCGACGACGCTGGCGATGCCTTGGTCAAGCGGCGCCGCCCAGCGGTTGAACTCGT
The DNA here is from genome assembly GCA_003520425.1 of Deltaproteobacteria bacterium. GTDB lineage: Bacteria > Myxococcota_A > UBA9160 > UBA9160 > UBA9160 > UBA9160. Next base: position 7,248 of record DOUU01000120.1, read on the forward strand.
CGATCTCCACGCGGTTTGGGGCGACCTGGACGACGAACTCCGGCCTGTCCACGGAAGCGGGGATGGAGACTGGCCCCACAATCACCGCACACCGCGTCGGCGCTGCGCCGTCCGCCGCCGCCGTCGAATCAAGGGTGTAGAACCGCGACGGCGCCGTCGTCCCGCAACCCGCGCAAAGAGCTGTGGCGAGCGCTATCCAGACGAGATCCACGAACCGGCGGCCCATCACTGCGCCTCCCCCGACTTCCCGCGGAGGAGCGATTCCGGGTGACGCTCGAGATAGTCCGCGAGGATGCGCAGCCCCCGGGCTGCGCGGGTCACTTCTTGAAGCGAGGTGCCGAGCTGCTGGCCCAGCACGGAGTCCGGCGCGATCAGCTTGTCTGCGCTCTGGAAGGTACCCTGCGCACTCACGAGCGTCGCGTCGAGCTGGCCAATCGCCTTGCGGAGATCTTCGCCAATCCCCTTGAATGGGATCTGATCGAGCTTCTTGATGATGCTGGCGACGTTCGATTCGATCGCCTCCACCTCGCCGGGAATGGTGGGGAACTCGACCGGGGTCTGCGACCAGTCGAGCGTGACGGGGGGCGCGCTCGGGAAGACGTCGAGCGCCACGTAGAGGGCCCCTGTCAAAAGGCTCCCGCTCCGAAGCTGGGCTCGGAGCCCCCGGGAAACCAAGGTGTCGATCAGCTTTCGATGTTCGGCTGCCGTCTGGTTGGGGGGAAGCACACCGCTGTACTTCACGCCGAGGGCCATGGGATCGACGCGGGCGACAACCGACACCAGGAACTCATCGGTTTTCTCAACGAACTGCGCGCGAATCTCCGACACCTCCCCAATCGTGATGCCCTTGAACTCGACGGGAGCACCCGCCGCGAGCCCGCGGACTGACCCCTTAAACAGGAGGACGTAGGTAAAGGGATTGCGGGCCGGGACCTTGAAGGCCTCGGCCCGGTTGGGGAAGAGCGTGAACTCAGTCTCCGCATCGGCAGCCGGGAGGACCGGACCTTCCGCGGGGGTCTCAAAGGCCACGCCTCCAATCAGGATGGAAAGCACCGACTGGGTCTGGAGGCTTAGGCCGTTCGCGGTGAGCGACAGGTCAATCCCGCTGGCCTGCCAGAAGCGCGTGTTGGGAGTGACGTACTGGTCGTAGGGTGCGTTCACGAACACCTTCACGTTGAAGGATTTGCCGTCCGGCTCGAGCTCATAGGAGGCCACCTGACCGACCTGGAGCCGACGAAAGTAGATCGGTGTCCCATTGTCCAGGGACCCGAGGTCGGGGGTCTTGAGCACGAAGAAGCGGCCGGGAGTGTCGATTGTCACGACCGGAGGATTTTCGAGGCCCTCGAAGCTGCGTTTGGGCTGGCGAGAGTTCCCGATCTCCATGCCGATGTAGGCCCCGGAGATGAGGGTGCCAAGCCCTGTCACGCTCGCGCCCGAGATCCGCGGACGCACGACCCAGAACCTCGTGTCTTCGACCAGGAAACTCTGGGTCTTTGGAGCCATCTGGGCGCTGAGGATGACGTGCCGGTGGTCGTCGGAGAGGACAATCGTGGTGATGGTGCCGACGTCGACGCCGTTGTAGTGAATCTTGGTCTTGCCGGCCTCCAGGCCCTCTGCCGATTTGAAGATGAGGGTGATCTTGGGCCCCTCGGAGAGGATTCTCGTGACCGCGACCCACACGCCGGCCAACGCCGCCAAGACGGGAATGATCCAGACGAGGGAGAGCCGCGTCTGTCTTTTGGCAACGGCCCTTGACTCGGAAACGGGAGGGAGCGGTGCGCTCGGGTCAGGCATTTCCCACCTCTCTTGCACTTGCGGAGTCCCAGATGAGGCGCGGGTCGAAGGACTCGACCGCCAGCATGGTCAGCACGACGACAGCCGCGAAGAAAAACAGGCCTGGCGCTGGCTCCACCGACATGAGTGGCTGCAGCTGAACGAGGGCTGCAGTGAAGGTGTCGACGAAGACGTCGACCATCGACCAGCGCCCA
>DOUU01000125.1:0-380 GCA_003520425.1 Deltaproteobacteria bacterium
GGGTTGTTGGCAAGGAGGCCAAGCGCCCGGCCCTCGATGCGAACGAGTGCGGTGATCATGCCGACCCCGAATCCACGCCGCAGCTCGAGGACGGAGCCCGTGTCGGCCAGGAGATCGATCACGCGGCGGACATCGTAGACGCGGAGACGGTTCTCGGGAATCGCGGTGCGAAGCGCGTGCTGATCGGCACAGCTCCACATCTCGAGCCTGCCTTGGAAGTACGAGAGATACTTCTTTGCAGCGGCGACGGCTGCCCCTTCGTCCTCCACGAGCACGTCTACGACGCCGTTCGCCGCTTGAATCGACGCCGGGCCGATCTCCTCGGGGCGGAAACTGCCGAGCCCTCCGCCTTCGATCATCGCCGGGCCGCCCATGCCGAT
>DOUU01000125.1:398-2709 GCA_003520425.1 Deltaproteobacteria bacterium
GAGAGCCGCGCGTAGGTCGCGAAGGTCGGTACGGTGAGTCCGCTGCTGGGCGGGAGGTCGACGTCGCCCGGCCTGCCACCGCCCCCCTCGGCGAAGAGCACGATCGGCAGCCGCTGCCTCTCCGCAATCTCGAGGAGGCGATCGGTCTTCAAATGGCTGTAGTAGCCTTGCGTCCCCGCCATCACCGTGTAGTCGTAGGCGAGCGCGGCGCAACGGGAGCGCTCGTCACCCACGAGCGCCCGGTTCACCGGTCCGATGGCCGTGAGGATGCCATCCGCGGGACTGATGCGTCGGAGCTCTTCGAGGCTGCGACGTTGGCGTTGCGCAGCGAGTGCAAATCCCCCGTATTCCAGGTACTCGGCGCCATCGAAGAGATCTTCGAGATTCTCGCGCGCGGTGCGCTGGCCGCTCGCTCGTCGCTTCGCTACGGCCTCGGGTCGAGCGGCATCGAGGAGCTCCGCGCGGCGCGCAAGCACTTCCGCGAGATCAGGACGGATCGCGTGAGCGTCGGAGCCCACGCCTTCTTCCTGCGCAGCGTCCGCTACGTCCGCGGCCTCCACGCAGAGCAGAAGCGCACCCTCATCCACGACGGTACCCGGTGCTNNGCACCTCCGCGAGATCGGGGCGGATCGCGTGCGCATCCGAGCCCGCGTCTTCTTCCTGCGCAGCGTCCGCCACGTCGGCAACCTCTACGGAGAGGAGAAGCGCCCCCTCCTCCACCACTGTCCCCGGTGCGGCCGCGATCGCGCGCACGTAACCAGAAACCTCCGCCTCGATCACCTGCTCCATTTTCATGACTTCGAGAACGGCAAGGGTCTGGCCGCGACGCACTGCGTCGCCGACGCCGACTTCAATCGAGACGACCGTGCCTGAGATCGGTGCGACAACGGCTGTGGTGCCCACGGGAACTTCGACGCGGATCGGTGTTGAATCGCTCGCCACGCCGCCGGCCTCCATGATGCATCGCAGCCTCTGGTCGCGCGCTGCGCGGTCCGATCCGAAGCGCCCGTCCGGACCGGAATGATTGTGTGTTTGGGTTGCTCCGTCAACGCGCGGCGCACCCTGCGGACCACTGGCCTGTGATTTCGACTCCGCATCCTCTGGTTCTCTCGCCTGAAGAGCGATCCCAATCGGCTCGGGCCCGTCCGCTTGCCACAGCCGCCGGACCGAGAGCACGTCGGGCGTTCTATGAATGGATCCCTCTGAGACGAAAATGTGGCGTCATGCACCGACTATTTTGGCTGACATGGCAAGCTCACGAAGCTCGGATTCGAGATCGGCGCGGAACCGCTCCTCCCCCCTGAAATGGTATCCACGTCCGCCGCGAGAGGCCCAGGCCTCGATGTTCTCGGTCTTGTTGTCGATGAGGAGCGCCTGGGAAGGGTGGATCCCAAGGCCAAGCCGCTCAAGGGCGACAAGTCCCAGCACTCCCTTGTCGAGGGTACGCTCCTCCCAAGACGTGACGATGGGTCGGAAGATTCGATCGAGCTTGTGTTGGGGAACGATGAGCTTGGAGAACCCGTCTGGATTGATTGTGACGATCGCCTGGGGAAGGGAGGAACGCTTTGCCACGTCGAGGGGCGTCTCGAAGAAGCGGATCATGGAGCAGCATCGCTGCATATGCTCGAAGACAGATTCGGGAGATACGGCGAGTCGCGTCGCGACTGCAGTGACGACTGCCGAGGTGTCGAGCCGCCCGAGGCTCCACGAATCGCCAAGTTCGCTCGAGATGAACTCAGACCAAATGTGAGGCCAATCCGGTACGCCCGGGAAGGATCTCTGCATCCAACCCTCGTCTGCGAGCGTATCCCCAAAGTCCCAGAGCACGCATTTGAGGCTCATGGACACCACTCCATCCGACCCAGGATGAGCCCATATTTTGGTAGACCGAAGGGCCAAGCGCCGAGCAGAGCGCCTGCAGGATTGTATTCGACGGGTGGAATGGAGAGGAGGCGGCGGGTGCGACTTGGCCAGGGACGGAAAGCAGGAGAGATCCGGAAGCGCTGCGAATCCGATCCCCCTCGCGCGGAGAAGAGATCTAACGCCCCTTCTCTTCACCCGACCTCGTCCGGACCACCTCCCCGCCCAAACGGTACTCGAACGATTCGTCGAANNGCGACCGCTTCGAAGTAGACATGGTCATTGTGGGCCACGCTCGGAAGAAGACCCAAGGAGTGCGCGGTCTCGACCTCTAGGTTCACCGTCTGCTGTGGCCGCGCCGGGAAGACGAGAAAGAGTTCGGCAAGGTTGCTCCTGGCGTAGTCCGTCACGGCGAGAGCGCTTCCATCCGGCGACCAGAGGACTTCCGCGG
>DOUU01000071.1:0-612 GCA_003520425.1 Deltaproteobacteria bacterium
TCTTCCTAGAAATCCGCCGCAGGGTGCTGGAGCGCGCCCTGCGAGGCGCCACGCTCGCGGCTCTACCCGTCTACCTTTACTTCGTCATCCGTTTCGTCGCGAGCGCTCGCATGACGGACCTCGCGGCACTCTCGGTGGCGTATGCCGTGGCCGTCGCGCTGACGCTCGCCCCGATCGGCTACGAAGCGCGGTCTAGGGGTCTTGTGGCTGCCTTGGCCGGGGTCGGGCTCTTCGTGCTAGTGCGGCAGGGCTATTCCCCCGGAGCCATGGTGGTGGGCTGCGCNNGAGTCCGCCTTCCTATTCGCAGTGTGGGCGGCGGCGATCGTCTACGTGGGTACTGCCACCCGAGGGGGGATTCTGGGCCTTCCGGAGGAGGCCCTGCTGAGCCAGGTCTACCCCCAACGGTGGTTGGCGGTGCTCNNTCCTGCTGCAGGTTGCCCTGCTGCCGGTAATCCTGGCCACACACGCGATCCTCAAGCAGCTGCGGCAGGAGCTCACCGAGAAGCGCGCGGCACTCGAGGCGCTGGAGAAGGCGCAGGCCTCGATGCTCGAGGGAGAGCGGCTGCGGACGCTCGGGCTCCTGGCCGGGGGCGCGGCCCATGATCTGAACAA
>DOUU01000071.1:619-9690 GCA_003520425.1 Deltaproteobacteria bacterium
ACGCTCACCGTGATCGCCTGCGAGGCTGGGACGATGGGCAGCGCGAGCGCCGAGAGCCGCGAGACTATCCTCGAGGCGGCATCGTCGGCCGCAGCGCTGACGCGGCAGATGCTCAATGTGGCCGGACGTTCGGTGNNGTTTGCCGGCGACCTTCGGGGCGGCGGCGTCATGGCCGATTCCGCCCTCTTGCAGCAGGCGGTGTTCAACCTCGTCCTCAATGCCCGTGATGCGATGCCGGGTGGCGGGACGATCGAAGTCTCGGTCAACCGCGCTTTGGGCGAGGACGCCGGGTGCTTTGTGGTCCTCGCCGTCACCGACACCGGCGTTGGAATGACTCCGGAGGTGAGAGCACGCGCCTTCGANNCCGTTCTTTACAACCAAGGCGGACAAGGGCACGGGGCTGGGTTTGGCCAACGTTCGCAAGACTGTGGAGAGCGTCGGAGGACGTGTCGTACTCGAGTCCAGCCCGGGACGCGGGACGCGGGTCGAACTCTGGCTGCCCGAGGTTCAGCCGCAGGTTCCGGCGCAGTTAGCAGCGGTGCGCGACCGCGGAGAAAAGGCGCTACTGATCGAGAGCCCCGATCAGTAGTCACAAGTCCAGGTCAATCCGCGTGAGCCAGAGGTGACCCCGCGCTTGTCGCTGAAGCGGAGGAGATCGGGAGGACGAAGGTAACCGACGTCGATTCAGACGGGATTGCGAAGAACCTGGAACAGGCCGTTCTCGACTTCGATATCGACGATCTCGGGACGCGCGCTGGACGCAAGGGCAGTCTACACCCGGCCCTACCCGGACGAGGACGACCTCTACGAGGGCACGGCGGACGCAGGCGTCAGCGTGGGATTGGCGCTCCCCCAGCCGTAGGCCCCGTGAGCGGGCTGGGCCGCTCCGCCTCGTTGCGGAGCGCGCGGTCGAAGCGCTCGAAGACCGGGACCTGCCTCCGAAAGGCGAAGCGGAGCACGCCGGCCAGCGCGCCGGTGAAGACCTCGCCGTGCACGAGCCGGGTGCCGGCTCCGCTCGGCTCGAGGCGGAAGGAGTGCTCGCCGCGGATGGCGAGCCGCCGGCCGACCCAGCGGAGCTCGCGCCCGGGATCGGCGCGCGTGATGCGCACGGCGAATTGGAGCTCAACACCGAGGCTCGACCGGTAGCGGAGGCTCGCCCGCCCACCGCTCCGCACCTCGCCTTCTGCCGCCACCACCATGGGGTTCCAGCGGCGGTAGCCGGCGAAGTCTGCGAGAACGGCCCACACCGTGGCCGGCGAGGCGGCGATCTCGATCTCGGTGCGGATCTCACTCCGGCCTACGGTGTTCCCTCCCCGTGCATGCGCCCGCGGTGAGCAGGTAGGCGATTCGAGCAGCGTCTCAGGGCTTCTGAGGTCTCTCGGGCACTCCGATTGTGACGAGTCCGCGGGGGAGCGGCTAGCGGTCTTCTCGATGGAGCGCAGCCAGGAAGTCCGGTCGCTGGGACCGCTCGACCGTGAAGCCAAGCTTCTCGAGTTCGGCGTGAACTTCCAGCTCCCCAGGCATTCTCGACAGCGAACCGATGAATGAGTTCCTGCACCTCCGCCGAGAAGCGCGGTCTGCCAGGATCGCGCTTCGAGATCCGATGCCAGAGGAGCCGGGTGTCGGGCTTGACGATGAGCAGGACCTCCCTCCAGCCAGGCCAGAGCCCCGGGGAGCGCGATCCAGAAGGCTCGATCGAGCGGTCGGAAGTGGCTTCTATGCAGAGGGAGCTCGCCAAGAGCCACGCGTTATCCTCTATGCGAACGTGTCGCGCAGACGAGAACCTCCTTGGTTCAGTAGTTCACTTCTCATACAGCGCGACCCCCACCACGATGCCCGCGCCCACGGTGGCGAAGAGGATGGTCCGCGCTGCGGCGAACTGCCCCGACTCATTCGCGGCGTCGAGCGCGACGATGGGGCCCGCGGTGTGTGCGCCCTGGAGCCTGTCGGGGATGCGCGCGAGGCGCCCCCGTGCCAGGTCGAGCCGTGTCGCCAGACCGTCCGCAAACCCCGCCGGCGACTGGCTGAAGATCGCGAGGTCGACCGATCTCGCCCCGAGCTCGTGCCGCGCGAGGAACCGGCGCGTCGCCTCCTCAGCGCACTCGATCGCCCGGTGTTTGTACGCCTCGCCTTGCACGACCCTCAGGACGTTCTTCCCCGGCCTCGACAGCGGGAGGTGTCCATCCTTTTCGTGCCAGCTGATGGTGCTCTCGAAGGCGCCGTCCACCTCCTCGAACGTCTCGAACGCGAAGTCGACGAAGCCCTCTCCGTCGTTCGCCGGCCGCACGAGCATCGCAGCTCCGACTGCTGGGAATGGGAACGACTCGGACTCGCCAGGATCCGAGTCGCTCGCGACGACCAGGCCCGTCTGGATGGTGCCCGAGCGCATGAAGCCGTCGAGCAGCTGGAGAGCCGTGAGCACCCCACAGCCACCGTTCGCGACGTCAAACGAAAAGGTCCCGTGCGCGCCTGCGCGCGGGGGATGGCCCGGGTTCGCGCCGATGTCTTCTTGGATCATCGAGGCGAGCGCGGGCTCGACGAGGTTGTCCTCGCGGTAGATCCCCGCGTTGACGAGGAGGTCGATGTCGCCCGATGCTCGATGCGCCCGGGCGAGGCACGCGCTCGCCGCCTCGTCGGCGAGCTTCAGCGCTCCCTGCCGAAACGGCCCGTGGCGCGCGTACGCCGTGGCGACTGCCTCAATACGCGTGCCCATAGTGATCCACCAGCTCGTCCATCCGGAAGATGACGACACCTACCTCGAGCCCCGACGCCAACGAGAGGAGCAGGATCTCGTCGCCCGGCTTGAACCGCCTGGCCTCGAGATACTCGTACAGCGCGACGAAGTGCGTCGTCGATGCGGTGTTGCCGCGCTCCGCGACGTTCTCGACGGAGTTTTTCGGCGCCATGCCCAGGCGGGCGGCGAACTCGCGGGCGCCCTTTCTTNNCTCCTCGAGCGCGTCGGCCAGCAGCGGCGGCGAATCCTCGATCGCGACGCGGTGGATCGTGCGGGCCTTGGTGAACATCGCTGCGCCCGGGCCGATCTTCGCCGGGATCCCGAGGCAGAGCCGGCTGTGCTCGGCGAGCGTCGTGAATCCCGCGAACGTGATCCCGGGGTTGCCGTCCGGCGCACGCTCGAGGATCGCCGCAACGCCGGCGTCGCCCAGCGTGAGCGAGGCCAGCTGCTTGCTCAAAATGGAGCGAATCTGACGCGCTGCATTCAGATCGAGGCTGGAGATGTACTCGCCGCTCACGACCATGCCGCAGCGGATTACCCCGCGGCGGATCCAGTCGTTCAGCACGAATACGCCGGTGAGCATGCCGGCGCAGGCGTTCGACAGATCGAAGCTCGCGGCCGCCTGCGCGCCGATCTCCCGTTTGATGGCGAGGCTCAGCGGCGGCTCGAGCTGATGGCGCAGGCCGCCCTTGTACTTGCTGATGCTCGCCGAGATGAGCATCTCGATATCCTGGGGACGATGCCGCGAGTGTGCGAGGCAATCGCGCGCCGCCGCAACGGCGAGCGTGAACGAGTCCTCGCCCTCGGAGCAGACGCGCCGCTCGCGGATTCCCGTCAGCGCTTCGAGATCGATGTGCGGATGGTGCGCTGCACTCTCAAGCAGCTCGCGCGTCGTCAGGCGCCGCTCCGGCAGCTTCAGACCGACACTCTCGAAGCGGCTTGCGTAGCGGACGCCCGGACGGTCGTCCTTGCCCCCTTCGACGAGCATCCAGTGCTCGACTCCCCGCATGTCCTTCATGACGAGCCAGCCTTTCCAACGGCGCTGCCGTAGGTCCACACGGGAATGGCGAGCGTGCAGGCTCCCAGGAGGAAAGCCTCGGAGTTCTTCATGGGCTTCTTCACCTCGCGCGGTCTCTGCGTCGGCGACGGCGGTGTGACACGCGTGGTCCGTTTGACCTGCTGCGTTTCCGGAGGGCGTGTTCGATCTGCCTGGCGAAGATGAGGCGCGCCGCCTCGCCCGCAAGGGGGCGAAGCGCGTCCAGCGCGGCACTGATCTCACCAGGGGCGCTGCTTCGCCCGAAGCCTCGACCCGCCCGCCTCGAAAAGTGGTCGACCAGCTCGCGAGCCGCCGTCCTGAGACACCGCCGAAGGATGTCTCCGGCGCAAACCGCGGTTTCGATGTCGACGCCGCTCGCTTGAAGCGCGAGCGTCACCTTGAGCAGGCCGGGGCTCGCGATCCGGTACGACGGCGCCGGCCCCGTCTGGGTGCGCTCTATGACACCGAAGTCGATGAGAGACGCGATTGTTCCCGGCGGCCGCCTACCAACGACTTCCTCCAGCTCGTCTTGGCCTACCGTCCGTGGACGGTCGTCGGACCACGGCTTCTCCAGACTCTCGCCGACGCCAAGGCAACCGCTCAACAGACGCGCGTCCTGGGAATCCTCCCGGAGCAGATGGCGTACCGCGCGCAGGCTGAGACCGCGATCCTGCAGCTCGCCGACGAGCCGCAGTCGCTCGATGTGCCGATCGTCGTAGAGTGCCACCCGCCCCCGTCGCGCCGGCCGTGGGAGCACGCCTTTGAACTGGTAGAAGCGGATCGTGCGGCTCGGTACGCCGGTGGCGAAGGCTAGCTCGTCCACGGTGTAAGCGGGGCGCGCTTCGGAGGCGGCCTTGCGGGCGGCCTTCTCAGTCCGCCTCGCGAGGGACGCCGAGCGCGAGATTCTCGACACGTGCGCACTAATAACTGTTACAGTGATCACTGTCAACAAAGGCCTCCAGCCGAAGCGGGATACGAGCTCGAGCTTGTGGGCTGGACGTGGGACAACAAGAACGGGTTCTACGAACTCGACGACCCGATGCTCCGGGTGCGCGGCCACCAGCATTGCGGGGTCCAACCACTATGGCTCCGGCGTCGTGGGTCTGAGGCGATCGGCCCGGAGAGGCTTAATCAGTTTCAGTGACGGGGTTTTTTGTGATGGAACCAACAGCCCCGGACTAGGCCGCCCAAGTCCAACACGGGCGACCGAAGCGGGTGGCAACCGAGTCTCCCATCGGCCAAATCGCCTCCCCGCTACCTGACCGACGCCCTCGGAGTCGTGTGATGACCCTTTCGGCCGTTACGTAGGGACCAGGCTCGCAGCGGCGCTCACGCTTGTGGGATCGCGAGGATCGGACAGGGCGTATGGCATATCACGTGCGCCGTGGTGCTACCGCGTAGCGCATCCAGAAAGCCGCGATCGCGCCGGGTTGTCATCGCGATCAAATCTGCTGGCAATCTGGCCGCCAACTCCAGGATCTCATCGACGACGGAACCATTGCGGACCACGCGCTCCCAGGTCGCTTCCTCAGGAATGCCGAGGCACACCGCCGGCATGTCCTTGGGGTCGCCCACGTGAAGCAACGTGAACGTCGGGCGAGCACCGAGCGCTCGGACGAGTCCGCGTGCTATCGACGCGGCGGTCTTTGGAGGGGGCTCTCGGTCCGCGGGCAAAAGGACGTGGGTGAGGCATACCGATCCATTGTCCCGCGTATCGTATCGCAACGGGGCGTACCCAGCGGAAGGGTAACTAGCTGTGTTTAAAGGAGCCAGGAGGGGGAGGCTGGTCGGGCCGGCGGGATTTGAACCCACGACCTCCTGAACCCCATTCAGGCGCGCTACCAAACTGCGCTACGGCCCGAACCGAAGGGGAGGAGTAGCGATCCGCCGGCGCTATGTCGACGGGTGAGAGCCGGGACCTACTCGAAGGTCACGTAGCGAGTCCCGGCGCCAATCTGCACGGTCTTCTCGACGACGCGGCCGTCGGGCATTCGCGCCTTGAAGACGTGATTGCCGGGCACAAGGGGCACCCCGGCGATTGGCGTCTCCCCCACGTCCACGCCATCCACCTCGATCGTGGCCCACGGCGTGGCATTGATATGCACGGGAATCGGCGCGACCGGAACCTCGGCAGCGAGGTGCGCCGGAGTTTTCGACGCCTCCGGCTCAGCGGATCCTGAGGGGAGCGGCCTCGCGGCTTCAGGCTGCGGCGCGGGAGGAGTATCGGGCTGCGCCTTCTGAGGCTCGGGCGGTGCGACGCCGATCGACGCGTCACCGGCCGCCTCGGATGGGGCTCTCGTCGGGGAGGATCCCGTCTCGAGAACCGGCGCCAGGCGCTCCGGGACAGCCGGAGCGCCGCGCAGGAACGGAAGCGCAAGCGCAATGGCTCCGCCGAGACCGAGCACGGCGACGAGGATCCCCGGCCAATGGACCCGGCGCCCTGGGGTCTCCCGGCTGGGCGTCCGTTTCGGGGCCGGCTGGGCCACGCTGGGCGGGGAGGAAGTCACCGAGGGCAAATGCTTCTGCGGTTTTGCTGTCGGTTTCGCCGCCGGGCCAGACGCTGTGGGAGAACGCGCTGGAGCAAGCTCTCGCACCACGGGCTCGCTCGTCGGCTGCGACGGAGTGGGTGTCGCCAAGGCACGAGGCGCGGAAAAGAGCGGCTTTCCTTCGCCGGGGGGCCGCCAGACGATCGCGCGAACGGCCGGATCAGCGGAACTAGCCCCTCTCGGCTGCTCCGTGCGCTCGGGGGGCAGGATCTCGCGAGCGCGTCTGCGTGCGGCCGCCGCACGGGCGAGTTCCGCCGCGTCCTCATGGGCGAGCAGCGCCTCGAGCGCCTCCCTCGGAAGGGCAGCCTCACCAACGCGAAGGAACTCGCTCGCCAAGGCTTGCACTGCGCGCGGGATTCCGCTCGATCGGCGAAAGATTCGATCGATGACTTTGGTGTCGAGGCGGCCGCCATGATCGGGGGAGACTCCTCCCCGCTCAAGGCGCGCTCGGATGTAGAGCGCGGTCTCGGCTGCGCTCATGGGTGTCTCTAGCGTGACTCGCTCCACACGCGCACCAAAGCGGGTGCCCCATGGCTCCGTGGAGGCATCTTCCATGTCCGCAGCGACGATCTGGAGTGCGCCGCGGGAGCTTGCCGCAAGGCTTCGCATGCGCTCGGCGGTCTCCGGTGGAACTGCGCTCGCATCGTCAATCAAGAGCGCAAGCGGCGTCCCCGCCTGCGCGAACCCGTGGGCAGCTGCCAGAAGGGCCGCTTCGGCGTCGCCATTTGGTGGCGCCGACTCGCCGAGGAGGCCCAGAATCCAGCTGCAGAGCTCGGCGGGAGAGAGCGCCCCGTATGCGACATATACACACCGCACTCGCCCTGCGAGCCGTCGCTCCGCGACACGAAGGAGGAGCGTCTTGCCGATTCCCGCGGGCCCCGTGAACAGAACCGGAATCTCCCCCGCCAGGAGGGCCTGCTCGAGCTCGGCAAGCGCGCGCTCAGTGGCTGCGCGCGGCATGTACGTCTCCGGATCTGCCGTGACGCCGAAGGGATCCGGAGCGGAGAGGCTCATACTCACTGGGGAGAAGCCGCCGGGGAGGCCTGCGCGGGGGGCGCTGCGCTCTCCGTCCGCCAGTCACGCAAAGGCGGCGAAGCCCCTGGGAAGTCAATCACCCGAAGGCGCAGCAGCGCTCCGGAGGAGAGCATGACGGGTACATCAAGGGGTGGCGTGAGCGCGAGCTCCACTGTCGCGGGCCCCGGATCCACGCGCATCGGCGGCGCTCCTGCCACGCCAGCCGCCGCCTCCCGCTCCGGCCCGGCGGGGGTTGCCACCACTCGAAACGAAACCGGATCCGGGTCCGTCCTGCGCGAGACCGAGACCGGGGGGCCGCCCGGAGCGACAGGAGATTGAAGACAGGCGGGAACCAAGCCTCCCCCAAGAACGACGAGATCCACGGTTGCACCCGTTGCAAGGAGCTTGTCCCAGGCCTGGCAGGGATCGGCTCCGCATTTCGTGGCAAGGTCCGTGAAGACGACGACTCGTGTACGCTCGGCCACGCCTTCCGCTGCAAGGGCGCCGGCGACGACCTCGAGTGTCGAAGCCAAAGATGCCTCCGCGGCTGGAGTCATTTCTTCTGCGCGGAGCGCAAGCACCGCTGGGCGACCCATCTCGGGGCCAAGGACAAGCGGCGGCGCCTCGCAGGCCGGATGGCTCGTCCCGGATGCCACGAGCGTAGCGGGAACCTCCGGAGGAAGGCTGCGCAGCAGCTGTGCGGCCCCGGAGCGGGCGGCCTCAAGATTCGAGAGCTTTCCGCCGGCGGCTGTGGCCATGCTCGGGGTCACATCCATTACGACCTCGACCCGCGCGAGACCCGCTCCCCGCGGCCCAGGCGCGAGGCCGCGCGCAACGTCCACTTCCAGCCACGCGACAGGGGGCGGCGATGCGAGGCACCCTCCCACGCCAACGAGCGCTGCCGCTGCAAGAGGGCCCATTCCGCGCAGGGACCTCACGGTGCAGTTCCGGCGGCCGCGCGCGCCGCGTCAAAGGCACGAACCACCTTCGGCGATGTGCTCGCACGATCGAGGCGCAGGCTGGGATCGGCCTCGATCGCGCGCTCAAAGCTGGCGCGCGCGTCGGCGTCTTTCCCCAGCGCGACCTGCGCCGTGCCCGCGATCACGTCGGCCCGGGCGCGCCGCTGGCGAAGGGCCGGCTCATCGCCTGTGCGCGGAACGGCCTCTCGCGCCTTCATGGCCTTCTCGAGCGCCTCCTCGAAGTGCGCCTGACGAACGAGCGCCTCAGCCTCGTCGAGGAGCCCGTCAGCGGCGAGCGGACTTTCTTCGCGGGCGGTTTGCGGCCGCGGTCGGGCTGCTCGCGGAGAAAGGGCAACGCGTTGCGCGGGAGCGATGGTTTTTGCCGCCGGCTCCGCGGCCCGCGTCGCCGACACCACAGAGAGNNCACAGAGATCGGGTCGTCGAGTCGGCCAAGAGCGGACGCTACGTCCGGGGCGGCCGCGGCGACTGCGTCCGGCCGGTGCACAGCCTCGGGCGTGTGTACCCGCACGGGAGAGGTTCGCTTCGCACCTTCTCGCGCGTCCGTGCGCCCGGGATCCAAGCACGCGACGTGGAGCCAGACCCTGTAGGCGTCACCCCGCGCCGAAGGCTCGAGGTCCTGCGCTAGCGCCGCAAGCTCCTCCGCCCGCAGACGGGCGAAGCGGGCCGCCAAATCGTCGCCGGACGACGCGGTGGGGAGCGGGCTCGGTTCGCCGGGCCACGGCTCACAGTCCGCCCGGACATCGTGCGCGGCAAGCGAAGCC
>DOUU01000360.1 GCA_003520425.1 Deltaproteobacteria bacterium
AACCCCAAAATCAAGCCCGAGGATGTCTCCTTCCTTCAGCTCGCGCGGTCCCGGGATTCCATGCACGATTTCTTCATTCACCGAAAGACAAATCACTGCGGGGTACTTCGGCAACCCGTGCGGTCCGTAGCCAAGGAACGACGACTCCACCCGCCGCTCCCGGATGCTCCGCCGCGCGCGCTCGTCGATCTCACGCGTGGTGACCCCGGGCCGCACCATCTCCCGCAGCTCAATCAGAATCTCTGCGACGTGCCTCGCCGCCGCCCGCATCGATTCCAGCTCGCGGCGGCTCTTAATCGGAATCGGGCCTGTTTCTCGGAGCAAGCCCATCAAGCCGCCAGCGCCTCGTCGATCCGCCCGGCGACCTCTTCTACGGTCCCGAGACCGTCCACCTCGGCGAGGGCTCCGCGGNNTGCGATAATAGGCAATTAGGGGGGCCGTGCGCTCGCGGTAGACCTCCATGCGTTTGCGGATCGTAGGCTCATCATCGTCCGTTCGATGCTCGAGCTGGCTCCGCTTAAGGAGCCGGTCCACCAGCTCCTCCTCGTCAAGCTGAATCGCCACGCAGCGTTCAAGACAAAGACCGAGCTTNNGGGAAGCCGTCGAGGATGAAGCCCTTTTGCACATCGGATTGGGCAAGGCGCTCTTCCACCAGGCGGATCACCACGTCGTCCGGCACGAGCTCGCCGCGCTCCATGATGGCTGTGACCTGCCTTCCGAGTGCGGTGCCCGCGGCCTGCGCCGCCCGCAGAATCTCGCCCGTCGAGATTTGCGGGATCCCAAGGCGAGCTCGAAGACGCTGGGCCTGCGTCCCCTTGCCCGCCCCCGGAGGTCCGAGAAGCAACAGCCGGCGCGCACTCACCGGCCGAGCCTTCCGCGCAGCCGGGTCCCCTTCACGAAGCCCTCGTACTGGCGTGAGACGAGGTGGGATTCGATCTGCCCGATCGTGTCGAGAGCAACCCCGACCACGATGAGGAGGGCGGTGCCACCAAAATAGAAGGGAACGCCGAACCGCCGGGAGATAATCGTGGGCAGCACGCACACCACCGCCACGTAAACCGCGCCGACCAACGTGATCCGGGAGAGCACCCGGTCGATGTGCTCGGCGGTCTTCTTCCCGGGCCGGATTCCGGGGATATAGCCCCCAAACTTCTTGACGTTCTCGGCCACATCCATCGGATTGATCACGACCGCCGTGTAGAAATAGGCAAAGAAGATGATGAGGCCGACGTAGACCGATTCGTAGACCAATCCGCCGTACTGAAGGTAGTCTTGGAAGAACTGCTGGACCGCGGGCGAGTGGGTGAACTGCCCGACGGTCAGCGGGAACATGAGGATCGATGAGGCGAAGATCGGAGGAATCACGCCCGCGGTGTTTACGCGCAGCGGGAAGTAGCTCATGCCACCTTGGGTGACGCGGCGTCCCACGACACGGCGGGCGTGCTGGATCGGAATCCGACGCTGACCCCTCTCAAAGAACACCACCACGCCCGTCACGAGCACGATCAGAATTCCCAGGACAATCGTTTCGATGAGCGTGAACTGGTCCGTACGGACGAGCTCCCACAGCTGCCCGATCGCCGAGGGAATGCGCACGATGATCCCGGCAAAGATGACCAACGAGATCCCATTGCCGATCCCACGCTCCGTGATCTGCTCGCCGAGCCACATGATGAAGGCCGTGCCGGAGGCGAGGGTGATGACCGACATCAGCCGGAACGCCCAGCCCGGATTCAAGACCGCCCCTGCTCCGAACTGCCCGTTCTCGAGGGCGATCGAGATCAAGAGCCCCTGGAAGACCGCAAGGACGATCGTCCCGTAGCGCGTCCACTGGGCGATCTTCTTGCGGCCCGATTCACCCTCCTTCTGAATCGCCTCAATCTGCGGAATGACGACGGCGAGCAGCTGAAAGATGATGGACGCGCTGATATAGGGCATGATCCCGAGAGCGAAGATCGAAAGCTGCTCGAGCGCGCCTCCGGAGAAGAGATTGAAGAGCCCGAAGACCGAGCCCTGCATGTTCCGGAAGAACTCCTGGATCACGTCAGGATTGATGCCCGGTGTCGCGATGTGCGAGCCGACGCGATAGACCGCGAGCATCGCGAGCGTGAAGACGATGCGCTTCTGCAGCTCCGGGATCCGGCCGATGTTCTGGATCCCGCCCGTCAAGCGACGATCTCCACGCTCCCGCCCGCAAGCTCGATCTTGCGGCGGGCGCCGGCGCTCACGCTTTGAAGACGCACGCGCAGTCCACGCGGCGCCTCACCCTCTCCGAGCAGCTTCACGGAATCCCCCCACCCGCGGATCAACCCGCGTGCGGCGAGCGCGGCGGCGTCCACCTCCGAGCCCTCGGCGAATCCGGCGAGGGCGGCGACGTTCACGATCTCGACCCTCTTCGGGTGAAGACTGTGGAAGCCGCGCTTGGGCAGGCGCCGTGCGAGGGGCATCTGGCCCCCTTCGAACCAAAACGGGGTCTCGCGTCCCGCCGAGCGCTTGCCCTGCCCCTTGATGCCGCGGCCTGAGGTCTTGCGATGTCCGGAACCCGGTCCGCGGCCCACACGCTTGGTGCGATGCCGGGCTCCCGGGCGCGGCTGCAGCCGATCGAGCATCGTCCTAGCCCTCCACCCGCACAAGGTGCCTTACCTTGTAGATCATGCCCTGCACGGTCGGCGTGTCCGGCAATTCCACGGTCTGGTGCAGCCGCCGGAGCCCGAGACCCTTCAAGGTCGCGCGCTGCCCCCGGTCGTAGCCGATCGCACTGCGCACGAGCTTCACTCGAACCCGTCCTGTGGCGTTCTGAACCGTCATGCCGTGGCTCGCCCGAGCTCGCGCGTGCGTTCCGCCGGATCCGCCAGCATCGCGAGCGCTGCCAGTGTCGCGCGCACCACGTTGTGCGGGTTGTTCGTGCCGAGCGTCTTGGTGAGGACGTCGCGCACGCCCGCTGATTCCACGACTGCACGCACGCCGCCACCGGCAATCACGCCGGTACCCGGCGAAGCCGGCCGCAGCAGAACGCGCCCCGCGCCGAACCGGCCCATCACCTGATGGGGCAACGTCCCCTCGACGAGCGGCACGCGCCTCAGGTTCTTGCGCGCCCGGTCCACGCCCTTGCGGATCGCCTCGGGCACCTCCCCTGCCTTGCCGAGGCCTACGCCCACCACGCCGGCGCCGTCGCCCACCACCACGAGGGCACTGAAGCTGAAGCGGCGCCCACCCTTCACGACCTTTGCCACGCGATTGATGTGGACGACCCGGTCGGTCAGCTCGAAATCATTCGGATTGAGACGCTCGGTCGCCATTCCCCTTCCTTAGAACTGGAGGCCGGCTTCGCGCGCGGCCTCGGCGAGGGCCTTGATGCGCCCGTGGTAGAGAAACCCATTCCGATTGAAGACCACCTTCTCGATCTGCTTCTCCCGGGCCAAGGCCGCTACGGCCTGACCGACGCGCTTGGCGGCCTCGAGCTTGTTCGCGCCACCCGAGGCCGGCAGAACCCCAGCGCTCAGCGTCGAGACGCTCACGAGCGTGCGGCCGGAGACCGGATCGTCGAGCTGCGCATAGATGTGCTTGGCGCTGCGGTACACGGTGAGGCGCACACGACCCGTGTCGCCCAGGGTCCGCAGAACGCGGGCACGACGCGCGAGCCAGTTGCCCTTCTTCGCGTTCCTTTTCTTTCGTTCCATCCTTCTTCTTCGACCTCGTTCCCATCCGGCGCTCGACCCGCGGCGCCTCAAGCCCGGGGCTACGCAGCCCCGGCCTTACCCACCTTGCGACGCACTCGTTCGGCGGCGTAGCGGATGCCCTTGCCCTTGTAGGGCTCGGGCGGACGGATCGCGCGCACGTCCGCTGCGAATTGGCCCACCAGCTGGCGGTCGATGCCGTCGATCTTGATCCGCACGTTACGATCGACGGAGACTTTGAGACCCTTGGGGATCTCGAGGAGCACGGGGTGAGAGAAGCCGAGCGCGAGCCGTAGCCGGCTCCCGTCCACCTCGGCGCGATAGCCCACGCCCTCGATGTCGAGCACCTTCGAGAAGCCCTCCGTTACGCCTCTCACCATGTTCGCGACGAGGGCGCGCGAGAGGCCGTGCAGGGCGCGCGTCGGCTTGCGATCGTCGCCGCGCGCGAAACGCACGAGTCCCCCCGCCACCTCGACGGAGATTCCTTGGGGAATACCCTGCGCGAGGGCACCCTTGGGCCCCTTCACTCGGATCTCGCCGCCGCTCCTCTCAACGGACACGCCCGCCGGGATCGTGATCGCCCTGCGTCCGATGCGGGACACGACTACCAGACCTCGCACAGGAGCTCGCCGCCCACCGACGCCTCCTGTGCCGCGCGTCCCGAGACGACGCCCTTCGAGGTGGAAAGCACTGCGACTCCGAGACCGTTGCGGACCTTCGGGATCTCTTTTGCCCCTACGTAGACCCGGCGGCCGGGCCGCGAGATGCGACGAATGCCGTCGATCAACGCCTGGCCGTCGCGGCCGTAGCGCACCTCCATGACGAGCAGGGCCTTGCCTTCGTGCGGTTCCACACGCACGTCGCCGAGGAATCCTTCCTGCTGAAGCACCCTCGCCACCGCCAAGCGGAGCTTAGACGAGGCACAGCGTACGTCGCGGTGCCGCGCCCGCCCGGCGTTGCGGATTCGGGTCAGCATGTCCCCGATGGGATCCGTGAGCATCGCCCCTCCTACCAGCTTGACTTCACCACGCCCGGAATCTTGCCTTCGAGCGCGTACTTGCGTAGACAGATCCGGCACAGCGCGAACATGCGGTGGTAGCCGCGCGAGCGGCCGCACACCCTGCAACGGTGATAGGTCCGGACCTTGAACTTTTGCTTGCGATTCGCCCGGACCACCTGCGACTTCTTCGCCACCGACAGTTCTCCTAGGACCGGAACGGCATGCCAAGGTGGGCCAAGAGTGCGCGCCCTTCGGCATCCGTCTCCGCCGTCGTACACACCGTAACGTTCATCCCCGTGATTCGCTCGACCTTGTCGTAGTCGATCTCGGGAAAGATGATCTGCTCGCGCAGCCCGAGCGTATAGTTGCCGCGCCCGTCAAATGCCTTCGGCGACACGCCCTTAAAGTCGCGAACACGTGCGAGTGCGACGTTCATCAGCCGGTCGAGGAACTCCCACATTCGGTCACCGCGCAGCGTCACCATGCAACCGACGGCTTGGCCTTCACGCAGCTTGAAGTTCGCGATCGACTTTCGTGCCTTCCGCACCAGCGGTTTCTGCCCCGCGATCGCGGCGAGCTCCTCGGCGGCCTTTTCCAGCAGCTTCGCGTTCTGCGTGGCTTGACCCAGTCCGATGTTGACAACCACTTTCTCGATCCGCGGCACCTGGTGCCTGTTCTTGTAACCGAACTCCTGGGACAGCTTCGGGGCGATTTCCTTGCGGTACCGCTCGTGGAGCCGGGCAGCCATCTAAATCACCTCCGGCGCGAGGGAGATGATCTTCATGAAGCGGCGAGCACGCAGCTCGCGCGCGACCGGCCCGAAGATGCGGGTGCCGATGGGGTCGCCCGCCGGGTTGATGAGCACCGCGGAGTTGTCGTCAAACTTGATGTAGGAGCCGTCGNNCGACCGGCCCGAAGATGCGGGTCCCGATCGGTTCACGCTGGTTGTCGATCAGCACCGCGGCATTGTCATCAAAGCGAATGTAGGAGCCATCCGGGCGCCCGACTTCCTTGCGGGTGCGCACGACCACTGCCTTTTTGACCTCACCCTTCTTCACACGTCCGTTCGGAATGGCGTCCTTGAC
>DOUU01000339.1:0-4224 GCA_003520425.1 Deltaproteobacteria bacterium
GCGCTCGAGCAGGCGCGAGTGGAGGTAGAACACGTCCCCGGGGAAGGCCTCACGTCCCGGCGGACGGCGCAAGAGAAGCGAGAGCTGGCGGTAGGCGACGGCCTGCTTCGAGAGATCGTCATAGACCAAGAGCGCGTGGCGGCCGCTGTCGCGGAAGTACTCTCCCATGGTGACGCCGGTGTAGGGCGCAATGAACTGGAGCGGAGCAGGCTCGCTCGCGGTTGCGGCCACCACGATCGAGTACTCCATGGCACCGAACTGCGTCAGCTTCTCGACCACCTGCGCGACGGTGGACTGCTTCTGCCCGATCGCGACGTAGATGCAGAAGACGTCGGCGCCCTTTTGATTGATGATCGTGTCGATGGCCACCGCTGTCTTCCCGGTCTGGCGGTCCCCGATGATGAGTTCGCGCTGGCCGCGGCCGATGGGGGTCATCGCATCGATCGCCTTGAGACCGGTTTGGAGCGGCTCATGCACGGGCTTTCGCGCCACGATGCCCGGCGCCTTGAGCTCGACCCGTCGGTGGTGGGGAGTCTCGATCGGTCCCTTGCCGTCGATCGGGTTCCCGAGGGCGTCCACCACCCGACCGAGCAGCCCCTCGCCGACGCCCACCTCGATGATGCGCGCCGTGCGGCGCACGACGTCGCCCTCGCGCACGTGGCCGGCCTCGCCCATGAGCGCGATGCCGACGTTGTCCTCCTCGAGGTTCAGGATCATTCCCGCCACATCTCCGGGAAACAGCACCAGCTCGCCGGCCATCGCCTTCTCGAGGCCGTAGACCCGCGCGATGCCATCGCCCACCGAGAGCACGGTGCCTGTTTCCGCGACGTCGATCTCGCGGCCGTACTCCTTGATCTCGCGCTTGAGGATGTCGGTGATCTCACCGGGCTTGATGTCCATCGCTTAGCGTCCCTTCATGAGATTGGCGCGCAGCTGGACGAGCTGCGTGCGGAGGCTGCCGTCAAATACGAGGTCCCCGACCTTGGCGATCACGCCGCCGAGGAGAGAAGGATCGATGCTGACGCGGAGCTGGACGTCGCGCTGGGTGCGGGCCTTGAGGGCGCGGCGGAGACGTTCGAGCTGCGCCTGTGCCAAGGGGCTCGCTGCGAAGACCTGCGCTTCGACGTTGCCCGCGGCCTCGTTGGCGATGCGCTCAAGCTCCTCGCGGATCGTGGGGAAGTCCGCCATCCGTCCATGCTCGACCAGGATCGCGCATAGCTGCCGCACCGTCGGGCCAAGACCGAGCCGGGTGGTGAGCTCGCCCAGCACCGCGCGCCGCTCGGCCACGGGGTGGAGCGGCCGGAAGGCGACGGCACGCAGCTCGGGACTCTCCTCGAAGAGCTGCTCGAGCTGGGCCATCTCGCGCCGCACCTCGTCAATGCGACCCTCGTCCCGAGCAAGCCCGAAAATTGCACGGGCATAACGACGCGCTGCAGCTGAACTCGGCATCCGGCCGCTAGCTCCGCACCGCCGGGCTGCGCGGCGGCTGCTCCATGCGTTCGATGAACTCCTCGGCGAGGCGCGCGCGATCGGTTTCGGTCACCTGCTGACGAAGGAGCTCGCCCGCGAGCTCGATCGCAAGGTCGGCAGCCTCTTTGCGAAGCGCGTCGCGCGCCCGGCGCTGCTCCTGCTCCACCGCCGCAGCACAGTCCCGTTGGATGCGTGCCGCGGCCGCCGCCGCGTCCGCGAGGATTCGCTGGCGCTCGGCTTGCGCACGCTCCTCGGCGAGACGCCGGATCTCTTCGATCTCCGTGTCAAGCCGCGCCATCCGACGCTTCCACTCTGCAAGTCGCTCTTCGGCCTCGCGCAGCACCGCGGCGGCGCGCTCGAGGTTCTGCTCGATGTCGCGCCGGCGCGTAGCGAAGAAACCCCGGATCGGCTCGCGCAGGAAGTAGATCAGGACGGCAAGCAAAACCGCGAGATTCAAGGCGTGCCAGACCAGGGTTCCTTCGTGGCCTTCGGCGGACGCCGCGCCCTCGGCGAAGGCGGGAGGGGCGGCCAAGGCCGCCGCCAGGATCCAGGTGAAGCGCGACCCTCTCACGAGAGGCTTCGTCCAAGGATGCGGGCCGCCGCCTCTTGCGCGAGCTCCCGGGTCTGCGCCTGGAGCGCGCTCCGCGCCTCCTTGAGCGCCCCAGTGAGCTCGCGGCGGGCCGACTCTACGACGTGTGCGGACTCGCTGCGTGCGGCGGCGACCGATTCGGCATGACGGGTCTGCGCCACCTCGAGCGCCGCCTTGCGCGCACGTTCGGCTTCTGCGTGCGCTGCGCGGACTGCGGCCTCGTAGCGGGCAAGCTCGGCCTCCGCCTGTTGGCCGAGCTGTGCGGCGCGCTCCTGCGTGCCCTCGATCTTCTGGTCGCGCTCGTCGAGCACACCGAGCAGAGGCCGGAAGAGCAGGCGGTTCAGCACGGGCACGAGGAGGAGGAAGAGCACGATCAAGAGCGCCACAAGGCGCAGGTCGGGGATGATCTCGAGCACGCCTTCCGACGCAGACGCCGGCGCCGCGAGAGCACTCCACCCCATCGCGAGGCTCACGGCGAGCGCCTTGCGAGACCAATCCAGATTCATCGCTTGCGCTTCTCTCCCGTCAGTGTCGCGCGGAGCCGCAGCCGGCCTTTCCGTCCAGCCCGTCCAGCCCGCCGGGCTGGCCTTGCGACAAACTGCGGCGGACGTCCCGACGATGGAAGACAATTCCGAAAGAGCTCGAAAAGGCTCTGAGGCCAAACCGTCGATGGCCCGGCCGCTTCCGAAGCGGCGGCATGTTTACATAGATCAGGCGAACTTCAAGGCGCTGCCGGGGCCTCGCCGCGCCGATCCGGCTCGGGAAGGGCCTTGCCGGCGTGGCAGCGGCCGTCGAGCACCGAGCCCTCCGCCAGGGCGAGGGCTGGAGTTCGCAGATCTCCGTGCACCCGCGCCGTGGGCAGGAGCTCGACCCGTCGCCGCGCATAGACGTCGCCCTCGATCACCCCCGCGACCACGAGCTCGTCGACCTCGATTCGCCCTTCCACCCTTCCCTGCGGCTCGATCCTGAGCGAGCCCTGGGCAATGACATCGCCCCGCAGCCGGCCTGCGAGCTCCGCGCTGCCGCGGAAGGCGAGCACACCCTCGAAGCTCGCCCCGGGCCCAAGGACGGTGACCGCGGCCGGCGTGTTCGGCTGTCCGATCTCGCTCACATGCCCTCCAGGATGATCCGTGAGATGCGATCCAGCTCCCCAGAGCCATAGAACTCGATCTCGATCTGCCCGCGTCCGCTCGCTGCCCCGGCCACCCGCACACGGGTCTTCAGGCGCTCGCGCAGCGCGTCCACGAGGCGTCCGAGATTCGGATCGCTGGGAGAGGAGGGAGCCGCCCTCGTCTTGCGCGGGCCCCCGCTCGCCAGGCTGCGCGCCGCTTCTTCGGCAGCGCGCACGGAGAGCTCCTGGGCCACGATGCGATCCCGCAGCTGGCGGCGCTGCTCCGGGTTTTGGATCTGGAGGAGTGCCTTTGCATGACCCACGGAAAGCCGGCCATGCTCGACGTCGGCCTGAAGATCGCGCCCAAGCTCGAGCAGGCGCAGGTGGTTCGCGACGGTCGAGCGGTCGAGAGCCACCCTTGTGCCAATCTCTTCCTGGGTTGCGCCGCCCTCCGCGAGCGCCCGGAAGGCCAGGGCGAGCTCGATTGGATTTAGGTCGTGGCGCTGCACGTTCTGNNAGCTCGAGCCGGTCCTTGGGGGCGATCTCCGCGATCACTGCGGGAATCGTCTTGCGACCCGCGACTTGCGCGGCGCGCCAGCGCCGCTCTCCCACGACGAGCTCGTAGCGGTCGCCCGACGCTCTCACGACCACGGGCTGCAGGACGCCGTGGCGGCGGATCGACTCCGCCAGGCGCTCGAGCTGCTCCGCGTCAAAAATGCGCCTTGGCTGCTCGGGATTCGGATCGATCCGCTCGACGTCGATCTCCACGGGCCCGCCGCCAGACGAGACCGCTTCAACGGAAGAAGGGGATCCGGCGACCGCTCCCGGGATGAGCGCCCCAAGACCGCGACCGAGCGCGCTGCGGGCTTTGGTCATGGATCTAGTCCGAGGACGCGCCGGAGGACTCCGGCACAGGGCTTGTGCTGCCATCCGACCCCTCCGTCCGTCGGAGGAGCTCTTCCGTAAGCTTCAAATAGCTCATGGCACCTTTCGAGTGAACGTCATAGAGGAGGATGGGCTGACCGTGGCTCGGTGCCTCGCTGAGCCGTACGTT
>DOUU01000339.1:4241-12352 GCA_003520425.1 Deltaproteobacteria bacterium
TTCAAGCTGCGGCGCACGAGCCCGACCGTTTCGAGCAGCCGCGCAAGTCCTTCGAGGGCGTAGTACTCACACTGCAGGGGAATCAGGACCTCGTCCGCCGCTGTGAGCGCGTTCAGCGTGAGCAGTCCCAGAGACGGCGGGCAATCGATCACGATGTAGTGGAACGCCTCCCGCAAATCCGACATCGCTTGCTCGAGCCGTCGTTCGCGGTTCGGGATCGAGACGAGTTCGATCTCTGCTCCCACGAGATCGGGCCCCGACGGGACCACCTTCAAGAAGGCGAGCTCGGTGGGAACCGCGACGTCCTTCATGACGCAGCCGCCGATGAGCGCGTCATAAACTTGACGCGCCGGGCTTGCAAGCCCGAAGGCACTGCTGGCGTTGCCTTGCGGATCGAGGTCAACGAGCAGGGTGGAGCGCTCGGACGCCGCGAGGGATGCGGACAGGTTGACTGCAGTGGTGGTCTTTCCAACACCGCCCTTTTGGTTCACGACGGCGAACACGCGACCACGCGGCATGACGCTCTCTTCCCCTGGGGGAAAATCAAATGAGGGGGGTTCTGGGTAGGTATCACATCGCGTAGGGCCCCGTCCATCCGGCTTAAAATCCGACTCTACGCGCGCTTGCGTCCGACCCAGGCCGTTCGTGAAGGACCCCCGAGGGGCACTCGATAGTGAGCGATCTTCGCAACCTCGACCTCTGGCGGATGCCCCACCCTGGGAGCGCGGCTTCCTCCTGGGACGATCAGCCAACCTCCGGGCCGGACCCAAGGGAGAAGAAGGCCCACCGCATCGGGAGGCGCTGCCGCCGCCTGGGCGATGCCGGCGTCGTGGGACGAAGGAGGGAGGGCTTCGGCACGGCCCTGTCGGGCTTCGACGTTCGCAATCCCGAGCTCGCGGATCGCCATCCGCTGGAAGTGGTGCCGACGCTCCCGAGCCTCGATCAAGAGGACCTTGCGCTCGGGGTGAAGAATCGCGAGGGGGAGGCCGGGGAAACCGGCTCCCGAGCCCAAGTCCACGAGGGAGCGGACCTCCGCTGGAATGGCAGCATCGAGGGCGGCCGCGTCGAGAATGAGGCGCCGGACCACTGACTCGGCGCTCCGGTGCCCCGTCAGGTTGATGCGCTGAGTCCACTTTTCGACGAGGATCGCAAGCTCCGCAAGGGCGGAAATCGCAGCTTGTCTTTGCTCAGGAAGACCCGGAAGCGCCTCAAAGCCCTCCGCAAGGAGCCGGATGAGCTCGGCCTTGGAGGGATCCGGATCCGACCTCTTCAGGGGTGTTCCCCGTGGAACATTCGCAGGGTTGGGCAGTCGCAGGAGCGTTCCCCGTGGAACGATTTGGCCGCTCAGCCCTCGCTCCTGGTCGCAGCCGTCTCGGCTTGCCGGCGCGCTTCCTCGTACTCGGGAGCACCTTCCGGAACCACGACCACCTGTCGGTAGCGACCCGAGCCCACGCTCATGGTGACGACGCCCTCGAAGTCCCGCAGCGCGACGTGGACAACGCGCCTGTCCTTCGGGTTCATGGGATCGATGGCAACCGATCGGCCCGTTTCGCAGGCTCGCTGGGCAGCGCGTTCTGCAAGACGCGCGAGGTACGCCTCGCGGCGGTCGGAGTCCCCTTCGGCATCGACCACGACACGCAGGCCCTCGTCGCCCGTCCGCAGCACGAGCTGGTTTGCCAGGAGCTGAATGGCATCGATGGATCGCGCGTCCCCGGCCGTGACCTTCATGGCAGCGGGTCCCCGCAGGCTGATGGCGATCAGGTTCCCTTCCCGCCCTTCGGTGAGCTCAAAGGGACCTACCTCCATCCGCTCGACGAGTCCAAGGACAAACTCGCCGACGGGGCCAAGGGGTGTACGCGCGCTCCCCACCGAAGGCTCCTCGCGCTCCGGGGCAGCGCTCGGCTTGGGAGGCTGCACGGAGGGCCGCTCGGACTCACCCCCGCGGCGCGGCTCGCGAAACCGACCCTCTGCTCGTCCCTCCGCTGGTCTTCCCCCCGCCCGTTCAAACGGTCTCTCCGGGCCTCGCGGGGCTCCGCCCTTTTGCTTTCGGTCGCGCAGTGCCGCCACCACGAGCACTCGCGCCGCGAGCCCGAAGATTTCGCCGGGAGGCGGCTCCACGAGCTCGAGCTCCTCTTCGCGGGCAGCAAAGAAGCTGCATGCCTTCCCGAGGGCCTCGCTGCGGTTCGCCCCGACGAACTCTCTCCACTCACTTCTCGCGTCGTACATCGGCTCCTCCTACTTCGCGCCGCCCATGCTCCGCTTGAGCCAGTACTGGTGGCCGACCGCCAGCAGATTGCTCACCAGCCAGTAGAGCACGAGGCCTGAGGGGAACTGGTAGAAGAGGACCGTGAACATGACCGGCATCACGGTCATCATCATGCGTGCCTGGGCAGGGTCCATGCTTGTGCTCGGTGTGAGCCGCTGTTGGAGGACCATGCTGCCCCCCATGATGAGCGGCAGGATCCGCACTGGGAGATCGACGACAGGGAGTGTCGCCACCTGCTCGGGAGCGGACAGATCGCGGATC
Source organism: Deltaproteobacteria bacterium (assembly GCA_003520425.1). Lineage (GTDB taxonomy): Bacteria > Myxococcota_A > UBA9160 > UBA9160 > UBA9160 > UBA9160. The sequence continues at coordinate 6,769 of DOUU01000339.1, forward strand.
CAGCCGAAAAAGGGTGCCTGGCGCAGATCAATCGAACTCTGGAGCGCGTAGTAGAGGCCGATGAAGACCGGGAACTGAAGCAGAATCGGCAGGCACCCTCCGAGCGGATTCACACCCGACTCCTTGTAGAGCTTCATCATCTCCTGCGACTGGCGCTGGCGATCGTCGGCGTACTTCTCCTGCAGCTCTTTGATCCGGGGCTGGAGGGTCCCCATCTTCGCCATGGAGCGCATCTGACGTGTGGTGAGGGGAGCGGTCGCAATCCTCACCAGGACCGTCAGCAGGATGATTGCGATGCCGTAGTTCGGGATGATGCTGTAGCAGGCGTGCAGGAGCGCGGTGAACGCGCGCGTGAGCGGCGCCACCCAGGTGTAGCCAAGGTCCACGGTGCGCTCGAGGTGCGAGCCCATCTCCGTGAGCAAGGTGAGATCCTTGGGACCCACGTAGATCTCGATCTCTCGGGATGCGCCGTGAGAGCTCGGGAGCTCGACCGGGCGAAATCCGAGGGAAGCGTCCGCCTCTTTTGGCTCTGCGCCCTTTTCGAACTTCGCGATGGCCTCGCGCGGAAGATCCGGCACCAGGGCTGCGAGGAAGTAGCGGGATTCCGCGGCCACCCAGTCCACGTCCCCTTCGAAGGTGGGGGTCTGTGTACCCGACTGTCCCGTGAGCTTCGCAACAAGCCCGGGCTCGCCGACGGAGCCGACCGGAACCCGGCGCACGCTCCCCTCATGCATGACAGCGAGGCGCTCGTCGAAATACCTCGGCGCTCCGCGTTGCACCATCGGCCAGGCCACCCAGAAGGCCGGGGAAACGGTCTGCGGGCTGTCGTTGCGCAGCTCGATGGCAAGGTGAGCCTCATACCGATCCCGATCGAAGGCGAAGGTCTTGCGGAGCGTGAGACCGCCGGCTCTGTATTCGAAAACGACGGTTGCATCGTCGCGGCTTACCAGACGAAAGGGCGCGAGCGCGAGATCGCCGAGCCCGAGCTCGAGGAAGGGGGTCGCGAGAGCGACCTCGCCGCGAGGCCCCGGAGTCACGAGCTCGACCGGGCCCGCGTCCCTCGCGGTGCTGTCCCGATATTTCGAGAGCTTCCAGCTCACAAGGCCCGCGCCCCGAGTGGAGAGCTCTGCACTGTAGAGAGGGGTCTCCACCCGAACGACCTGCGCCTTGGATTCGTCACTTTCTGGTGTAGGAACAGGGCGCAAGGGCTCCGGTTTCGTGGCTGCGGGCACCGGCTCCGCTGGCCGTGCTTCCGTCGTCGTCGGAGCGGGAGGCGCAAGGGNNGCCGGCCGCGCTTCCGCCGTCGTCGGAGCGGGAGGCGCAGGGGAGGGCTTGGGCGGGGGCGGCGGCTGCAGGAACTGCCACGTCACCAAGACGAGAAACGAAAGGGCGAATGCAAGGAGGAGGTTTCGGTCCACGCGCGCTCTTTACGGCACCGGGTCCAAGCCGCCGGGATGGAAGGGATGACAGCGCGCGAGCCGACGGATTGCGAGCCAGGAACCGCGCAGCATTCCATGGCGTTGCAGAGCCTCCTCTGCATACACAGAGCAGCTCGGCTCAAAGCGGCACACGTCGCCGAGCAGCGGAGAGAAGAGGAAACGATAGGCGCGCAAAAACCAAGCGCCGAGCGCCGCAGCCCGGCGAACTGCGGCTCGCTCTGGCCGGGTGAGGTTTTCTCCCCTCAATTTAGAACCCCACGGAGCTCTTCACAGATTTCTCTCACGCGAAGCCCAGCAGCCCCTTGGCGGGCAATCACGACAAGATCGACGTTTGGAGCCATCAACGCTTGACTCCGACGGAACCACTCCCGAACCGCACGCTTTACCCGGTTTCTCACCACCGCACCCCCGACGCGCCTGCTCACGGTGACTCCAAGCCGCGGCCGGTCGGCCATCGTGTGGGGATCACGGCACGCCAGCAGCACGATGAAGTGCTCGCTCGTCCTCCGCTTCCCTATGCGTGCCACACGCTGGAACTCTCGCGGACGTCGCAGGCGGGAGGCTGAAGGGAACCGCTCACGCGGCCCGCCCATCGTTTACTTCGAAGCGATGGTCACGACCAGCCGCTTGCGACCCTTGGCTCGCCGCCGCTTGAGCACAAGCCGGCCGCCTTTCGTCCGCATCCGTGAGCGGAAACCATGGACGCGCTTCCGACGGATCCTGCTCGGCTGGTAGGTTCGCTTCATGCTTCACGCCTTCTTTTGAAGCCAAGGAGGATACCGCGCCCGCGGGCAGGAGTCACCGCAGTCAAAAGGCTGCCGAACCGTCCAAGCACTGGCAGGCCGAAGAGCGGCGGAGCTTATCCAGGGGCCCGAGAGCCTGTCAACCCGGCGAGCCGTGATCGCCGCCGCTCGCCGTCCTTGTGCCTTGGCGTGGTAAGATTGCGGGGGTGAAACCTCGCCTGCCGGCGGCGTAGTCGCCTTGGACCTTCTCTCCGCGTCAAAGGGGTGAGCGCGGACACTGAGGGGAATCGGTAGAAAGCCTTGCAGATCACGGGGATGAGTGAGTTCTCGACCAAGTCCTGTGATCTATCACTATTCCTAAAGACAAAATATCTATTAGAGGAGTTGTGAAGCCATGAAGCTCGTGATCGCAAAGGCGGAGCTCCAGAAAGGGCTCGGGCGAATCCAAGCGATCGTTGAGAAGCGCAACTCCATGCCCATTCTTGCCAATGCCTATCTCGAGGCAACCCAAAACGGTGGCAGCTCCCGACTCCACATTGCAGCGACGGACCTTGAAGTCGGGGTGCGCGGCTCCCATGACGCACAAGTGAGCCTGCCGGGCAGCCTCACGGTCTCCGCCAAGAAGCTCTTCGAAATCGTGCGCGAGCTCCCAGACGAGCCGCTCCAGCTTGCAAGCACCCCGAACTCCTATCTCGAGATCCAGTGCCCGCGATCACGCTTCGTACTGGCCGGTACCGCCGGGGACGAGTACCCGACACTTCCGGCGGCTTTGCCGAAGGCCATGGTTCGGATCCAAGCCAGCCTTCTCAGCAGCATGATCGAGCGCACGATGTACGCCGCCTCCGCCGACGAGACCCGCTACAACCTAAACGGGGTCTACTTCGAGGTCCTGGCAGAGACCGGCAAGATCCGAATGGTGGCGACGGACGGCCACCGTCTGGCCTACCTCGATCGCATCATCGGCAGCGATCTCTCTGGACTCTCAAGCGGCGTCATCTTCCCGCGAAAGGGTCTCTCGGAGCTCAAGCGCCTCGTCGACGAGGAGGACGCTGACGAGCTGGAACTTGGCTTTGAGGGCAATAGCGGTGTTGCGCGCAGGGGCGAGGTGACACTGATGATGCGTCTCATCGAGGGTGAATTCCCGAACTACCGGCAAGTCCTCCCCAAGCCCGCCCAGCATGTCCTTGTGCTTGAGCGGGAGACCCTCATCCACTCCCTCCGCCGCGTTTCCGTGATGTCCGTGGAACGTAGCCGGTCGGTAAAGCTCGAGATCCAGGAAGGTCGGCTCCAGATCTCCTCCAGCAACCCCGACCTGGGCGAGGCCCATGAGGAGCTTCAAATCGACTACGCCGGCGAGCCGCTGTGCCTTGGCTTCAACGCTCGTTATCTGCTTGACGCGCTCGGTGTCCTCCAAGCAAAGGAAGTTCAGCTGGGCCTTCACGACGAGCTTTCGCCGGCACAGATCCGGCCCACCGACGACGCGGACAGCCTTGCGGTGGTGATGCCGATGCGAATCTGATCTCACCTGCACCCGTTCCCAAGGAACCGCACGCCTTTACCGAGACTTGGCCTTTCGGTACCCTTTTGCCCGAGTTCGGCGCACCGCGCGAACCCCCCAATAATCCGCGCGGGACCAGCGAGGAACCGCTGCCCGTGAGCTACGACGCGAGTTCGATCGAGGTCCTCGAAGGCCTCGACCCGGTTCGAAAACGCCCGGCGATGTACATCGGGACCACCGGTCCCGACGGTCTCCATCACCTTGTCTACGAGGTCGTCGACAACTCTGTCGACGAGGCTTTGGCNNGACGACAACAGCGTCACCGTCACCGATGACGGACGCGGGATCCCGGTGGACCAGCACCCGACCGAGAAGCGCCCCGCCGCGGAGGTGGTCATGACCACCCTCCACGCGGGCGGGAAGTTCAACGAGAGCACCTACAAGGTGTCCGGCGGTCTCCACGGCGTCGGCGTCTCCGTCGTGAACGCCCTCTCGGACCGGCTCGAACTCGAGATCAAGCGCAGCGCGAAGGTCTGGCGACAAACCTACGCTCGAGGCGTGCCGCTCGACCCCCTGACGGCGATCGGCACGACGGACAAGACGGGGACCAAGGTCACCTTTCATCCCGACCCGGAGATCTTTCCCTCCACGGAGCTGTCGTTCGACGTGCTCTCCCAGCGCCTGCGGGAGCTCTCGTTCTTGAATGCCGGCATCCGCATCCAGATCACCGACGAACGCAGCGGAAAATCCCATGACTTCCGCTATGAGGGCGGAATCGTTTCCTTCGTCGAGCATCTGAACCGCAGCCGCACACCCCTCCACCGCCCCCCGATCTACATCTCCGGGCAGCGCGAGTTCGAGCTGCGCGGGCGCAAGGTACCGGTCTCGATCGAGGTCGCACTCCAGTACAACGAGACCTACAACGAGAGCGTCTTCTGCTTCGCCAACAACATCAACACGGTCGAAGGTGGCACGCACCTTGTGGGTTTCCGCACGGCGCTCACGCGCGCTTTCAACCGATATTTCGCCTCGCAGTCCAAGAACGGCAAGGGCGAGGCCGAGTCGGTGAGCGGGGATGACGTGCGAGAGGGCCTGACGGCGGTGATCTCCGTCAAGCTCCCGCAGCCCGAGTTCGAGGGTCAGACCAAGGCCAAGCTCGGGACGAGCGAGGTCCGGGGTCTGGTCGAGAACCTTGTGTATGACCAGCTCGGGGCCTATCTCGAAGAGAACCCTCCGATCGCAAAGTCCATCAGCTCGAAGGTCCTCGACGCGGCCCGGGCGAGGGCCGCCGCCCGCAAGGCGCGCGATCTCGCGCGGCGCAAGGGTGCGCTGGCCGATTACAGCCTTCCCGGAAAACTCGCCGACTGCCAGGAGCGTGACCCTGTAAAGTGTGAGCTCTTCATCGTAGAGGGAGAGTCCGCCGGCGGATCGGCCAAGCAGGGACGCTTGCGCGAGACGCAGGCCATTCTCGGAATTCGCGGCAAGATTCTGAACGTCGAACGTGCCCGGATCGATCGCATGCTCTCGAGTCAGGAGATCCAGGCCTTGATCGCGGCCATCGGTTGCGGCATCGGCACGGAGTTCGACGCCACGAAGGCCCGCTACCACAAAGTGATCATCATGACGGACGCCGACGTGGACGGGAGCCACATTCGAACCCTCCTGCTCACGTTCTTCTACCGTCAGATGCGCGATCTCATCGAGCGCGGCTATCTCTACNNGCGCTGCGCGCCCATCTGCTCGACCTGGCCCTGCGCAGCAGTGCAATTGTGCCGGCGGGCACCGACCAGGCTCTCCCCCCCGAGTCGGCGCGCCAGCTGCTTGAACTCGCGAGCGAGTACGAACGCCTGATTCAGCGCATCGCGCTCCGCCGGATCGATGAGCGGGTGGTGGACGCCGCGGTG
>DOUU01000339.1:12453-14213 GCA_003520425.1 Deltaproteobacteria bacterium
TCTACCGCACGCGCTTCGACGCGGAGTTCGTACGCTCGTCGGACTACCAGCGGCTCGGCATCCTGGCTGCTCAGATGGGCGAGCTCGGCCAGGGGCCGTTCCACATCTCGGGGACGTCGGCCGAGGCAGAGGCCGCGCTGGCGACGCCGGTCCTGCTCCTCGAGCGCGTGCTTGAGCTCGGACAAAAGGGGCTTTCGGTACAGCGCTACAAGGGCCTTGGCGAGATGAATCCCGAACAGCTGTCCGACACCACCATGGATCCTGCCAAGCGCACGCTGCTGCAGGTGCGGATCGAGGACGCGTACGAAGCCGACGAGATGTTCAGCAAGCTGATGGGAGACGAAGTCGAGCCGCGCCGGGAGTTCATCGAACGCAACGCCCTCGACGCACAGAACCTCGACATCTAGGCCCACAGGAAGTCCCGTGGCGAGCGAGCCCTCCGAAACTCCCGAATCCGAAGACGAGCTCCCGAGCGGCGCGGGAGGCGCGCCGCCGCCCGCGGGATCGCTCCAGAACGTGAACATCGAGGACGAGGTTCGCCGCTCGTTCCTCGACTACTCGATGTCGGTGATCATCAGCCGCGCGCTGCCCGACGTCCGAGACGGACTCAAGCCTGTCCACCGGCGGATCCTCTATGCCATGCAGCAGGAGGGTCTCGTCTCCGCACGGCCCTACTCCAAGTGCGCAGGGGTCGTGGGCGAAGTGCTGAAGCACTACCACCCCCACGGTGACAGCGCGGTCTACGACGCGCTGGTGCGGCTCGTGCAAGATTTCTCGCTGCGTTACCCCTTGATCGACGGCCAAGGCAACTTCGGCTCCATCGACGGGGATCCGGCCGCCGCCTACCGCTACACCGAGTCGCGGCTCCACCCTCTGGCGGAGGAGATGCTTCGCGACATCGATCGGGACACCGTCGACTTCGTCGCGAACTTCGATGGCTCGACGACGGAGCCCGTGGTCCTCCCGACGCCGTTTCCCAACCTCCTCGCCAATGGCTCGACCGGCATCGCGGTGGGCATGGCCACGAACGTGCCGCCCCACAACCTGCGCGAGCTGGTGGACGCGCTCGTGCTCGAGGCACGCAACCCCGGCTGCACGCTGGACGATCTGCTCGAGAAGATGCCGGGTCCGGACTTTCCGACGGGCGCCATGATCTGCGGTCACGAGGGCATTCGCGACGCCTACTCGACGGGTCGAGGCCTCGTCACCGTGCGCGCCCGCTGCAAGACTGAAGAGACCAAACGCGGCACGCGGATCGTCGTGAGCGAGATCCCCTACCTCGTGAACAAGGCGACGCTGCTCGAGCGCATCGCGGAGCTCGTGCGCGAGACCAAGGTCGATGGCGTCACAGATCTGCGTGACGAGTCGAACCGTCAGGGGATGCGCATCGTGATCGAGCTCCGGCGCGACGCTCCCGAGGACGTGATCCTGAACCAGCTCTACAAGCTGACGCCGCTTCAGACGACCTTCGGTGTCAATCTGCTCGCGCTCGTGAACGGGCGTCCTCAGACCCTGACGCTCAAAGAGGCCCTTCGCCTGTTCATCGACTTCCGCAGGGAAACCGTGGCCCGCCGGGCGGCCTACGATCTCGCCCAGGCCGAAGCGCGCGCGCACCTGCTCGAAGGTTTCGCGATCGCCCTCGACAATCTGGACGCCGTCATCGCACTGATCCGGGGGGCCGAGGACGCGAACGCCGCGCGAAGCGAACTCATGACGCGCTTTGCACTCTCCGAGCGACAGGCCCAGGCCATTCTCGACAT
>DOUU01000339.1:14282-15342 GCA_003520425.1 Deltaproteobacteria bacterium
ATCGGGGATGCGCGGCGTACCGAGATCACCGGCGCCGTCGAGAGCTTCACCACCGAGGACCTGATCGTCGAGGAGGACATGGTCGTCACCATGTCGCACCTCGGCTACGCGAAACGCAACGCCGTGGCGCAGTACCGTGCGCAGCGGCGCGGCGGCAAGGGCGTGACCGGAATGGACACGCGGGAAGAGGACTTCGTCGAGCACCTGTTCGTGGCCTCCACCCACGCGCACATCCTGTTCTTCTCCAACAAAGGACGTGTCCATTGGCTGAAAGTCCACGAGCTGCCGCAGGTGGGCCGTGCCGCACGCGGAAAGGCGCTCGTGAACCTCCTGCAGCTCGGAGGGGGCGAACGCATCCAGGCCCTCTTGCCGGTGCGGCGCTTCGATGAGCGGGGATACGTCCTCCTGTGCACGCGAAAGGGCGTGATCAAGAAGACCGACCTCGATTCCTACGCCAATCCGCGCCGCGGCGGCATCATCGCCATCAACCTCGAGGCCAAGGACGAGCTGATCGGCGTCAAGCTTACCGACGGCAANNNNGCGACGGGCGTGCGCGGCATTCTCTTGTCCGAATCCGACGAAGTCGTCGGAATGGAGATCCTCTCGCCCGGCGCCACCATCCTTACGGTGACCGCCAACGGCTATGGCAAGCGCACTCCGCTCGACGACTATCGCAAGCAGAACCGCGGCGGCCAAGGCGTGATCACGATCCGCACGAGCGATCGCAACGGACCGGTGATCGGCGTGGCCCAGGTGACGGATCCGGACGAGGTCATGCTGATCACGAACGGAGGCAAGGTGCTGCGCTGTCGGGTGAGCGGCATCTCGACCATGGGGCGCGTGACGCAAGGCGTGCGCCTCATGGAGCTGTCCGANNGGGCCACCGCCGGCGGCGGGAACGGTGCCTCCGGCGCCCCGGCCGAGTAGTGTCCTTTCCCCGCCGCTCGAAAGCCCTCTTCTCCCGTGCGAAGCGTGTGATCCCGGGCGGTGTCAACAGCCCGGTGCGAGCGTTTGGCGCCGTGGGCGGCGTTCCGCGCTTTCTCGTGCGGGGCAAGGGCTC
>DOUU01000221.1:0-407 GCA_003520425.1 Deltaproteobacteria bacterium
CTGCGGATCCTGGCCTTCATCGTGGCACTCCCCAGGGCAGGAGGTTTGGGCTTCTCGGCGTCCTCCTCCAGGCGGGTCGCCCCTGCCCTGGGGCGAAGGCCGTGAGGGCGAGCATGGCTTCGGGAAGATCCTTCAGTTGAGGAGATTCTCCACTCTCAGCGGAGTCCCAGGGCTAGCGGCGCTACCCATCCGGTTCGGAACCTGGTCGCGTGGACACGCTCCCGGCCGATCGTTTCCGATTCGCGATAACGATCTGCGACTTCACGATCTCCCAGACCCAGGGTAAAAGCTGTCCGCGTACTTCGCCGCTGTCGGTTTCGTGCACGCTCCTCCTCTGCGACCCCAGAGCAAGAAGTAGGGCTTGGCCAGCTCCTGGACAATTTGAAGTTCCGCGCTCATCTCATCCG
>DOUU01000221.1:463-3544 GCA_003520425.1 Deltaproteobacteria bacterium
TTCTCGCACCAGACGAGCAAACAAGTCACCGTCGTAACGGACGTCAAAAGCCGCCGTAGACACAAACGGACGGCACATACACCTCGTCTGTTCGCCGAGGTATCAGTCTCGCAGCGTCGCTACTTCGGGTTGCCCTTGACAGCAAAGCTCCGCTCTTCGCGGAAGTTGACCGTCTGGCTCAGGAACTGGACTTCGACCGAATAGATCCCGGTCTCCGCCTGGGGAGGGATCTGGATGAAGGTGTCCACCACCCAGCGCCCCGGCTTGATGTCGTAAGCGTCGTTCGCGTCGCGCGCCACGGGCTTGCCCTTGAAGAGGATGCGGGTCTGGAGCGTGCCCTCGATGACCGCCGTGGGCTCCGTGGGACAGAGCGCATATACCATGCGGTGGTTAACATCGTCCCCCGCCGTCACGCGCTCGGGTATGAGCTCCGTTTGCTCGAGGCGAAAAAAGGGAAGCCTCTGCTCGCCGCACTTGTACTCTGACCAGACGTCAGCCGGCATGGTCACAAGCTCTTCGCCCGGGCTGCGCAGGGCCCTTTTCACCTTGCCCACGACCCCCGTGCAGCCCAGTGCCGCCGCAAGGCCGAGGCCGACGATTAGCGCCTTCGAATAACCCATCCGTCCTGGAGCCCCTCGTCGGGCACAGCCGGCAGTGCCTCCGTCGGCGGCGCTCCAGGCGTGCTGGGGCGCACGGCCCGTTTGGCCTGCTTTCGCTTGTGCACTTTGGAAGGTTTCGCGGGGGGCGCGGGCGGCGGCGTCTCGGCGCGCGCTTCGTTCGCGATCTCCGTCGGCGCGACCGGGGGCGTGGGCGCCGGCTGGTGCGCGCTATTCGCTTCCTCACGAACCCGTGGCGCGATCGATTGATGTTCCTGAACTTCTTCGGCTGCAGGCGGCGGTGCCGCAGACACGATCGCCGGAGCGCGAGGCGGAAGGTCATGTACGCGGCTTGGGGCATCGGGCAGTGCGGACATCCGACCTAAGAGGAAGCCTCCCGCCACGAGTATGAAGATCACAACCGGTCCGGCGCGCATTTTAGGAATGCGCCAAGGCTTCTTTGACCCTGGCTGATCCGAAAGGAAGGCGCGTTGCCTCACGTGGTCCAAAGGGCGCTCAATTCCTCGCCCCCCGGCTTCTCGAATCACAGGCACGCGCTGCACACTGAACCTGGTCTCCGCGAGAGACGTTGTTTCACTGGTGCGTCGAGTGCCAAAGACGATCTTTCTGAAGATCGCAGCGCCGCGCCCTAAAGCCTCCGCGAATACAACGTGCGCGGTGAGCGCAATTCTAGTTGAGCCGTGTGCACTCCAGCTTCGCGCCCTGTGGAGCACCGCTCTGCCGCGGGCCGAAGCGCCCGTGGCCCGGTCGGCCACCAGTGCCGCCACGCTCTCCGTGCGTGAGGTGGCCGCGCCACGGATCTGGCTTGCAGTTTGGCCAACGGCCCGGCCAAGAAGAAGGGCGTAGCGGCCTCCAGCGTGCACAACTTGTCTGCTCGCTGCTCCACTCTGGAGCGCGATGCGGCGGAGGCTCTCGGCGAAGCGGCCGAGTATCGTCCCCCCCTCGCCCAACACCGCGTCGAGGTGCATCTGAAGAGCAGACCGTGCTGTCACAGTGGCTTGCGTAGGGGCGTGTGCGGTGGGGTGCGGTACGACCTCTATAGGCTTCGCGTTTTGGATTGGATCCCCTCCGCCTTCGAGCGCTTCGGGTGCTTCTTCACCGAGCGCCGCGGCGAGGTCCCCCATCGCAAGCCGGCGCTCGAGTTCCCAGCGAACGAGGCGCGGGATCCCTTGAACCTTCTGCACGAGTTCCGCCCAGTCGAGCTCCCGAAAGCGCGAGAGCTCGTCTGCATTGAAGGTGTTGTGTGCCCAGGCGGCAACTTCCAGTGGCGTCACTTCCCCTTCGAGTTCGACGTACTCCGCAGCACCATGGAATACCGCAACGGCAGCTTGCAAGGAGTCCCCCTTCATGCCAGCGAGGAGGAGTTGCACGGCGCTTCCGGCTCCACTCACAAGCTCGGCCAGACGCGCTGCAGTCTCGCGCGGCACGCTCTGTGCCTCGTCGACTAGGAGGAGCGTCCGCACACCCCGCGCATGAAATACCCGAGCAGTCGCAACGAAATCGCCTTCAGACGCCTCGGCACCCTCGAACGCGCGGATCCACGGGATGACCTCTTCTGCCGGGACGTTTAGCCAAGGGAGGAAGATAGTCCGGATAGACGGCGGCGGTCGCTCAATAATCCGACGGAGGAGAAGGGTCTTTCCCCCGCCTACGGGCCCCAGAAGCACAATCGGGCTGCGCTCGGCAATGATGGCCCGTTCTAGGGCCCAGAGCGCACGATCGCATGCGGAGGACGGGATTGCGCTGCCCGGGTCTGCGCAGTCGGGGAATGGATTGTCCTGCGCGTACTGGATCGCCATGGGGTGGTCCTACTTCTAGGGCCATGTTACCAGCAAGCTCTGTGCCGGCATTTCTGGAAGCGGTCGGAAGAGGCGGGATCGCTCTGAGGCGGAATGTGGCACGGTCTGTGCGCTATGAGTCCCGGGAGGCGACTCGGCGCAAGATCGTCAAGGGTGTTCGTGGCGCGTGCGCTCGCCAAGGAAGTGCGGGCAGACGCCCGAGCGTTCGCCGGGATAAGCATCGCGTAAGCGGGTTTCCTCTTGACCGACAAACAGCGTCGGCGAGGTTGTGACCCGAACCGCCGCAAGGTCGCGTCCCTCGACGGCGGGATGGATCTGCCGTATGCCCTCCAAGACACCGCGCAGGCTCTCGCCGAGGTGGCTTCAACAACGCGAGACCCCTGCACAGGTTGCTGGCCCCGGCACCCCCTCGAACCCCACTCTGGCCGTCAGGGGATCGCGGATCGCAGTCGGCCTCCACGAAAACGTCACGCGGCTTTCCATCCTCGTTGACGCGTCAGCGGCGCAGCTCACCTTCGAGCGTGGCGGCGTCGCCTTCGAGCGTTCGCATTCCCATCCGACGCGCCTCAGCCACCGAATCCGCGACCAGCTCTCTCGGGCGGGCACTGATAGCGGGGGGAGGGCCCCATGGTCTGCGCCCTTCGCTAGGGCGTGCCGTCGTAGCC
>DOUU01000472.1:0-162 GCA_003520425.1 Deltaproteobacteria bacterium
TGGCGGGGGCGGAGGAGGAGGCGGTCGCGGTGGCTACGGCGGAGGCGGCGGTGGCCGTGGTGGCTACGGCGGCGGCGGTCGCGGCGACTGGTAGCCGGACTTTGAGCCCGGGCTGCCGAACCCCGGCAGCCCGGGCCTTCTTTTTTGGACGAGCTCTCCTGT
>DOUU01000472.1:203-3427 GCA_003520425.1 Deltaproteobacteria bacterium
ACGGTGGAGAAGATCCTCGGCGGAGGGCGCTACCAGATTACTCTCGAGACCGGCCAGACCGTGACCGCGCAGCTTTCAGGCCGCATGCGCCGCTTCCGAATTCGAGTGATTCCCGGAGATCGCGTCCAGATCGGTCTCTCTCCCTACGATCCCACCCACGGNNTTCATCACCTTCCGGCTCCGCGACGGCGGTCTGCCGGAAGGCTAGGGACTTGCAGCCCCTCGCGGCGCACTTCCTGCGCACGATCCAAGCCGTCGACAGGTGGCGGCTTGTGCGCCTTCAAAGAGCGCATCCGGGGCTCGAAATCGATTCCACCGCGAGCACGAATCTCGCGGTGGCTCACTACGAGCTCGGCCCGGGCGCAAGGCTCCGGATCGGCCGGGGGGTCGTCACCGAACGCACGCCCGGCGCTCTGTGCTTTGTCCTTGGCGCGGGGGCGTCGATCGAGATCGGCGAGGGAACCTGGCTTCGCACGGAGCTCGGTCCCAACTACTTGCGGGCCTTCGACGGGGCGCGCATCGTGCTGGGTGCCGGGAGCTGGCTGAATGGCTGCCACCTCTCGGCGAAGCGCGCAATCCTCTGTGGCCGGAGGGCCTGGATCGGGCCCGGCGCGCGGCTCATCGACGCAGACCAGCACGCCTTGGACTCCGAGCACCCGGAGCGGATCGCTCCCATCACGCTCGGGGACCATGTCTGGATCACCTCGGACGTGACCATCCTTCGCGGCGTCTCGATCGGTGACCACTGCGTGATCGGTGCACGCTCCGTCGTGACTCGAGATATCCCGCCGCACACGATGGCCCGTGGGATTCCCGCACATCCCCGTGGCAAGGTCGGCGATCGCAGCGAAACGCCGTGAGGGCGGCTTCTGATAGGGTAGCCCCATGCGCATCGCGATCTTCGGCCAGGCTCAGTTTGGAAGAGATGTGCTCGTGCGTTTGGCCGAAGCGGGCCACGAGATCGTCGCGGTCTACGTGCCTCCCGACCGCGGGCGGCCGGATCCCCTCGCCGCAGAAACCGAAGCCCGCCGCATCCCTCTGCTTCGGCCCCCGCGCTTCCGGCGTGGGGGTGTCACAATCCCCGAGCTCGTGGAGACCTACCGCAGCTTTCGCGCGGAGCTCAATGTCCTTCCCTACACGACCGTGATCATCCCGCCCGAGATTCTGGATGCAGCGCCCAAGGCCTCGCTGTGCTTTCACCCCTCGCTTCTCCCGCGCTTTCGCGGCGGAGCCGCGATCCCCTGGCAGATCATGCTGGGCGAGAGGGAAACGGGCGTCACCGTCTTTCAGCCCGATGCAGGAGTCGATACGGGACCCATCGTCGTCCAGCACGGCGGCGTTCCCATCGCGGAGACCGACACCGCGGGAACGCTCTACTTTCAGAAGCTCTATCCCTTGGGCCTTGGCGCCATGGTCGAAGCCGTGGAAGCCGTGGCGCAGGGCCGAGCGAAGCCAATCCCACAGGACGAGTCGAAGGCCACGTTTCAGGGGCTAGTCGACGACGCGGCGGCGCGCCTTGACTTTGCAAGGCCCGCCGCCGAGCTCGGCCGGTGGATCCGGGGCTGCGATCCGCAACCCGGGGCCCATGCGCTCCTTCGCGGCGAGCGGCTGCGCCTTTTCGACGGAAGGCTCCTTCCTCCTTCGGGCCACGATGCGGAGCCGCCCGGAACGGTCCTCGGCGTCGATTCCGATGGAGCGCTCATCGCAGCCCGCGGCGGGCAGCTTCGAATTGGACGCGTGCGGATCGGTGAGGGCGGAAAGCTCGCCCCCAAGGACGCGGGGCTTCGGGCCGGGGACCGCCTCACCTAGACGGACGAGAATTCCGATGAGGCAGACGGGAGGCTAGAGGCCGCAGGAGTGGAGACCCCGGATCCCCTCGCAGGTGCCCTTGGCGCGTTTCTGCGCGCGGCGGGCTTTAACGCCCTCGGCGTTCTCGAGGCGAGCCGCTACGACTCGCTCGTTCCTCCGCCTTTTCGCCTCGGTCTTCTCTTCCCCCTTGCGCGCTCCGTGCTCGTCCTCGGGTCGGGGGGCCGCGCCCTCTTCGACGCGTTTGTGCGCTCCCCCGAGGCCTCGTTTACGCAGGATCCCCTCGACGCCTACACGCGCAGAATCGCCGACGCTTGCGCCGCGTGGCCGGGGATGGGTGCCGCCCGTTCGCTCCTCGCCACCGAGTGCCGGAGCGGAGTCTTCGCCGACTTTGTGGCCCTGGGCCGTGCGGCAGGCCTTGGCGCACCCAGTCGCCTGGGGCTCCTCGTGCACCCCGAGTTCGGTCCCTGGCTCTCGCTTCGGGCCCTCGTCCTTTGCGAGCGGGATCTCTTCCCCACACGAGAGCTCGAGCGCTTTGCGCCCTGCGAGGGATGCCCGGCCCCGTGCGCGGACGCGTGCCACGGGGAGGCTCTCGCGGGCCCTCGCTTCGACACCGCGGCGTGTCTCAAGACGCGCCTTCGGGAGCCGGCCTGCAAGTCCCGCTGCGACGCCCGGAGGGCATGTGTCCTCGGCCGCGAGCACGGCTACAGCGAGCGCGCCGAGGCTCACCACATGCGCGCCGCCCGCGTTCTTGCAGGAGCGGACTAGAGCCCTTGGATTCGGAGGGAAGAGGGGAGGGCCAAGGGGAGAAGCGGATCGCCGCGCTTCTCCTGCGGGCGGAGCGCCTTCTCGCCGCCGCAGAGTCGATCGAGGCGCCGATCCTTCAGGACGCGACGGAGCTCGCCCGCGAAGCCGAGCGGCTCAGACCCGAGCTCGAGGCCCTCGTCGGACGACCCTACGGGCGCCTCCCGCGTATCGCCTATCGGCGCGGTCTTGAAGCGAGACTTGCCGGCCCGTGGAGCCAGTACTTAACGCTCGGCTTCGGCGCGACCCGCAGGGTACGCATGACGTCCCGCGCCGCCTCACGGAGCTCCATCCCGACGATCCTGGCCCACGAGCTCGCCCACAGGTACTCCTTCGACGAGTCCGTGACGACGCTGCGCGGTCTTGAGGTCTCGGCCCGATTCGCCGAAGCGGGCGACCCCCTTCACGCACGCAGCGTCCGCGCAGAGCTTTCGCGCCTTGCCCTGGGCGCCGCCATGGCCGAGGCCCTGCGCGGCGGGACCCCGGGTTCCATCGATGCCTTCTTTGGCGCGCAGAAGGAGCGCACTCTTCTGGCGCGGAGCGCTGCGCAGTGGGAGAGGGTGCGGGGCCGGGCCGCGAGGCACGGGGGCCCCGATTGCGTGCTTCTGCTCTAC
>DOUU01000472.1:3446-5307 GCA_003520425.1 Deltaproteobacteria bacterium
TTTATGTTTGCGTACACGACGATCGACGCTCTTTTGGGCCGACGACGGGCAAGGGTTCCTCTTAGATCCACGCTTCGCCTTTGGAATGAAGGCGGGAAGCAGCTCTGAGCCGAAGCAGGGCTCGCCGGATCGCCGCAATACGTTCCTCAGCGCTCTCGGAGCGATCCCCTTAAATTTCAAGGACTTACACTCTCTGTAAGCCAAAAAAGTTTGCCGCTGCCTTGTCACTGGGGGCCCCAGTGCTTTCTCCGAGGCTGATCCCTGACACTTTCTCCCATCCGAAGCCACTTCCATTACAAGCGCAAGAGGGTCTTTGAGACTGCCAACGGGTGGGCGGATGCAGGGACTCTTGTGCGCAACGGAGGTGCAAATGCGGATCGGAAAAGCTGCGATGGGGGTAGCTGTTGCCTTGGCGATGGGGCTCGCGGGTGGAGTACAAGCAACAACGCTCGCCGACCTGAACGGGGGCCAGAGCCTGACCGTCGGAAGCTTAACCTTCAGCGACTTCACCATCACGGTGACAGGGTCACTCGATCCAAACCTTGCCGACTACAAGGTGCTCACCCTCTCTGATGGCTTCCGGATTGTGGGTGCCATCAGCGCCTTCAACGGTCAGCAAGGAGACATGCTGGTGAGCTACGACGTCAGCGCTGCACCCGGGACCGCGGTAGACGATCTCCGCCTCGCGTTCAACGGGGCGGCTGTGGGTGCGCACTCGGGAGCGACTGTCTCAGAGGATCTCTTCGGGATCCCGAGTGGGGATTTCATCGCGTCGGCCAACGTCTTTCAAACAGGAAGCGGCCTCTCCCAAAAGGTGGACTCCGTGACTTTCGCCCCGCAGACGAGCTTCTCTGTCGAGAAGGATATCTTGGTGAAGGCCTCTGGCACGAGCACAGGCGGCGATCACGACGTCGAAGACAACGACGACCATGAAAAGGGCGACAAGGACAAGGACAGGGACCACGACAAGGATCGGCACCATCCGTTCGGAAAGGATTTCGACCTCAAATCCTTTGGCGGTGGGTTCGCCACCATCTCGTTCGTCGATCAGCAGTTCTCCGTCGTGCCGGAGCCAGGCTCGCTGGTCCTGCTCAGTGGCGGACTGATGGGTCTACTCGCTCTCGGCCGAACGCGCAAGAGCTAAGGAGCAAGCGCGCCGAGTTTCTCGACTGTCTCTCGGCCTCGGTCTGGGTCACGCCTCGGGGTGGGTGCGCTTGCCACTCCCGTTCCCCTCCGGAGCTCGAAGCCGCGCTGCCGCCTGGCTTTGAGAAGTAGCTCCCGCGTGGGCGCGGCTAGAGGCGCAAGGCGAGGGCACGACGCCGACCGGGACGGAATGACCGCGGCACAAGTAACGTCCGCCGACCTTGAGCGACGCGAGAGAAGGAAAGGGTCGCGCGTCCGAAAGGNNGAGGCGCGCGGACCCCCCACGTCGCAGTTAACACCCTACGCGGGTCGGGTGTAAAGCCCTAAAGCCGGGGCTAATCGAAAGCGCTCGGTCGCTCAGACTTCGCTCACGCGGGAATCCGCGCGGCGGATCGACCCATGCTGGGCCACCATGTCGCGAAGGACGCGCACGAGCGGCTCGCCGCGCTCGAGGGCGGCGGNNCCCGCCGAACTCGTCGGCGCCGGCCCGCAGACGCAAGGTGCGGAGGTCGCTCCATAGCTCCTCGTGCGCTCGCTCGACCGCTAAGAGCGCGGCGGTACGCGCCGTGCCGAAGAGATCCTCGAGGGCTGCGCGAGCCTTGGCCAAAAGCGCCCGCTGCCGTTCCCCTCCCATGGTCCCCTCCCTCTGGTTCGAGGCGGAATCTACCGCCGCGCGATAGAACCCCGCTGTCGGCTCACCGACGGAGAGCGACGCAAA
>DOUU01000357.1:0-758 GCA_003520425.1 Deltaproteobacteria bacterium
CCTTCAACACGAGTGTGGCGGAGAAGGGCCGCCCAAAGCGCGAGGTGAAATCGGTGAGCAGCTCCGTTCTTCCCGTCCGCAGATAGACCATGGCCTCCTCGCGCGTGATCTCGCGCTTGCAGACCGTCCGCGGGAGCTGGAAGCCGCAGCTCTTCGGGAGCGAGTCGTCCTTGCCATTCTGCTCTTCCTTGAGCTTGCGCTCGCAGATGAAGTGCGTGGACGACTCGATGACCTTGCAGTCCTCCTCGCGCGGACAGCGGCCGAGCGGCTCGGTGTTGACCTCGTACTCGGGGGCCGCAAGCGCCTGCTCCCCCTCGGCCCAGCCCTCGGAGCGCACCTTGACGCTCCAGCTCTCGCGGTCGAGCTCGAGGCGTCCGCGGTAGGTGCGGCCATCCCGCGCTGTGAAGCCGTCAAGGACGCCGGTCCTGCCATCGCGCAGGAGTGCCGCAGCGCTGGCCCGATCGATGTAGCGGCCCGAGGTGTCCTTCCAGATGCGCAGCGGACACACCTCCTCCTCCGGTGTCCCCGGCTCTTCTACGCAGGGNNCACCTCCTCCTCGGGTGTCCCCGGCTCTTCCACGCAGCGGTAGAACCACGAGCGTTCGTAGACGGGCCTCCCGCAGCGCGGGCAGAGACCGAGAGGGTCGCGGTCGGGATAGACCTCGTCGAACTCGAAGTTGCGGGCGCGGTTCACGATTTCGCGAGCGTACTCGGCGATCTCCCCCATGTAGTCGGCGGCCGTCCTTCGGCCTTTTTCGA
>DOUU01000357.1:821-944 GCA_003520425.1 Deltaproteobacteria bacterium
TTGGCAATCAAGTTCTCGATGATGTCGGCGCGGGTGGCCGGAGTGCCGATCCCCTTCTCGTGGAGCACCGCCGCCAGATTCTCGTCTTCGATCTGCTGGCCCGCGTTCTCCATGAGCGAGAGC
>DOUU01000357.1:976-7267 GCA_003520425.1 Deltaproteobacteria bacterium
GTGCACGCTCTCCTCCTCCGCGCTCTCCCCGGCCTCCGCCAGGACCGCGCGCCAGCCGGGCTCCTGGAGCGAGCGGGCTCGCGTGCGGAAGCGCTCGCCGCACACCTCGGTCGTGCGCTCGACGCGCACCCACACTGCGGGGGGATAGAAGGCGCCGAGGAAGCGGCGCACGACCAGGTCAAAAAGGCGCCGGTCGTCTCCCGACAGACCCGCCGTGGGCAGCGTTCCGGTCGGGATGATGGCGAAGTGGTCTGACACGCCTGAGTTGTCAAAGATGCGAGCCTCGTTCTCAAGGCCCGTGCGCTTAAGGTTCGCCGCGGCGGTGGCGTACTCTCCCATCGCGACGGGCGCCTCGTGACGGGCGGCACCGGCGAGGGTCGCCAGCACGCGATGGACCGTTTCGCGGTAGTCCTCGGGGAGGCAGCGCGAATCCGTCCGCGGGTAGGTCAGGATCTTGTGCTGCTCGTAGCAGCGCTGGGCGGCGCCCAAGGTTCGCTTCGCCGACCAGGAGAAGCGCCGGTTGGCTTCGCGCTGAAGGCTGGTGAGGTCAAAGAGCGGGGGTGCCGACTCCCGGGAGGGCTTGCGGGTCTCCTCCGCCGTGCCCCGTTGCCCGCGCACCGCAGCCACGATCGCCTGCGCCCGCCCCTCGTCGAAGATCCGGTCGTCCCGCGCCTGTTCGTCTTCGCCCGCTCGAAAGGCGGGGTCAAACCAGGTGCCGGTGTAGGTCTGGCCGTCGCGCTCGAAGGTGCCGGTGACGCGCCAGTAGGGCCGGGGCACATGGGCGAGCACCTCGAACTCGCGCTCGACCAGGAGCGCAAGCGTCGGGGTCTGGACCCGGCCCGCGGACCATGCCGTCTTCTCTTTGCGCGCCTTGAGCCGCTTGGTGAGGGCGCGCGTGGCATTCATTCCGATCAGCCAATCGGAGAAGGCGCGGCACTCGGCCGCCGCCCCGAGCCCTTCGAAGTCCCTGCCCGGCCGCAGATGGGCGAAGCCCTCCTGGATCGAATCGTCGGTCATGGATTGGAGCCACAACCTCCGCACCGGCTTCGGGCTGCCAAAATGCTTCACGATCTCGCGGAAGATGAGCTCGCCCTCGCGGCCCGCGTCGCAGGCGTTCACCACGAGGTCGACGTCGTCGCGCTGAATCAGCCTCTTCAAGGTCCGGATCCGCTCGGCCTGACCCGACTTGGGCTTGAAGCGGAACTCCTCCGGCAGGATCGGGAGGTCGTCGAGCAGCCAGCGCTTGTATTTCGGGTCGATCTCCTCGGGCTCGAGCAGCTCGAAAAGGTGCCCCACGGCGAAGCTTAGGACGTAGCGCTCGTTCTCATAGAAGCCCTCGTGCTCGCTAAAGCCGCCGAGAGCTTGAGCGATGTCCCGGGCCACACTGGGCTTTTCGGTGATGACGAGGGCCTTGGCCACGGAGCTCCCATGCCCGCGGGGAGCGGACGCCTAGTCCGGCCGGGCGGGATGGGCACCCATAGCCCGAGGCCTTGGGGCTGACAAGCCAAGCCCCGATCGGCCCTCCGTCCCGCTCGCGCCTCCCCGAAAGGCTTACGGCACGGTCGGGTGCTCCCCGGAAAACTTGAGCGGGCCACCGCGCGGGCGGCTACGTTGCTCGAAAATGAGCAACGTCCAACCGATTACAGGCTGCAAGCCCGGGGATATCGCTCCCCACGTCTTCCTGTGCGGAGACCCGGCCCGGGTTGGGCGCATCGCCGCCTCCTGGAAGGGCGTGCGGGAAGTCTGCAACGTCCGCGAGTACCGCATCCTGACAGGGGAACGGAGCGGCGTTGCGCTCTCCGCTGCCTCAACGGGAATCGGCGGGCCGAGCACAGCCATTCTGATCGAAGAGCTCACGAAGCTTGGCGCCCATACTTATATTCGAGTCGGCAACAGCGGGGGGCTCTCCTCGCGGCTTGAGCTCGGCGACCTCGTGGTGACGACCGGAGCGGTCCGGGACGACGGCACCTCGCGGAGCTACGTCCATCCCGAATATCCCGCCGTGAGCGACTATCGGGTGGTCGGAGCCTTGGTGGAGGCCGCTTCCGGGCGGGGTGCGCGCTTCCACACAGGGGTCACCTGGTCCCTCGACGCCTTCTACGCCCGGAACGCGGTCGCAGCCGCGGACGGTCGGATGGAGTCCATGAGCTACCGGGGCTACTGGACCCCCGGCCACGAGGCGCGGATCCGAGAGATGCAGGCCGCGGGCATTCTCAACTGCGAGATGGAATCGGGGGTGATCCTCACCCTGGCCGGTCTCTTCGGCCTGCGGGCGGGCTGCATCTGCGTGGTGTCGGACCGCACGCCCTGGCCCGGGCCGGCCGCGATCGACCTCGATCGCAACATGACGACCTGCATCGAGGTGGCCCAGACCGCGATGCTCGCCCTCGCACGCTAGAGACTTGGCAAGCGGGTGGGCCCGGGCCTCCGGGGCGGCAGGCGGCCCCGGCGGGCGTCTCCCGGAGTCGGGCCTTTGCCGCCCATCAAAAGGACGGACATGTTCCCTTCTCATGGGGGGCAAAGCCGCGCGCGCCTGTGGTAAGCAAGCGCCCATGGCGAAGATCGATCTCCAGCCGCCGCGCGGGACGCGCGACTTCTATCCCGAGGACATGCGCGTGCGCAGCTGGCTCTTCGACCTCTTTCGCCAGGTCGCGCGCCTGTACGCCTTCGAGGAGGTGGACGCCCCGATCGTCGAGCACGCGGAGCTGTTCATTCGCAAGGCAGGCGAGGAGATCGTCGAGCAGCTCTATCACTTCACGCTGCATGACCGGCACTTGGCCTTGCGCTCGGAGATGACTCCCTCGATCGCACGCATGGTGATGGCCCGGGCCGGGGGCCTGCGCCTTCCCCTGCGCTGGTTCGCCATCACCCAGAACTGGCGCTATGAGCGCACCACCCGGGGCCGCCGTCGGGAGCACTACCAGTGGAACATGGACATCTGGGGCGAGCGGGGGGTCGGGGCCGAGGCGGAGCTCATCTCGGCCATCACGCTCGCCCTCGAGCGTCTTGGGCTTGGGCCCGCGGACGTAAAGATCCGGGTGAACAGCCGCGCCCTCCTCGAAGAGACGCTGCGCGAGGGCATCCTGCGCAATCGGCCCGAGGCCTTCGAGCCGCTGTGCGTGGCCATCGACAAGCTCTCGAAGATCGGCCCCGAAGCCGTGTGCGAGCTGCTGTGCAATCCCGCGGGCGCGGTGCGGCTCGCACCCGGAGAAGCCCGGAATGTGGTCGAGCTCCTCGGTGCCCGGAGCCTCGAGGAGGCGGCCGCCGGAGCGCCGCCGGGCTCGCAGGCCCTCGAGGAGCTGCGCCAGCTCTTCCAGCTGCTCGAGGAGTACGGATGCCGGGAGTGGGTGGTGTTCGACGCCTCCGTGGTGCGCGGCCTGGCCTATTACACGGGGATCGTCTTCGAGGCCTACGACACCCAGGGCAAGCTGCGCGCGATCTGCGGCGGCGGGCGCTACGACCGCCTCCTCGAATCGATGGGAGGCGCGGCCATCCCGGCGGTCGGCTTCGGCTTCGGCGATGCCGTGATCCTGGAGCTCCTCGCCGATCGCGGCCTCTTGCCCGCCCGCCCCCGGGATCTCCATGGCGTCGTCTTCGCCTTCGGCGACGCCGAGCGTCCGGCTGCCATCGCCTTGGCAAAGCGCCTCCGCCGCGCCGGACACTCGATCGAGCTCGTGCTCGGGCACGGGAAGTTAAGGCGCGTGCTGCAGGATGCCGATCGAGCGGGTGCGGAGCGCGTGTATCTGATCGGCCCGGACGAAGCGGCCCGCGGCGAGGTGAAGGTGCGCAATCTGCGCACCGGCGAGGAGGAGACCCTCCCCCTCTAAAGAGCCGACCCGGGGCGGCGGGGCGACGCGCGCGATGCGCGACGGACAGGACGAGCTATATAGGGCGGCGTTTGGCAAACGAGGGCGCCAAGGGAGGCGCCCGGCGGAGGCAAGGCGACACAGAAAATGCGCGGCTGGACGGTTCGCGACAGCCTTGAGCTCTACCTCGTGCAAAGCTGGGGCGCTGGCTTTTTTACGATCAACGACGCAGGGCGCGTCGAGGTCCGCCCCGGTGGAGATGGGGGCGCGGGCATCGACCTGCTCGAGCTCGTGGGCGAGCTCGAGCGGCGCGGGCTGCGTCCTCCCCTTCTCGTGCGCTTCTCCGACATCCTCGCGAGCCGCGTGAAGGGCCTGTGCGGCGCCTTCGCGAGCGCGATCCAAGAGTACGGGTACCGCGGCCGCTTCCGAGGCGTGTATCCCATCAAGGTGAACCAGCAGCGGCAAGTCGTCGAGGAGATCATCGACGACGGCGCTCCCTACGGGGTTGGGCTCGAGGCGGGCAGCAAGCCCGAGCTGCTCGTGGCCCTCGCGCTGCTCGAGACGCCGGGGGCGCTCATCATCTGCAACGGGTACAAGGATCGCGCCTACATCGAGACCGCGCTCCTCGCGCAGCGCCTCGGCCGCAACCCCATCATCGTGATCGATCGCTTCCGCGAGATCGACCTCCTCATCAAGACGAGCCGTGAGCTCGGCATTCGCCCGCGCATCGGAGTGCGCGCGCGGCTCACCACGAGGGGTGCCGGCAAGTGGGTCGAGTCCACCGGGGACCGCTCGAAGTTCGGGCTCTCGGCGGTCGAGATCGTGGAGGCCGTCGAGCGGCTTCGCAGCGAGGACATGCTCGATTGCCTCGAGCTCCTGCACTTCCACATCGGATCGCAGATCACCGCCATCCGCGCGCACAAGGACGCGCTGCGCGAAGCGAGCCGCATCTACGTGGAGTTGCACAAGCTCGGCGCGCGGCCGAGCGTCCTCGACGTGGGCGGGGGCCTCGGGGTCGACTACGACGGCTCGCAGACCAACTTCCACTCGTCGATGAACTACTCCGTCCAGGAGTATGCGAACGACGTCGTGGCTTTCATCCAGGAGGCGTGCGACGCGAGCCAGGTGCAGCATCCCGACATCGTGACCGAGGCCGGGCGCGCCATGGTCGCGCACCACTCGGTGCTGATCTTCGATGTCCTCGGGGTGAACGAGATGGTGACGGGCAAGCCGCCCGACCCCGTGCATGAAGAAGGTCCCAAGGTACTGCGCGACCTCTCCGAGGTGTGGTCGGGCATCTCCCGCAAGAACGTGCAGGAGGCCTACCACGACGCCCTGCAGCTCAAGGAGGAGGCCTCCACGCTCTTCTCCCTGGGCTACCTCGACCTGCGCGCGCGGGCCCGGGTGGAACGCCTGTTCTGGGACTGCTGCGAGAAGATCCTGCGGATCGTGCGCGAGCTTCCCTACGTGCCGGAGGACCTCGAGGACCTCGAGAAGGGCCTGGCCGACACCTACTACGGGAACTTCTCCGTCTTCCAGTCCGCACCGGACCACTGGGCGGTGAAGCAGCTGTTCCCGGTGATGCCGATCCACCGCCTGGACGAGCGACCGACGCGGCGTGGAGTGTTCGCGGACCTGACTTGCGACAGCGACGGGAAGATCGACCAGTTCATCGACCAGCGTGATGTGAAGGATGTGCTGCCGCTTCACACGTACAACGGACTCCCCTACTACATCGGAGTCTTCCTGGTCGGGGCCTACCAGGAGATCCTGGGCGACCTCCACAATCTCTTCGGCGACACCGACGCGGTGCACGTCCGGCTCGACGAGCAGGGGCGCACCGTGGTCGAGCACGTGGTGGAGGGCGACGAGGTCCACGAGGTGCTGTCCTACGTCGAGTACGATCAGCGGCAGCTCGTCGAGCGTGTGCGCCGAAGGATCGAGGCGGCGCTGCGCGAAGGCACGATCAGCCTGGAGGAATCCGCTCGCCTGCGCAAGCAGTATGAGCAGGGACTGCAGGAATACACCTATCTCACGCGCGACGAGTAGCNNGGGGTCGGCGCTAGGACGCGACGGACAGCTCCTCGGACGCCTCGTCGTAGTCGAAGAGGTCCCCGAAACGGCCCCAGCGAACGAGCTGGTCGAACACCCGCTCGTAGTCCTCCTGCGGGAGCCGCATGGCGATGAGCTCCCGGGCCACATCGGCCTCGACGCGGTTGCCCGGCGCGCGCATCAGGAGGTCATTCACGTCCCGGATCAGGCGCAGCGCGAGCAGCCGTTCTCGCCAAATGCGCTTTTGCTCCGCCGCATCCGCCGCAAGGANNCTCCGCGGCCTTCACCACCGCAATCATCTGATCGAAGCGCCGACTCGTGTCGGCGGCAATCCGGAACAGGTCCTCTCCCCCTCCGCGCAGGTCGAGATATTCGAGGAGCCCGATGATCTCGCTCGGCGTCACGTCCGGCAGCGGCTCGACCACCGCGCTCT
>DOUU01000040.1 GCA_003520425.1 Deltaproteobacteria bacterium
GACCTGCTTGCAGCTCTGGCCCTGGGAGAGCTGGCGGGAGCGGACTCGATCCGTCTTGGCGTTTGCGAGGATCTTCGTCCGGTGCGGGAGCGCGATGTGCGAGACGCGCGCCACGCGGCGCGGAGCTTTGAGCTGCGCATGCCGCCCGCACAGGGCCTGCTGAAACTGGCCCTGGAGGTGCGGCCGGACCANNGAGAACCGGGAAACCAGGCAGCCCGCCGGGCCCCTTGAGACGCGTGCCATGGCTTCCGGGGTTCCGCCCCTCCTCCGAGCGCTTCGGGAGGCAGGGATTCCCACCACGGCCATCGTGGTGCCCGAGCTCGAAGCTGTGAAAGCGGCCCATGCGGCCGGGATTGCGGGGGTCGAGCTCTACACCGGAGGGATCGTCGACCTGCCGCCAGGCGAGCGGGCAGCAGCAGCCGAACGCCTGGGCGATGCGGGGCGGCTCGCGGCCAAGCTCCGGCTCGGCCTCGTCCTCGGCGGAGGTCTTGGCTACAGCACCCTGCCCGAGCTTCTCGGCGCAGTGGCTGCGGCTGAACGGGTGTGCGTCGGTCGCGCGTGCCTTGCCCGGGCCGGGCTCGTCGGGCTTGACCGAGCCGTGCGAGACCTGCGCGCGCTCGTGGCATGATGCCTCGATGATCGTGGCGACTGGCGTCGAGATCGTCGACGTTCCGCGCTTCGAGCGCCTTCTGGAGCGTTACGGGGAGCGGCTCCGCTTGCGGGTTTTCACCGCAGGCGAGCGGGCCTACGCCGCGCGCAAAACGCCCCGCGGTGCTGCCCAGAGCTTGGCCGTGCGCTTGGCCGCCAAGCTCGCAGCGCGCAGGGCGCTTGGGGCTCGGGGTCTGGCCTTGCGCGAAGTGGAGGTGGTGCGCGCTTCCGGGGCGGCGCCCAGCCTGCAGTTTCATGCCGGCGCGGCCGAGCGAGCGCGCACGGCCGGCGTAACGCGCGCGGCGCTGACCTTGACCCACGACCCCTTCTGCTGCATTGGCCTCGTCGTGCTCGAGGGGGAGCCGTGAAGGGGACAGCGCCCGCACCCGGCGTATGGCATTTGGTGACGGCGGCCGAGATGCGCGCCCTCGATCGACACACGATCGAGACCCTCGGTGTACCGGGCGAGCTCCTCATGGAGAGCGCGGGCCGCGCGGTCGCGGAAGCCGTGCTCGAGCGGCTCGAGCCCGGTGCCGAGGTCGTCGCGGTGTGCGGCACCGGGAATAACGGCGGGGATGGACTTGTCGCGGCGCGCCACCTTCACCTTCTGGGCGTCCCCGTGCAAGTGGCCTTGGTGGGCGATCCGGCGAATGCGGCGAAAGACGCGGCCACAAACCTCTCGCGTGCCCGTCTGGCGGGTGTCCCGATCGGCGATGGCTCCTTTGAGCCCCCCCGGCGCGGAATCGTGATCGATGCCCTCTTCGGCACAGGCCTCTCGCGCCGGGTCGAAGGTGCACCCGCGTTTGCGCTGCGGCGCATGCGAGCGGCGCGGGAGGAGTGCGCGATCGTCGCTGTGGACCTGCCGTCGGGACTCGACGCAGACACCGGACAACCCTGGGGCGACGTACCCGAAGCCGACGTCACGGTGACGCTCGGGCTTCCCAAGCTCGGCCTTGCCCTCGAGCCCGGTCGATCCCTTGCGGGTGCGGTGCGCGTGGCGCGCATCGGCATCCAGAACACCGCGCCGGGCGTCGAGCCCGCGGCAGAGCTCTGGACGCAGGCGGCGGCGGGCGCCGAGCTCCCCGCGCGCCCGGCGGCGGGACACAAGGGGACGTTCGGACACGTGCTTGTGATCGCGGGATCCCGTGGCAAGAGCGGAGCCGCAGCCCTTGCCGCGGAGGGAGCGGGCAGGGCGGGGGCCGGGCTTGTCACCATCGCCTGTCCCTTGTCCATCGCCGATATCCTCGCCGCGAAGTGCACCGAGGCGATGACGGCCCCCGTCCCGGATACGGCGGAGCATTGTTTCGGAGCGGCCTCGGAGACACTCCTCGCTGCCCTCGCCCGGGAGCGGGATGTGGTGGCCCTGGGCCCCGGAATTGGGACGGCAGGCGAGACCCAGGCCTTGGTGCGCCGCCTTGTGGGTGCCCTGGACACGCCCCTTGTTCTCGACGCCGATGGGCTCAACGCCCTCGGGGGTGCGCTGTCCGTGTTGAAGGGCAGGAGGGGGCCCTCTATTCTGACGCCCCACCCCGGCGAGGCGGCCCGCCTGATGGGCCTCACGGCTGCCGAGGTGAATCGCGACCGTGTCGGCGCGGCCCGTGCGCTTGCGCGGGAAAGCGGTGCGGTGGTCGTGCTCAAGGGTGCGGCCACGCTGATCGCCTCGCCCGAAGGCAGGATCGTGGTGAACGCAACGGGTGGCCCGGTCCTCGCTACCGGCGGCACGGGTGATGTTCTCACGGGCGTCGTTGCAGGGCTGCTCGCGCAAGGACTTACGCCGCTCGTGGCGGCCGCGCTTGGCGTGTATTTGCATGGGTTTGCCGGTGATCGACTCGCCGCCCGCGTGGGCCCATCGGGCGTGCTCGCTGGAGAGGTGGCGCGCGAGCTCCCGCGGGCTGCCCAGGCGCTCCGGCGCCATGGCACGGAGCAGGACGAGCTCGTCCTGCGGCGCCTTCGGGCTGGACGGGCGAGGGGCCATGAGCGCGGGCTTTCGATTTCATTCCCACAGCCCTGAACAGACCCGGGACCTCGCCTCAATGCTCGCCCGGGTAATTGACGAGCGGGGTGTGGTCGTGGCCCTTGAGGGTCCCCTCGGTGCGGGTAAAACAGTGTTTGTGAAGGGGCTTGCTGCCGGGCTTGAGATCGATCCAAGCTCGGTTTCGAGCCCGACCTTTGTGATTGCGAGCGAATACGAGGGGCGCGGGCCGGACGGTAGCCCGCGCCGTCTCATCCATGCCGATCTCTACCGTGTAGGAAGCGCCGCAGAGCTCGAGGGCGCGGGTTATCTCGACTGGATCGTCCCCGGGCATGTGGTGGCGGTGGAATGGGCGGAGCGGGCCCTGCGATGGTTGCCGCGCGACCATCTGCGGGTGAGTCTGGAAACGCTGGGACGTGATCGCCGGCGCCTTCACGTGCAGGCCACCGGCCCTCGATCGGTCCAGCTCGCCACCAAATGGGTGGAGGCGGGAGGCTTCGCCGTGCAGCTCGCCTGAGATGAGGGTCCGGACGGTCGAACAGCCGAACCGTCGAACCGTCGAAGGATTCGGCATTCGTGGAGGGGTCAGATGAGATGGAAGCATCGGTGCTGCCGGGCCGCGATCGTCCTGGCGGCCTTGGGGAGTGTCGTGGGAGCGACCCGCCTTCCGGCACCGGCCGAGGCGGCCCTGTGGACCGAGTCCGCCGGAGCCGGAAACCGGGAGGATCCCGATCTGATGCGCCTGGACCAGGCGTTCATCCGTCTGGCCAAGGACCTGCGACCCGCCGTCGTGCAAATCAACGTGAAGACGGAGGGGGGCACAGACTACCCCCTGCCCGAGAGTCATCCGCCGCTCCCTCCGGGCGAGCGCTCGTCGGTGGGCTCCGGGGTCCTCTTGAGCGCGGACGGGTATGTCCTCACGAATGATCACGTCGTCGAGCAGGCCGGCGACATCGAAATCCGGCTCATGGACGACCGAAAGCTCCCGGCCAAGGTCGTGGGCAAGGATGCGCGGACGGACCTGGCCCTGCTGAAGATCCAGGCCAGCGGGCTGCCGGTCATGCCCCTGGGGGACTCGGATAAGCTGGAGGTCGGAGAGCTGGTGCTGGCCATCGGCAATCCCTTCGG
>DOUU01000346.1 GCA_003520425.1 Deltaproteobacteria bacterium
CTCATCCAGGAAGGGAACATCGGCCTGCTTCAGGCCGTAAAGCGCTACGACCCGTACCAGGGCGTGAAGCTTTCCTCGTATGCGGCGTACTGGATCCGCGCCTACATCCTCAAGTACCTGCTCGACAACATCCGTCTGGTGCGACTTGGCACGACGCGCGCGCAGCGCAAGCTGTTCTTCCGCCTGAACCGGGAAAAGCGCGAGCTCGAGCGACTGGGCTTCGAAGTCGAACCCCGGCTCCTCGCGGAGCGGCTCGAGGTGTCGGAGGCCGACGTGCGCGACATGGAGCAGCGCCTCGCGGAGCCGGACCTCTCGCTCGACGCGCCGGTCGGCCGCGACGACGGGGGGGCCTCGTTCGGCGACCTCCTCCCCGGCGGCGGCGAGAATGTGGAGGGCCAGGTCTCCGACAGCGAGTTGCGACGGGTCTTCTCCGACAAAGTCCACGCCTTCGCAGAGACGCTGACCGACCCGCGCGACCGTCAGATCATCGAGCAGCGCATTCTCGCGGAAGAGCCGAAGACGCTCCAAGAACTGGGCGACGAGTTCCACGTGACGCGCGAGCGTGTGCGCCAGCTCGAAGCTCGTCTCGTCTCCCGGCTGCGGGAGTATCTCAAGGAGAACCTGGTCGACTTCGAGTACTACGCGCCGGGCAAGGAGTAGGACCCGAGCGCCTCGTTCGCCGCACCGAGGACAAGGGCGCGCAGCTCGCTCGTCGCGCGCCGGCATCTTCGAAACGCGCCGTGCTGGAAGTTCTCGAGCACGCGCAGGCGCTCGCCCCGGGAGAGCCAGGAAAAGCCGCGCCGCCCTCGCAGCGCCAGCCGCGGCCACCATTCCAGGAGAATGAGCATGAGCCTGATCTCCCACACGCGGCTGCGTTCCGCGTGCGCGAGCCGAGCCTCGACGAGCGGTGCCACATCGATGCCGCCGCCGCCCGGGCTCCCGCCGGGATCGTCGGGTGGCCCGGGGGGCAAGAGCGCGTCCGCGAGGGCGTAGAGCGTGCGCGCTCGCTCGGGAGAAAGGAGCCCTCGCTCCGCGCGACGGGTCACAAGGACCGCCGGATCCCGCTCTCGAGGAAGCGAAGCGCCACCGCGGCGTGAAGAGCGATGCCCGTGGCGAGGGCGTTCTCGTCGAGCACCATGCGGTTGGAGTGGAGCGGGGCGGGCTCCCGGTCGTCCGGCCGCGCGCCGAGGAAAACCATCGCACCCGGAACCCGCTCGAGGATGTACGAGAAATCCTCCGCGCCCATGATCGGCGTTTTCATCTCGATCACGTTTCCGCTCCCGGCGAGGTCCGAGGCGACCTCTTGCGTGAATCGTGCGAACCCTTCGTGATTCACGGTGACGGGGTAGCCCGCGAGCACGTGGACTTGAGCCTCGACCTCGTGCGCCGCGGCGATGCCGAGAGCGACCCGACGCACGCCCTCATGCACGGCACGGCGCGCGCGCTCGGAGACGGTGCGGATGGTGCCGAGCAGATGCGCAGTGGCCGGAATCACGTTGCCCGTGGTCCCCGCCCGCACCCGCGTCACGGAGACCACGACAGGGTCGAAGGCATCCGCCCGCCGCGTCACCAAGCCTTGCAGGGCGAGCACGATCTCACAGGCCACGGGGATCGGATCCACCGCCTGGTGGGGCATCGAGGCATGGCCGCCCTTGCCGGTGAGGTCGATCGACAAGAGATCGTCCGAGGCCATGATGGGTCCCGCCCGTGTGGCGACGCAGCCCGCCGGGAGCGTCGGATCGACGTGGATGGCGAATGCACCCTCGACCCGCGGCTCGCGCTCCAGCAGTCCTTCTCCGATCAGGATTCGCGCGCCGCCGAAGCCCTCCTCTCCGGGCTGGAAGAGCAGCTTCACGCTGCCTTCGAACTGCTCCCGCCGCGAGGCCAGAAGACGCGCCGCGGCCACAAGCATCGCGGTGTGTGCGTCGTGCCCACACGCATGCATCGCGCCCGCGCGTTCCGAGCTGAACTCGAGCCCGGTGCCCTCCTCGAGCGGGAGCGCGTCCATGTCCGCGCGCAAAAGAATCGTTCTGCCCGGAGCCTTCCCGTGCAGCGTCGCCACGACACCGCTCGTCTTGGGGCTGGTCTCGAGATCGAGGGGCAGCCCTTCGAGGCTTTCCAGCACCGCCCTTCGGGTGATGGGGAGCTCAAGACCGAGCTCTGGCGTCCGGTGAATCCGCCGGCGAAGGCGAACGGCTTCGGGCAGAAGCTCTCGCGCGTCGCCGAGAAGCGCGGAAAATGCGTGATCCATGGTTGCCTCCCCGACGCCAATCAGGGCCGGATTCCACAGCGCCCGGGACGCGGCGACCGTCTGCCTCCCACGATAGCCTCGCGAGGCTTTGCTGCGCCCATCTCGGGCAGGAGGAGGGCAAGGGATGCCCGATGCGATGCTGATCCGCCGGCGCTTGATCGTTCACGGGCGCGTGCAAGGGGTCGCCTTCCGCTACGCGACCCGGGAGAGGGCGTGCGCGCTCGGTGTCGACGGCTGGGTGCGCAACCTGCCCGACGGCTCTGTCGAGGCCGTCTTCGAGGGCAAGCCGGGGCTCGTGGCCAAGCTCGCGGCTTTTTGTCGCGTCGGGCCGCCCGCGGCGCGAGTCGACGGTGTCGAAGAGCATTCAGAGGAGCCGGAGGGTCTGCGTGGCTTCGCGGTGCGCTGAGGCGGCGCGGGGTCGAAGCCCTGCCCTTTTTGCGGTCCTCGCCCTCGGGGCACTCGTCGCTGCGTGCGGACAGAGCGCAGGGTCTTCGGCCCCGACGATCAAGATCCGATCGGACGTCATTCGGGTCGACGTCGCCCGTACGCCCGAGGAGCGGGCCCGCGGTCTTGGGGGGCGCAAGTCCTTGGGCGCCGGCGCGGGCATGGCCTTCCCGTTTGACGAGCCCGGCCGTCCTGCATTTTGGATGGCGGGCATGTACTTCGACATCGACATCGTGTGGATCCGAGGCACGCGCGTCGTGGACTTCTCCGAGCGGCTGCCCCATCCACCTCCCGAGCTCGATCCGCTCACGGCGGGCCTGCCGGAATATCGCCCGCGGGAGGACGCCGACCTCGTCCTCGAGGTGCCTGCCGGAACGGTCCACGCTCTTGGCTGGGAGCGGGGCGACCCCGTGGAGATAAGCCCCGCCGTGCGCAATCCCCCCCACGCGACGACGCCGTAAAGCCTCGCGTGGGACCTGCCGATTTTGAAGCATGGACTGGAGCTCGACCCCGCTCCTCTTCGCGCCCCCGCATCCTCCCGTCGCGCTTCGCAAGGACGCGACCTGGGTGGTGGGAAGGAGCAGTTCCTGCGACCTGCCCCTGGCGTCGCTGGAGGCGTCGCGTCGCCACGCCGAGATCCGTTACGACGGAGCGCGCGCGGTGCTGCGGGACCTTGGGAGCACCAACGGAACACTCCTCAACGGTCAGCCCCTGACCGGAGAGCGCGAGCTAAAGCCGGGCGACCGAATCGAAATCGCGGGCCAGGTGATTACCTTCTGTCTCATGCAGAGTCGCGCGGGCGGTCCGTTGGCCGGACCCGACACCGGAGAGGTAGAGACCGTGCTCTTCGAGCGCAGGACTGACGTGGAGGCCCTTCGGGGCGAACTGGCGGAGATTCCGAGCTTCGCCGTATTGCAGATCCTCGAGATGGGCCGCAAGACGGGCGTGCTGCAGATCACGTCCGACGGAGCGGAAGGACGGATCTGGCTGGAGGATGGGGCACCTGTCCACGCGGAGGCGAAGACGCTGCTCGGCTTCGATGCCGCGCTTTCCCTGGTGTCCGCGGTGAAGGGGCGCTTCGCTTTCGAGTCCGGTGCGGCTCCTCCCGAGCGCACGATCCGCAGCACAGTGACCGAGCTCCTGCTCGAGGCCAGCCGGCTCCAAGACGAGCACGATCGCGACGCGGAAAGCGCCTCGCAAGGAAGCTAGGGCATCTGCCCAGCCCCTCCTGAGAGTGGCGCAGACGGCCCCGCGGTCGATGGAAACTCGGCCAGGATCGCGCTCCGGACTGCAGCGTCGATTCCCTCCGTATCCCGGCCGACGACCGTGCGCAGGACCTCATCGTCGGGCATGCCGGTGCCGAGCTCGGCAAGGAGCCTAGCGCGCTCCTGCGGCGTGGTTCGCGCCTCGATCCAGAGCACAGCGGCCGTCGATTCGAGGTAGGCCGCCCGCGCCTGTTCGTCGTCGAGGCCTGCAAAGCCGGGTGCCAGGCGTCGCAGCGCAAGCCACGCCCCCGCGTCGATCCGTCGCCTCAGCGCTTCGCGCTCACTGCGCGAGAGGCCGAGCTGACGCCGGGATTCGCGGCCGGCCAGCTCGGCGAGGCCTTCGTTCAGCCAGAACGGGCGGTCGCTGCCGGCTTGCTCGCGGAAGACCGCGTGGGT
Organism: Deltaproteobacteria bacterium; assembly: GCA_003520425.1. GTDB lineage: Bacteria > Myxococcota_A > UBA9160 > UBA9160 > UBA9160 > UBA9160. Next base: position 4,357 of record DOUU01000346.1, read on the forward strand.
GTACTCGTGGAAGAGCAACGCGCGCAGCTCGCCCGCCGGATGCGCGGCGGAGACCACGTGCATCTGTCCATCGAAAAAGCCCACCGTCGGGAACGAGAAGCGGTGTCGGTGCGCCTCGAGATAGGCCGCCTTGCCGTAGAGGATCACGCTCGTGGGCTCGCGCGGCACAACGCCGAGCTCCTCCAAGGCGTGTGCGCGGGCCTCCTCGAGGTAGCGGACTACGGTCTGCGCATAGTCCGGCGCTGCCGTGCCGAGCTGGGCATCGTAGTGGATCCGAAAGTTGGGGCTCTCGAGCGCTACGAGGCGGAGCGGTCCGGAAGCCGAGTCGGCCTCGGTCAGGCGTTTTTCATCCTCGATGGCCTTCAGGCGGCGCTCGGCCGAGGCGCGCCAGGGTGCTAGGGAATCGCCCGCACTCGCGAGGAAGGCGCGCAGGTGCCCTTCGGCGGACTCGTGCCGCCCGCGCTGGCGGTCGAGGAGCGCAAGATACCAATGCGCCTCGGCATTCCCGGGGGCGACGCGCAACACTGCCTCGAGTTCGCTCGACGCGCGCGCCGTATCGCCGCGCCCGAGGTCATCGACCGCGCCTTGCAAGAGGCGGTAGATGCGGTCTTCGTCTGCGCTTGACCCGCCTTGCGGCGTGCGCACGGGCGGCCCGCGGAAGCCGTCGCTCCAGAGGGAGGCTCGCTGCGCCCCCTCCGGTATGAGCTTCTCTCGCGCAGCGCGCGGAACGGAGGCGGGGTCATCTGTGACGTGGGTCACACCTTTCTCGTCGATCCATACGAACGTGTCCGCGCGCGAGGGGTTCGCGGCCGCGCTGAGAGCAAGCAAGGCGGCAAAGGCGATCGGGATGCGCCCTGTCACCCCAGGCTGTTCGGCGGGGGCCGGGGGCGCCTTGACGACCCCGGCGCAAGCCTTGCCGGGCTTCGCTCGGCGAGCCGCGTCTAGCGGCGCTTCCCCGCTTCGGCGGTGAGATGGCCCAGCTCGGGCAGGATGAGCCGCTCCATGGCGAGGCGCACGGCGCCACGGGAGCCCGGCAGCACGAAGACAACACGCCCCCCGGCGAGTCCGGCGAGCGCTCGGGAGAGCAGCGCTGCGGACCCGATCTCCTCGAAGGAGAGCATCCGGAACAGTTCGCCGAAGCCAGGAATGATGCGCTCGAGCACGGGCTCGACGCTCTCGGGTGTTACGTCGCGCGGTGCGATGCCGGTTCCACCGGTCAGGATGATGGCGTCTGTCCCCTCCTGGCCGAGCGCCGCCCGCAAGGCGGCCTGGATGGCCGCGGGCTCGTCCCGCACGATTTCACGAGAGAGAGCCCGGTGTCCGTGGGCCGCGAGGAGCTCAGTGACGAGTTGGCCTCCGGTATCGGTCTCAAGCGTTCGGGAATCGCTCACGGTGATCACCCGGACACACACCGTCTTGGGCGCCGCCTCCCGGTGGGCCTGCGCGCCCGACTCCCGAGAGTGAGCGTCCTCCCTGGGCTCTTCGCCCCTCACGCGTGATCGTCCACCCAGTACGCGCCGTCGCTTGCGATCTCCTTCTTCCAGATGGGGACGCGCTCCTTCAGCGTGTCGATCGCGAAGCGGCAGGCCGAGAAGGCCTCGGCTCGATGGGGGGCGGCCGCGGCCACCACCACTGCGATCTCTCCGACTTCGAGATGCCCGGTTCGGTGCGTGATGGCCACGCGCGCGCCAGGAAAGCGGGCGGCCGCCTCGTCCGCGATCCGCTCCATCTCCCGCTCCGCCATCTCGGGATAGGCCTCGTATTCAAGATGCCGGATCGAGCGCCCGCGGGCGTGATCTCGCACGGTCCCGATGAAGGTGACGACCCCGCCGACACCCGGGCCTGTGACCCGCTTCACCACCGCCTCCACGTCGAGGGAAGACGAGGAAATCGTGCACGCGCCCGCTCCTCCCGCTACGGGGGGCAGGAGGGCCACTTCGTCGCCCTCGGCAAGCAGAGCGTCGCCCTCGGCGAACTCCTGGTTCACCGAGATTCGAACGCGAGGATCGAGGGGACCAAGCCCCGGGAACTGGCGCAACAAGAGCGCACGCAGATCGGCCACGCGAACCCCGGGAGCCAGGGAGAGCTCCAACTCCTTGGATCCCACAGCCTCCCGCACGGCCCCGAAGAGGCGGAGACGAACCCGCATGGGCCGCGAGCCTATCCCTCCGCGGGCGCAGGGTCGAGGCGGGGCGGGTCTGGCTCACCTCAACACCGGGCGGCGGGCGACCGAAACGGGGGCATGGGCTCGGCGCTTTCGCGATCCCTGCGCGACCGGGTGGCNNGGAGGCGGCCTTAGACCGCCTGCGACCCGCGCTCGTCGCAGACGGCGGTGGCGTCGAGCTCGTGGACGTCGAGGACGATGGCACCGTGAAGCTCGCCCTGGTGGGCGCGTGTGTACGGTGTCCGGCGCAATCGGCGACACTGCGTCTCGCTCTCGAGCCCGCTCTTCGGGAGGAGGTCCCGGGCGTCACGTCGGTCATCCCGGTCTAGCGGCGCACTGCGCCCTCTCGCCGAATCTCCGCGCTCGACCTTCACCGTTTCCTGCGTTGACCTATATTTTTTTCGCTGCGTAGAATCACCGCGCTGGCCCATCGGGAGGGAGATCGACTATGGCCGCCCGCTCCAAGACCACCGCCCGCCGGAAATCCGCAACCCGACCTAAGGCGCGTGCGACCGCACGCCAGAAGACGAAGGCCAAGGCGAGCCGGAGTCGAGCGACCAAGAAGGTCGCCGGGACCAAGCGGACGCCGAGCCGGAAGAAGAGCGCCGCGAAGAAGAAGCGCGCGCTCACCACGCGGAAGACCGCTTCCGCTCCGAAGACAAAAGCGGCTCCCGCGGCGCAAAGGCAAGGCCCCCCGAAGCCGATTGCACCGAAGCCGCCGACAGTCCCCGCAGCGCGTCCTGCGGCCCCCTCCCCCCCCAGGCCCGCGCCTGCGGCCGCCGCGCCCNNCCCCAAGCCAGCGCCGCGAGCACGAGCGTCGCTGCGGCCGTGCCCGAACTCGTGGGCCGCATCACCCACTACTTTCCCCACGTGAATGCGGGTGTGATTGAGCTCGAACGCGGCGAGCTCCGCGTCGGCGACACCGTGCACATCCGCGGCCACACGACCGACTTCTACCAGCGTCTCGAGCACATGGAGGTCGACCACCGCCCGATCGAGCTCGCGCGGCCCGGCCAGTCGGTGGGGATTCAGGTCGCGCAGCGAGTGCGCGAGCACGACCAGGTGTTCAGGGTCTCCAAGTAGGGAAAGGCCACCTGGCGCTTGTGACGGCGCTCCCCTGCGAGCTGCGCGAGGTCGAGCCGCAAGCGTCCTTCGGCTCCGAAGCTTCGGGGGCGAGAAGCCGAAGAGAGGGGCCCGGCCTTAAGAAGGTTTTCCGCCCGCCTCGACCGCCTCCGGCCGAGTCCCTTTGCGGCCTTCCCGTGCCCCCGCCGCCATGGTAAGGCGCCCATTGAGCGACGCCCCTTCCTCCATGACGATCGCCGCGGTCTCGACATTCCCTTCAAGACGCGCGGTCTTGTGAAGGATGAGCTTGCGGACTGCGACGACGTCGCCAATCACCACCCCGCTCACCTCCACGACCTGCGAGCGGATCTTCGCCTCGATCTCACCGCTCTCGCCCACGATCAGGGTGTTCTCGCTCGTGATCTCGCCCACGAAACGCCCGTCGATGCGCACGGTGTCCTTGAACGAGAGCTTCCCTTCGAACTCGGAGCCCCGGTCGATGAAGGCGGTGAGCCCGCTCCCCGAACCTGTCGTCGGGAATGACGGAGCCGAGAGACCGGCTTCGCCTCCCTCGCCGTTTCTGCCGCGACCGAACGTAAGCGCCATGCCGGCTCTCCTCCTGGCAATGGAGCGCAGATCGGCCGAGGGAGCGTGGGACTTGAGGGGGCGCCTGCGCGCGGCCGCAGGTCGGGAACGGAAGGGTCGCCGGCTTAGATCGGGATCCGGGAGCGCACCGGAGGGCGCACCTGAAANNATGAATCCCCCCACATGGGCCCACCACGCGACGCCGCCCCCGCCGCTTCCCTGCATCGTGCCGAACCAGATCTGCATCGCGAACCAGAGCGCGAGGAGCACGATCGCAGGCAGGGAGATGGTGGTCCAGAGGAAGCCCAGCGGGATCAGGGTTCGGATTCGCGCCGTCGGGTAGCTCACGGCGTATGCTCCGAGCACTCCGGCGATTGCTCCGCTCGCGCCGATGACCGGAACCGCCGATTCCGGCGCACTCGCCACGTGTGCTGCGACGGCGACAAAACCACAGAAGAGATAGAAGACGAGATAGCGCGC
>DOUU01000305.1:0-3034 GCA_003520425.1 Deltaproteobacteria bacterium
GGCATTGGACAGACTAGCCCGCACCCGCTTCCCACGTTCCATCCGAACCGATCTGCGACGAGAGATCTCCTGCTCAATCTTCCAGAGCGCTGGTTCGCGCACGCGAGTGGTTGTGTCACGCGCAGATGCCGTCGCAACTCGCGGGCACTCGAATCCCAATCTGAATCTTTCTCGACCGGATCCACGGCGGCCGCCCCCCTTTTCGTCTGGAAAGCGACGGACGAAGAAATCCTCGAGAGCGCGCGTTGCCTCTGCGATCGCACTCTTTGATCACCCGTCCGAGATCGTGAGCGGCACTTAGACTCTGGACACTCTAGGACTGCGGTGTCGTGAGCTGACCGGCGAGCTGGATCTCACCGGTCGGCTGCTTCACTCCCCCCGAAGGCTCGTCCGTCACTGCCACGAGGGCGAGCGTCCCCACGTTCTCCGGGAGGTCGACGAGGAGCGTCGCCTCACCGTTGTCGTCCACATCGAATGTGGCGGCAGGGATCTTCTGCTGCGCGCTGTTGATGAACCAAAGCTCATAGGTCTTTCCCGGTCCGGCGGGACGGAGTCGGGAGGCGTGGAGGTACCAGCGGCCGCGAGCACGGTCGAAAAAGAGGCGGCCCAGGGCTCCCGGCTGGGATGCTGAGCCGCGCAGGGGCAGGACCTCCACTTCGGGCGAGCGCATCATGCGCACCGTTTCGGTGGTGCGACTGGCGTCGCTCTCCATCTTCCCGATTCGCTGATCCCGCTCCGCGAGGTCGCGCTCGAGCGTGCGCTCACGGTTTGCCAGCGCTTCACGCTCGGTTCGCAGCGTGTCGCGATCTCGCACCAATGGGACGGCGACGCCAAAGTAGATCACAACGGCCCCGAGACCGGCGGCGAGCGCCACCGAAACTGCATGAGGCCAGATCCTGACGCGACGCTGGGCGGGTACGCGCCGGGGGACGGGCTCTCCCAGAGGCGGTGAGGCACCGGCTGCGCCTTCCAGTCTCGCGAGCAGCCGTGCGCGGACATCGAGAGAAGGATCGAGCGGTGTCAGAGAAAGTGCGAGATGAGCGAGCACGCTCTCGGCTTCCGCCAGGCTTCCCGCGCAGCGGGGACAGCCTGTGGCGAGGTGGCGGGCAAGAGCTTCGCGCTCCGAGGTATCCAGGCCGCCGGCTGCATACTCGAGGATTTCCTCAGCGCGCTCTTCGCAGCTCATACCGTGTTCCCTTCGCTGTATTGCAGCCGAAGGACGTCTCGCAGTTGGAGGAGCCCCTTGCGGATCCAGGTCTTTACGGTCCCAAGGGGGGCGCCGAGCTGCTCGGCGATTTCGTGGTGGGAGAGCCCGTCTAGAAACGACAGCTCAACGACTTGCCGCTGTGCGGGAGCAAGAGCGTCGAGCGCAATTCGCACCCGCCTTCGCACTTCCGAGGCCAGCGAATCGTCGAGTGGATCTTGAGCGGTGCCAGATCCGGAGGGCCCGGGCCCGAGGGTGGCGACCCACTCCTGCGCTGTCACCCGAACCCGGGCTTCGTGCCGACGCCGCCGCAAGCGGTCCAGGGCGCGGCTGCGCGCGACGGTGACGAGGTAGGCTAAGGGGCTCCCGCGCTCAGGCTCGTAGCGCCGAGCCCGCTCCCAAATCTCCCAGAAGACCTCCACCAATACGTCCTCTGCCTCGCCGCGGTCCCGGAGGAGCCGATTGCAGATCGCCAGCAGCGCCGCTGAATGTCGATCGTAGAGTTCCTCGAGGGCGGAACTGTCGGCTGCAGCAATCGCCGCCATCAGAGCCTGGTCGTCCCGGTCCTGACGCCTCATCCCATCCCCTACGAAAGCAAGCCCCCCTTTGGATGTAGGCTCCACGTCGTCCATTCTACCGGACGGTCCGTACCAGGCGGCCAAGAACCGTGCCCCCCCGCGTGGCCAGCCTGGACACTCGGCGGTACGACGCAACGGGAGATGGCAGCTATCGGCTGGCCGATCACGCCATGCACCGCTGAGTCCCCTCGTTCGTGAATCTCTCTTGCGCCCACATGGCAGGACGGAGAGGTTCACCACCGCCGCTTGGTGCTCGGAGACGAAAGCAGTGAATGCGACGGCGCGGTATCAGACAAAAGCGGGCCTTTGGCGGTGACGACGGAACCGGAACTGTGAGGTTGCAACAACCTGGTTGTAACAGCAACGCAACGAGCGTGTCACTGCGCCCTGGTATGAAAGGCCACCGCGAATCTGTCAGCACCGGAGGACTAAACGCATGCTTCGACGCGCCAGCCGCTGCTTTCGTCACAGTCTATGTGCGGGTACAGCACTGCTGCTCACCGCCGCGGCATCGCCAAGCTTCGGCGAAGGCATCAGCGGGGCACCTAGCGCCTATCCCTTTATCCCCGGAATGCTGGTAGCGAGCCGCGTCCACTTCGACGGTGATGCGGTCAACACCACCGAGACCTTTCCGCAGATCTTCAATGATCCTAACATTTCGGGCATCCAGGGCAGCATCTTCATCGATACCTACCTCCCGATTCCGTCTACGCCGCGGCTAGCGACCCTGCCCTTGAACGGCATTACCACGAGCTTCAGCTCCAAATCCGAAGGCGCACTGATGCGCTCGCAGGACGGCGCTTTTCTGACCTATATGGGCTACGAGGGTCCGGTCGGCGCCGAAGGCGTGTCGAACTCCGAAACGCCGGGCGCGACGCTCACCACGAACACGAGCCCGACCTTCAATCGCGAGGTCGCTCTGATCAGCGCCGAGGGCGCGGTGACGCTGACCCCGGAGACCAATGCGTATAGCGGCGACAACCCGCGCGCCGTCGTGAGTGTCGACGGCACCCAGTTCTATATGGCCGGCAATGCCGATTCGAGCCTCAACAAGGACGGGAGCGGGCCTGGTACGACCATCGGCGCGCGCTTGGGCACCCCCGGCTCGGATGTTTCGATCCAGCTCGGCAAGTACTTCGCTGCCGACCGGCCGGACGAGTCGGCGAAGCAGCACATCAAGGACAACAATTTCCGGGGAATCGGCATTTTCAACGGCAATCTCTACGTATCGAAAGGCAGCGGCGGCAACGGC
>DOUU01000305.1:3068-3878 GCA_003520425.1 Deltaproteobacteria bacterium
CTTTTTCGCCAACCCGACCACGCTTTACGTCGCGGATGAAGGTCTCGCCAACACCGACGCCAATGGCAATCTCATTCCCGACCCGCTGGCGGGATTGCAGAAATGGAGCCTGGTCAACGGCGTCTGGCAGTTGGACTACACGCTTCAATCTGGGCTTCGCCTCGATGAAGCCGAGACCGTCGCGGGATATCCGGTGCCGACCTTCACCACCGGCCTGCGTAACCTCACCGGGCATGTCAACAAGGACGGCACGGTCCTGATTTACGCCATCACCGCCCAGTTCAGTACAATTTCAGGCGGCGAGCCTGATCCGACGAAGCTCGTCGCCGTTATTGATCGGCTCGAAGCGACGTCGCTACCCACGGAGCCCCATCCCGACGGTCTCCTTGAGAACTTCTTCACGCTGCAGATCTCGCGTTCGGGCGAGGTCTTTCGCGGTGTAGCCTTCGCGCCCTGCCGTCTCTTCTGCGGTTCTGACGACTAGCATTTCGGCCGTGTGCGAATCAGGCCCCGCAGAGTCGGGCCCGCGGGGGATTCGACAAGAGGCGCTACTCCCTGGATTGCGAAGCATCCAGGTTCGCGCACCGTGTGATCGGTCGAACCCGATTTCTTCCGAATCTGTAGTTCTGCCGCGCCCCGGCCCTAGGCGCCGACCGCGGTTGCCCCTCCATGGCCTCCGGCGAATCTCGCGACTTTGCATCTCGCCCGCGGTGCGTCGATCACGCGCAGTCCAAAACCAGGGCGCACATCGAGCGAAAGCCGCATCACTGCCAAGGCTGGACGGCGCCTTGCAGTTTCTACCACTCTAAG
>DOUU01000374.1 GCA_003520425.1 Deltaproteobacteria bacterium
TCTATTGCCGGAGCCTGGACACTGCGTAGGAGGCGGCCCGTGAGAGCGATTTCCCTGGCGCACCTGCCCACCCCCGTCGATCCGGCGCCGCGCCTCTCCGAGGCCCTTTCGGTCCGCATCCTTGTGAAGCGCGACGACCAGACCGGGCTCGCCCTCGGCGGCAACAAGGCTCGAAAGCTCGAGCACCTCGTCGCCGATGCCAGAGCCCGCGGCTGTGACACACTCGTCACCGCCGGGGGACCCCAGTCCAACTTTGCGCGCATGACGGCTGCGGCGGCGGCGCGGCTCGGCATGGCGTGCCATCTCGTGCTGGGCGGCGCCTCCCCCTCCGTCTTCTCCGGCAATCTGATCCTCGATCGCCTGTTCGGTGCCAAGCTCCACTTTGCGGGAACCCACGACTGGCGCGCCTGGGAGACGCGCGTCGCAGAGATCGCCGCCGAGCTCGGACCGCGCGCGTACGCCATGCCGATTGGAGGTGCGAGCGCGGTGGGCGCGCTGTCTTTCGTCCACGCCGCCGACGAGCTCCTGGCGCAGCTTGCGGAGCCTCCCGACTGGGTGGTGGTGGCCGACGGAAGCGGGGGCACGCACGCCGGGCTTCTGGTGGGTCTACCCGCAAGTGTCCGGATCCTCGGGGTGGATGTGGCGCGGCCGCCGCGCCCCCATGCCGAGCGGGTGCCGGAGCTCGCGGGCGAGACGGCACGCCTTGCGGGGCGCACGCTCCCGGCCTTCGATCTCGTGATCGCCGATCATGCCGGCCCGCACTACGGGGCCATCACAGATGAGTGTCGAGACGCCGTGCAGCTTGCGGCCCGCACCGAGGGGCTCGTCCTCGACCCCGTGTACACGGGAAAAGCGCTGGCGGGTCTCGTCGCCGGGGTGAGGGCGGGGACGATCCGCGGAACGGTCGTCTTCTGGCACACCGGGGGTTCGCCTGCGCTCTTTGCCGAGGACTACCGCTCTTTCTGAGAGGGCCTGCCTTGGCCGGCGGCCCCGCCGGGTCCGGCTCGCTTCTTCTCCTGCGTGAGTCCCGCCTGCCCCGCGCGGCTTCGGGGAGGCTTGCCGCGGCACACGCCTGGCCTCGCACCGAATTGCCGCGCACTCCCGCGGGCCCTCGCGGGCCCTCGCGGGCTCTTGCGCGCTGCGCGCGGGTCGCGCGTCAAGAGGAGCCCTCCTCCGGCCGATCTTCCAAGGCGGGGACGCATCCTCATGCATCTCATCGTCGTTGTCCCGCTCTTTTTCTGCCTGGTGGCCGCCGCCCTGGGCGGAGCGGTCCTGGCTCGCGAGGCGGGCGATCCCGCCAATCGCCTCACGGCGGCCGTTCTCGGCGGCTCCGCTCTTTGGTCTCTCGCCGAGGTCCTCTCGGGATGGGAAGGGAGCGCCTCGCGCGCTCTTCTCATCCTTCGCGCAGCCTCCCTGGGATGGATGTGGCTCGGCCCGCTGTGCTTGCACCTCTACCTGGAAGCGACGAACGGGCTCAGCCTGCGCGCGCGCCGGCTTTTGCCCTTCGGCTATCTCACGGCCTTTGCATTCATCCTGCTCTACATCGCGACGCCTTTCGGGCTGCGAGATGTGGTGCGGACAAGCTTCGGCTGGGGCTATGTCTTCGGACCCTTTTTCCCCGTGTTCTACGCCGTGACGTGTGCGTACCCCTTGGCCACGATCCTCCTGTGGCGTGGATCCCTGCCCGCGGGCGCCTCGGCAGGCGAACGGTTGCAGGCCCGCTGGTTCCTCGTGGGGATCGCGATCCCCGTCTTCGTCGCGACGCTCACGGACGTCGCCCTTCCCAGCTTCGGCATCCACGTGCTGCGCTTCGGGAGCGGGAGCGTGACCGCGATCGGAGCCGTGATCGCATTCGGCGTGCGCCGGCACGGCTACTCGCTGCTTGCGCCAGGGGCGTTTGCGCGCGAGATCCTCGCCACCCTGCGCGACGGGGTGGCGTTGCTCTCCCTCGACGGACGCATCCGCAGCGCGAGTGCCGGCCTCGGGCGGCTCGTGGGTTGCGAGCCGGAGCGGCTGCGCGGCGTGCGTGCGCGGGAGTTCTTCACGGCGCCTCCTACGGCCCTCACCAGCCCGGACACCCGGGAGCTCGAGTGCGAGCTCCGGCCCCAAGAGGGGCGTCGCATCCCGGTGTCGCTCTCGACGGCACCACTCCTCGACAAGCGAAGCGATCCGCTGGGATGGGTGCTCGTGGTGCGCGACCTGCGAGAGGTGGCGGGCCTGCGCAGCCGGCTCGTGACCTCCGGCCGGCTGGCTGCGGTGGGGGAGCTCGCGGCGGGCATCGCCCACGAGATCAACAACCCGATCGCGTTCATCCACGCGAACCTGAACCAGCTCCAGCGCGACTGGAAGGTCGTGGGCTCGGCGCTCGAGGGCGCCTGCGCAGGCCGCGAGAGCGCAGCGATCCTGAGCGAGGGGGAGGAGCTCATCGCCGAGTCGCTCGAGGGCATCGACCGGATTGCCGCCATCGTGCGCGACATCCGAGGCTTTTCCCATGCCGGGAGGGCGGAGCGCAGCGTGGCCGACCTGCGGCCCCTCGTGGAGGGGGCCCTGCGGATGGCGGCGCCTCAACTGGGCTCCCGGGTGCAGGTCGAGAAGGAGCTCTCGGCCGTGCCGGGCATCCACTGCGCGCCGCAGGAGATCCAGCAAGTGCTGCTGAATCTCATCTTGAATGCGCGCCAGGCGATCGAGGTTGAGGGCACGATCCGGGTCTCGGTGGGGAGCGAGGGGAGCTGGGTCGTGCTCTGTGTGGAAGACGACGGCTGTGGCATCCCGGAAGACCTGATCGACCGGATCTTCGATCCGTTCTTCACCACCAAGGGTGTGGGCGAAGGCACGGGCCTTGGCCTTGCGATCTCGTACGAAATCGTTCGCCGCCACGGCGGTGAGATCGAAGTCGAGTCGACGGCTGGACGCGGGAGCAAATTCCAGGTTCGCCTGCCCGCGGCCGGGGACGAAGAGGACGGCCGGACGGGTGGCCCGTCTTCCGGCGGGGCGCGCTAGGCTCCCTCTTTTTCGCGCCCTCTTGGGCCGCGCAAGAGCAGAGGAGTGAGCCATGGCGATCGATCCCCACAAGGCCCTTGGAGCGCCCATCGCCGGCGGCGAGGGCCGCTGGAGCCGCGACCAGGTGATCCTCTATCACCTCGGCATCGGCGCCGGCATTCCGCCCACAGACCCGCGCGAGCTTTCCTACACCTACGAGAACGACAAGAACTTCCGCGTGATTCCAAGCTTCGGGGTGGTGCCGGTCTTCGGCTCCTTGACGGGAATCGCTTCGACGCCCGGCCTCGCCGGAGAGTTCAACTTCGCTCTCTTGCTGCACGGCGAGCAGGACCTCGAGATCCGCAAGCCCATCCCGGTGGAAGCGAAGGTCAAGAGCTCGGGCAAGGTGGCCGGCGTCTACGACAAGGGGAAGGCCGCGCTCGTGATCCTCGAGATGGAGACGAAGGACGAGGGCGGGAGCACTCTTTTCGTGAACCGCTTCTCGCTCTTCTTGCGCGGTGCCGGAGGCTTTGGCGGCGATCCGGGTCCCAAGGCGGGTCCCGAGGCGCCGCCGCGCCCGCCCGATTTCGAGGTCGAGTCCAAGACGCTCCCGCAGCAGGCGCTCTTGTACCGGCTTTCCGGCGACAAGAACCCGCTCCACGCGGACCCGCAGTTCGCGAAGCTGGCCGGCTTCGACCGCCCGATCCTGCATGGACTGTGCTCCTACGGCGTCGTGTGCAAGGCGGTCGTCGACGCCGCGCTCGGCGGCGCGACCGAGAGGGTTGCGCGCTATCGGGTGCGCTTCGCGGGAGTCGTCTTCCCGGGCGAGAGCATCGTGACCTCGATCTGGCAGGAGGGATCCGAGCTCCGAATTTCCGCGAAGACGAAGGAGCGGAATAGCCCCGTCATCACCCACGCGGCGATGACGCTGCGCGACTGAGGCGCGCGCGCGGCTGCGCGCGCCGAGCCCAGAATCTTCGGGGGGCTCACTCGGCTTCGTTGAGCAGCGCCTCTCCCCGCGAGAAGCGGCCCAGGTTGTCGAGGAAGATGAGCTCGGCGCGGGCAGAGTTGCCCGCCGTGCGGCCCGAGGCATGGGGGGTCACGATCACCCCCGGGAGCGACCAGAGGGAGCTCTCGCTCGGGAGCGGCTCTTTCTCGAAGACGTCGAGACCGGCTCCGCGGAGCGCGCCCTTCTCGAGCGCAGCCGCGAGGGCCGGCTCGTCGACGAGTTCTCCGCGACCCACGTTCACGAGCACGGCGCCCGGCTTCATGACGGCGATTGCGGACGCATCCAGGATGTGGCGGGTCCCTTCGGTGAGCGGCAGGGCGAGAACCACGGCGTCGGCACGAGGCAGAAGCTCGTGGAGGCGGGAGAGGGGCCAGGTCTCACACGGCTCGTCACCCCGCGCCTTGCGGCGCAGGCCGATGACGCGCATGCGAAGCGCCGCTCCAAGGCGCGCAACCTCAAGACCGATGGGACCGAGACCCAGGACGCCGAGCACAAGCCCTTGGAGGTCCTGCACCTCATGGGGTTCCCAGGCGCGTCGGCGCTGGGCTTCGAGCCACGCAGGCAGATTTCGCGAGAGGGCGAGGAGGTACAGGGCCACGGTCTGCGCGATCGGTACCGCCGCAGCGCCGGAGGACGTCGTGATCCGCACTCCCCGCTCCCGAAGGCTTCGGAACCACGGGTGATCCACGCCGGCGCTGAAGGTGTGGAGCCAGCGCAGGCGCTTGGACTTTGCGAGCGTCAACACGAAATCCCGAGTGCGCTCGGGAAAGAGATCCCCGGAGAAAAAAGCGATCTCGACCAGGGAGGGATCCGCGGAGGGGCCGGAGGGGCGAAGGATGCAGCGCGAGAGCCCGGGCCAAGCGGCTTCGAGTGCCGAGGAGCGACGCTCTTCGACTTCGTCGGAGACGAGAATCGACCCCGCGGCCACCTCCGCCCTCCCTCGAGCCCGCTCCCGGCCCTGGGCTGGAGCCGGGGGGGCAGTCTTGCGAATCCCGCCCGGCCCTGCCGCTTGCACGGGCGGCCCGCGAACCTGCCTTCATATGAAATTCGCCCCAGATTCGCCGCAACCTCCCCATCTTCTCAGGGTTTCCCGCGCATCCTAATCTGGAGTTCGGGACACACACCAAGGGGGGAGGTTGGAGAAGGAGAGGTCCAGATGAAGCTGTACTACGCGGATCGCTACGGGATGATCTCCTCGGTTGACATCGCTCATGCGCTGCGGCGTGCGGCTGCCCGCAAGCGCGCCGAGGAACAGGAACGCAAGGAGCGCGACGAGCGCCGGCAAGCGCGAGCGGCCAGTCGGCGTCGGTTCATGGCGCGGGTGCGCGCCGTGATCCCCCTCCCCCCGGCGGGCGTCTCGGCCTGATCTCGGGCGCGGCTCTAGCGTCTCGCGGCCGTCTGGACGGTTCCGTCGGGCCAGCGGACGAGGCCGTGCAGGAAGGCATAGCTCGCGGTCTGGTAGTAGCTGATCGCGTCGGCGATCCCGTCCGGGTTCTGCGCGCTCGGCACGGGCCGCTCCTTCCCGGCATCGGGGTCGACGCGGAAGACTTCGACTCGGCGTCCAGGCGAGAGCACCGTGAGCTTGTCGTCCTTCAGGTAGCCGAGCTGCTGGTAGGTGCTGAGCAGGGCGCGTCCGGGGGACTGCGGTGAGTCCAGGATGTCCCGCCCGAAGAACTTGCTCGTGTAGCCAAAGCGCAGAAGTCCGAGCAGCGTGGGCGCCACGTCCATCTGGCTCGCGAGCGTCGTGACCACCGCCGGC
>DOUU01000284.1:0-137 GCA_003520425.1 Deltaproteobacteria bacterium
AATGGCGCAGGCAAGACGACGACGATGCGGATTCTCACCGGATTCTTGCCGCCGACGGATGGCCAGGCCGTGATCGACGGCCACGACATGTTCGAGGATCCCCTCGCGGCACGGCGCAGCGTCGGCTACCTGCCCGA
>DOUU01000284.1:156-5391 GCA_003520425.1 Deltaproteobacteria bacterium
ATTCGTGGCGAAGCTCAAGGACGTTCCGCGCAAGGGTCGCCGCGAAGCGGTCTCGCAGGCCCTCGAACGCTGCGGACTCGCGGATGTTCGCCGCCGCGTGATCGGCGCGCTCTCGAAGGGCTACCGGCAGCGTGTGGGTCTGGCGCAGGCCATCGTCCATTCACCGCCCGTCTTGATTCTCGACGAGCCGACGGTCGGCCTCGACCCGACCCAGATCCGCGAGATCCGGGCGCTCATCGCAGAGCTCGCGGCGCCGAAGGGTGGCGAGACCCAGCACACGGTGATCCTGTCCACCCACATCCTGCCGGAAGTCGAGGCCATCTGTCGGCGTGTCATCCTGATCCATCGGGGCCGAAAGGTCGTGGACTCGCCCCTCGCCGAGCTGACCCAGGGCGGGCGCAGCCTCGAGCAGGTGTTCGCGCAGCACACCGCTCGCGATCTCGCGGTGCAGCCGGTGGGCGCATGAGACACGTCAGCACCATCGCCGGACGCGAGCTCAAGTCGCTATTCGTGTCGCCCGTCGCGTACGCGGTGCTCACGCTCTTTGCCGTGCTGGCGGGCTTCTTCTTCCTGTCGAGCGTGCTGCAGTTCACCGAGTACGTGATCCGGCTCCAGCAGTTCCAGCTCCTCGATCAGCTGCGGGAGCTCAACCTGAACGACCAGGTGATTGCTCCCTTCCTGGGCGTCATGTCGGTGGTGCTCCTGTTCGTGATTCCCGGGATCACGATGGGCCTGTTTGCAGCCGAGAAGGCCAATGGCACGGACGAGCTCCTGCTCACGAGCCCGCTCACGATCTGGGAGATCGTGCTTGGCAAATACCTCGCCGCCGCCGCATTCGTGGTGATCCTCGTGGCGATGGTGGCGCTCTTTCCAGGGCTGCTTTTCATCTACGGCGACCCGGAAGTGCCGAAGACGCTGGCGGGCCTCTTGGGTCTGCTCCTCGTGGGCCTGACCTATACCGCGATTGGGGCTTTTGCCTCTTCGCTGACGCGAAGCCAGGTCATCGCGTTCGTGCTCGCCTTCGTGCTCTTGCTCCTGCTCTGGATGCTGTCCTTCCTGGCCGATCTCGGCGCCGCAGGGGGAGCCCTCGGATCGGGCAACAACCTCTCGGCCTTCTTGCGCTACCTCTCCTCCTCCGACCATTTTGAGCAGCTCGTGAAGGGCCTCATCGACACCACGGACCTTGTCTACTTCGGCGTCCTCATCGGGAGCTTCCTCCTCCTTGCCAAGGCCGCGGTCGAATCGGTGCGCTGGCGATGAAGTCTCTTTTCGGACCGCTCGGCCTCGTTGCGATCGTGTTCGCGCTGCTGTCGGTGTTTCTGCTCGCGGCCGGCGGGGAATTCGGCGGCGAACTCTCCTGGGTGTTCGGGAATCTCACCATCGGCGTGGTGCTTCTGCTCCTGGCCTTGGTCACGAACCTCGACACGCTTCGCGAGCGTCTGCGCACGGGCGAGGCGCGGCGTGCGGGCAAGTACGGGACGAGCGCCATCCTCTCCACGGCGTTCGCGATCGCGATCCTCGGCATGCTCGGGTTCCTCTCGACGCGCTACCACAAGCGCTTCGACGCAAGCGAGCAGCACGTCCACTCCCTCTCGGAGCAGACGCAGAAGGTGCTGGCGGGCCTGAACGACGACATCGACGTCACGGCCTTCGTTTCTGCCCTGGACGCGCCGCCGGTGCGCGAGCTTTTGGACCGCTACTCCTACGCCACTCCCCACTTCAAGGTGCTGTTCGCCGATCCGACCTCGCGGCCCGATCTCGTGGAGAAGCTCGGCATCTCCTCCGAGAAGTTGTCGGGGGGACTCGTGCGCGTCGCGCGCGGCTCCGAGGCGGTGGAGATCATGCGCGGCGATCTCAACGAGGAGAAGCTCACCAATGCGCTCGTGAAGCTCACACGAGCGAGCGCGAAGAAGGTCTATTTCCTGGAGGGTCACGGGGAGCGGCCGATTCAGGGCGAGGGCGCGGACGGGAAGGAAGGGATGGCGCAGGCCGCCGACGCGCTCAAGAGTGAGAACTACCAGGTCGAG
Organism: Deltaproteobacteria bacterium; assembly: GCA_003520425.1. Classification (GTDB taxonomy): domain Bacteria; phylum Myxococcota_A; class UBA9160; order UBA9160; family UBA9160; genus UBA9160. Next base: position 2,184 of record DOUU01000284.1, read on the forward strand.
CCGCTTCTCCTGGCCGCCAAGGGCGAAGTGCCGTCCGACGCGGCGGCCCTCATCATCGCCGGCCCGACCCGCCCGCTCGCGCCCGAGGAGCACACGGCGCTCGAGCACTACCTCGAGCGGGGCGGAGCCCTCCTTGCGCTGATCGATCCGCGGGCCAAAACCGATCTCGGGACCGACCTCGTGAAGTGGGGTGTGCAGGCCGGCGACGACGTCATCGTGGACCGCGAGCTCAGCGTCCTCGGGCGGCCGGAAATGGTGTTCGCGCAGCAGTACGGAAGGCACCCGATTACCCAGGGGCTGCGCGAGGTGGCCCTGTTCTACCTCGCCCGCAGCGTGCGTCCCACCGACGAAGCCAAGGGTCGTTTCACGGAGCTCGTGAAGACGAGCGCGAACTCATGGGCGGAGCGCGACCTTGAAACCTTCTTCAACAAGGGCATCGCGCAGCGCGACAAGGACGACCTTGCAGGACCGGTCTCCCTCGCGGTGGCAGGAACGCCGTCCGTCCCCAAAGCGACGGACCAGGCGGCGCAGACCGGCAAGCCCCGGGAGCCGCGTCTTGTGGTCTTTGGCGACTCGGATTTCATCTCGAACCAGTTGCTCGACAGCTACCGGAACCGAGACCTCTTCGTGAACTCCGTGAACTGGCTGGTGGGCGACGTCGAGGCCATCGCAATCCGGCCGAACCAGTCACGGGCATCTCGCATCCGGCAGCTCACGAGCCGTGAGTTCGTGACGATCCGCTTCCTCTCGCTCTTCGTGCTGCCGGAAGCGATCGCGTTCGCGGGAGTGTTCGCGTGGTGGTCCCGCCGCCGCGCGCCGGGGCGCTAGGCGCCAATGCGCGGCGGGCGGCGTTGTCGGGCGGAGTCGGTCTGAGATGAGCCCGCGTGTCACCCTCATCCTCTTTCTGCTCGCCGCCGGCCTCGGCGCCTTCGTCTATCTCTATGAGATCCGCGGCGCCGATCAGCGCAAGGAAGCCGAGGCCAGGGCCAAGCGGCTCTTTCCCGGGGTCGAGGTGAGCGACATCGATGCGATCTGGCTCACCACGACCGAAGGCAAGAGCGCAGAAGTCGTGCGCCAGGCGCGCGGCTGGCAGGTCGAAAAGCCGGTGGTCGCCCCCGGCGACCCGGTCGCCCTCGACGGCATGGCGAACGCGCTGGCGGAGATCTCGAGCCAGGCGACGATCCCTGACCCGCAGGCGCCCGAAGTCTATGGCCTCGGAGACTCCGCACGGGTGGTCAAGTTCCGCGCGAAAGGCGCGGAGCACGAGCTGCGCATTGGAAAGAGCGTGCCCGTGGGCGCGAACACCTACGCCTCGACCGCGGACATCAAAGCTGTGTATGCAGTTCCCACATATCGCGCCACCACCTTTCAGAAGAGCCTCGACGATCTGCGCGAGCACCGCGTGCTGCGCTTCGACCGCAACAGCATCGACCGGATCGAAGTCGGCTGGACTGCCGGCGGCGTCGTGTTGGAGAAGAAGGACGACGCCTGGCGCCTCACCTCTCCGGTGGAAGGGCCCGCGGACGACGATACGGTGGACAAGCTGCTTTCCGACGCAAGCTATCTGCGCGCCGATGGATTCATCGACTCTCCGCCGCCCGACGACGCCCTCGCATTGGCGAACCCTGAGGTCACGCTGGCGCTCTCGGGCAAGCCCCCCGCCGCGGGCCAGCCCCCCACGAGCTTCACGCTGAAGCTCGGCGGGCCCCTCCCGAGCAATCCCAAGCGGCGGGCCCTCCGGACGGGGGATGGCGCTGTGTATGAGATCGCGACCGAGCGTATTGCCGAGTTCCCACGGGATGTCACCGCCTACCGATTCAAGGAGGTGTCTCGCTTCTCACCCTCCGACGCGAGCCGCATGGAGCTCACATTCCAGGGGGAGGCGGGCAAGCCTGCCTTGGTCGTTGGGCTCGATCGGGGCGACGCGGGCTGGACGTCGAACGCACAGCCCCTTGTGCCAGGGAAGGCCGCGCGCCTTGCGGCGGAGCTCTCGCACCTGCGGGCGGCGGGGATCGTGAACGACCACCCGACAGAGGCCGAACTCAAGGCGCACGGCCTCGCGCCGCCCCAGGTCACGATTCGCGTTCTCGGTGCCAAGCCTGCCTCCGGCGAAGCGCCGCTTTTGGCGGACGTCGAGATCGGGACGAGCGATGCCCAAGGTGCGGCCGCCAAGTCCTCGAAGAGCGAGGCGCTCTATCGCCTCGGACCCGAGCTCGCCGAACACGTTCCTGAGACCCTTGCGGTGTGGCGAGAGAAGTTCGTGTCGAAAGAGCGTCCCGGTGCCGCTTCAGCTGCGGGAAGCGGGGCGGGCACACCGGCCGAGCTCCCCCCGCCTCAGGGCGAAGGGCAGGGGGGCGGAAACGAGGACGTCTTCCCGCCGACGACGCAGCAGGAGGCTGCACCGAAGTCGCCGTAGAAAACTGCGAAGGGCCACGTGGCTTCTCCCATTTGGAGCAAGCGGTCCACCCGGCCTCTCCGCGGTACGAGCGTTGCATCGGCTGGCGAGCAGGAGCGACCAAGGACGCCGGGCCGCCAGGGCCCAAGCAGGCGGAGGCATCATCTTCGCACCTTCGAGACTTCAGGCGCCGGGGAGGAGCGAATGTCCGTTGGGAAACGACACCACTATTTTCAGGGGGCCAGAGCTTTGACCCCCCGTGACCGGCGACCATGACGGCGCGCGTGAAAGACTGGATGACGTCCCATCCCCTCGCCGTGCGAGTGGACGAGTCGGCGCTCGCCGCATTCGATCTCATGGTGGAGCATGGCATCCGCCATCTCCCGGTGCTTGAGGACGAGCACCGGTTGATCGGGATCCTGAGCATCGACGATCTCCGCGCGGCCTTCCCGATCGACGTGAGCCTGCGCCGCACGATCGACCCGATGGAGCGCCACAGGATGCTCGATGTCCGCGTGGGAGACGCGATGACCTGGGCGCCCCAGACTGCGCGCCCGGAGGATCGGCTCGAGGCAGCTGCCCACGTCCTCGCCGAGAGCCGGATCGGCTGCCTTCCGGTGGTGGACGAGAGCGAACGGCTGATCGGCATCTTGTCGGAGACCGACGCGCTGCGGGCGCTGGTCGCGACGCTCCGCGGCGAGGCGGCTCCAGTCGAACCGTCGGCGGCCCAGCAGGAGGGGCTCGTCGCCGCGCTTCGGGCGGAGCGCCAGCGCCTGGTCCGTCAGCTCGGGCGCTGGCAGGACGCCGAGCGGG
>DOUU01000284.1:5415-5700 GCA_003520425.1 Deltaproteobacteria bacterium
TCGCTCTCGAGCGGGCCGAGCAGGGCCGCTTCGGCGTCTGCGAGCGCTGCCAGGCGCGGATCAGCGCGACCCGGCTGCGCGCCATTCCCGAGACGACCTTGTGCGTGCGCTGTGCGCGGGCCGAGGGCCCCGCGCCGGGCGGGCCGTGACCGAATCGCCGTGGGCCCATGCTTCCCAGGGCGTCGCCGCGACGCCGACCGCGGAGCCCGCCTACGCCGCCCTTCTGCGCGGCGGCGAGCTCGCAGCCCGGGTGCGCCGCGCGCTTGAGCGGCTGCGCTCGTGTGA
>DOUU01000036.1 GCA_003520425.1 Deltaproteobacteria bacterium
CGAGCGACGCCGAGCGGGCGGGCGGGATGGGTCTCATCGGCGCTGCCTTCGGCCGGGGCTTCGTGCTCGGCCCGCCGCTCGGGGGGCTCCTCTCGAAGATTGGCCCGCGGGCGCCCTTCTACGGGATCTGCGTCTTGGCCCTGGCGAATCTCGCAGTGGCGTTCTTCCGTCTGCCGGAGTCCCACCCTCCGCCCAAAGAACGGAACTGGGCGGGCCTGGGACGCACCCTCATCCCTTCGCCCCTCCGCCTCGTCTTCGCCCTGCACGACGGGTGCATCGGCCGCTACCTCTTTCTCTTCCTGGTGCTCTTCACCGCCTTCGCCGCGCTCGAGTCGATGTTCATGCTGTTCATGGACAAGCGGTTTGGGCTCGACATCTCCGCGGCGAGCTACGTCTTCGCCTACATCGGAGTGTGGATCGCGCTGACACAGGGTGTGCTCATTCGCCGCTTGGCACCGCTTCTCGGCGAGACGCGGCTTGTGGTGATCGGTCTCGTCATGACGGGCGGTGGCCTGGCCGTGATCCCGCTCGTCCCAAGCCCCGCTTGGCTCTACCTCGTGACACCCGTCATCGCCGTCGGCAACGGGCTCGCGTTCCCGTCGTTCACGAGCCTTTACTCGAAGGCGTGCAAGACAGAGAAGGCGGGGGAGCTCATGGGCGAGAGCCAGTCCATGGCCACGACCGGGCGCATCGTCGGACCGATCTGGGCGGGCTTTGCCTTCGGCCGCATCGACTACGGCGCGCCGTTCGTGATCGCCGGGTTTCTGATGTTCGTGGCGCTCGGTCTTTTCCGGCTTTGGGGGCGGACGCTGCTCGGCGGGGAGGGCTAGAAGGGCTCACTCGTGCGGAAGCGCGAGGTGGCGGGCGAGAGCACGAGCTCATCGGCCTGCTCGGCGTGGATGTGCTTGGCGCGATCGAAGAGCGCGGCCTCTTCTTCCCGGTTGTTCGGGTCCGGGACGCAGCAATCGACCGGGCACACCTGCGCGCACTGCTCCGTGTCGTGAAACCCGACGCACTCCGTGCACAGCTCCGGATCGATCTGAAAGGTCTCCTCGCCCTCGCTGATGGCATCGTTCGGGCATTCGGGCTCGCACACCCCACAGTTGATGCACTCTTCCGTGATCATGGTCGCCATCGCGGCCTGCGCTCCCGACGCCTCCTCGAAGGAGGCGGACCATACGCGACGGCTCCTCGAGGGTCAACGCTCGCGGGGTCGATTTGCGGATGTGCACCGCCGGGCGAGGGCCAACTCCTTCGGTTGACCCGAGGGGCGGTTCTCCTATTCTGGCTTCGGACAAAAAGCGTTCTGGAGGTTCCGGCATGGCTCCGACGGCTGCACGCGAGAGCATGGAGGTCGACGTCCTGTTTGTCGGGGCCGGCCCGGCGACGCTGGCTTCCGCCCTCCATCTCATGAACCAGGTCAAGGTGCACAACGAGCGCGTGGAACGGACGGGCGGCGACCCGATCGAGCCTCCGACCGTGCTCGTGATCGAGAAGGGCGCGGCGGTGGGGGACCACATCCTCTCGGGCGCCGTGATGAATCCGCGGGGCATCGAGGAGCTCGTCCCCGATTTCGCGCAGCAGGGCTTTCCCACCGAGTACGTCTGCGATGACGCCTCGTTCTGGATGTACACGCGCAAGCACGCCCTTCGCTCGCCCTTTACGCCGCCGAACTTCCAGAAGAAGGGCTACCACGTCGTCTCCCTCTCCAACGTCACCAAATGGCTGGCGGAGCGGTGCGAAGCGGCGGGCGTGGAGATCTACCCAGGCTTTGCCGGCGATGCGCTGCTCATCGACGGCCACAAGGTCGTCGGTGTGCGCATCGGCGACATGGGCGTCGACAAGAACGGCAAGCCCAAGCCGAACTACCAGCCGGGGATGGACATCTTTGCCAAGGTGACGGTGCTGGGGGAAGGGGTGCGGGGAAGCCTCTCGAAACAGCTCATCCAGCGCTTCGAGCTCGAAGGCCCCTTTCCGCAGGTCTACGAGACCGGCATCAAGGAGATCTGGCGCGTGCGGCCGGAGAATCACCGGCCGGGCCGGGTGATCCACGGCTCGCTCTTCCCGGACTTCCTGCGCCAGGCCAACGGCATGTGGCTCTACGACATGAAGGACCACCTCGTCTCCTTCGGCTTCGTCACGATGCTCGACGCGCAGAGCCCGTTCAACGATCCCCACCTCGCGGCCCAGGAGTTCAAGACCATCCCCTGGATGCGCAGGCTCCTCGAGGGGGGCGAGCTCGTGCGCTACGGCGCGAAGGCCATCCCCATGGGCGGGCTCTATGCGCAGCCGAAGCTCTACTGCGACGGCGCGATGCTCGTCGGCGACGCGGCGGGCTTCTGCAACGCCTTCAAGCTCTCGGGCATCCACCTCGCGATGAAGTCGGGCATGATGGCCGCGGACACCATCGTCGACGGGCTCAAGGCCAAGGACTTCAGCTCCGTCACCCTCGGCGCCTACGCCGAGCGCTACCGCAAGAGCTGGGCCTACGCCGAGCACCGCGAGGCGCGCAACTTCCACGGCTCGATCGAGGTGAGCCCCCTCTTCGCGCTCGGCTTCAACATCCCCCTCATGCTCGCGACCGGCGGCCGCGGGATCAAGGACCCGCTCCCGTTTACGGCCGGCCACCGCCACATGAAGAAGCTCTCCGCCCTGCCCGAGGGCAAGCGCGAGCGCAAGCCCTTCGAATTCGACGGCAAGCTCACCTTCTCGAAGGAGCATCTCGTCCAGTTCAGCGGCGCCCAGCACGAGGTCGATCAGCCCTCGCACCTGGTGGTGGCAGACACCGATTTATGTCGAGACGTCTGCTCGGCCGAGTACGGCAATCCCTGCGAGAAGTTCTGCCCGGCGGCCGTCTACGAGATGGTTCCGGACGCGGACCATCCGGGGAAGAAGAAGCTCTTCATCCACCACGAGAACTGCGTGCACTGCAAGACCTNNTGCGACATCGCCGACCCCTACCAGGTCATCACCTGGACGCCGCCCGAAGGAGGCGAAGGGCCGGACTACACGCAGATGTAGAGAGCCTCGAGAGACCTCGGCTAGCGCGCCGTCCCGGCCGCGGCGAGGGCTTCCTCGAGGGCCTCCATGTCGTCCCGGCGGGCGGCCACGAGGAGCGCCCGCGCGGGCACGTCGAGTTCCGAGGGGAACTCCTTGCCCGATTCGCAGCGGACGAGCGCACCGGCCTCGGTGGCGATCAAGATCCCGATCCGGCCACGGGAGCTGATGCTCGCCTTGCGGTGCGCGATGCGCAGCCCCGCGCACACACCGGGCACGAGCGGCGCCACCGAGATCGCGCCTCCCGCGCCATGGACGACCTCGTAGCCGCGCGCGCGGAGCCNNAACGCGTCGGCCCGGCTCTGGCGCCGGCAGCTGCACGAAGCGCGGGACCCCGCCGGCACGCGCCATTCGCGCGCCATTGCCGCGCGTCGCGTCGAAGAAGAGCCCCTCTCGGGGAAGCGCGACGAGCGCCGCCTCCATGCGCCCGGCGACGGCGAGCCCCACCATGATCGCGTACGGTCCCCGGCCTTC
>DOUU01000476.1:0-7270 GCA_003520425.1 Deltaproteobacteria bacterium
CGACGACGACACCTTCACCGACGATCGGCCAAGAGCGGAAGCCATCGCGCGCGGGCTCGGGCGGCTCGGGATCACGTGGTCATGCAACGCCAAGGCCAACGTGCCCCGCGAGACGTTGCGCATCATGAAGGAGAACGGGCTGCGTCTGCTGCTCGTGGGGTTCGAGTCGGGCAACCAGCAGATCCTGAACAACATCCGCAAGGGCACAAAAATCGAGCGCGCCCGGGAGTTCGCGCGCGACTGCAAGGATCTCGGGATCCTGCTTCATGGCACCTTCATCATCGGATTGCCCGGCGAGACGCCGGAGACGATCGAACGAACGATTGCGTTCGCGAAGGAGATCGATCCCTACAGCTTGCAGGTGTCCCTCGCGGCGCCGTATCCCGGCACCGTGCTCTACGCGCAGGCGAAGGAGAACGGCTGGCTGCCCGCCGACCGCTCGGGCGGACTGGTCGAAGAGCACGGCATCCAGGAGGCCGTACTGCGCTACGAGACCCTCTCGAGCGAACAGATGCACGAAGCGCTCGAGCGCTTCTACCGTGCCTACTATCTGCGGCCCCGGCCGATTCTGCGCATCGTGCGCGACATGCTTCGCGACCGTGAGGTGATGTGGCGGCGCTTGCGCGAGGGTCGCGAGTTCTTCTCGTTCATGGCGCAACGCCGCCACCCCTCGTAGCGGGCGTGCCGGGGCGTCTCCTCGTCACGGGCGATGATCTCGGCGCGAGCCGCGCCGTGAACGCGTCGGTCGCGCGCTGCCATCGCGAGGGGATCCTCACCAGCACAAGCCTCATGGTGGCTGAGCCAGCGGCCGCGGAGGCCGTCGCCCTGGTGAGCGAGCTCCCGCGGCTCGCAACTGGGCTCCACCTTGTGCTCTGCGATGGCGCAGCCGCGAGCCCGCCGCGGGCGATTCCCGACCTTGTGGGCACGGACGGAAAGTTCCCGTCGAGCCCCCTGCGCGCGGGAGTGCGGGATTGGGTGCAGCGGCGCCGCCTGCGCGGCCAGCTCGAATACGAGATCCGCACCCAGTTCGAGCGCTACGCCAAAACGGGCCTTCCCTTCGATCACGTCGACGGCCACCACCACCTGCACATGCATCCCGTCGTGTTTGAAATCGTGCAGCGCTGCATGGAAGAACACCGGGTCCCGTGCGTACGCCTGATGCGAGAGAGTACGGCTGCCCGTCCGCCTCACAGCAGACCGACCGAAGAGCTTGTGCCGGCAATCTTCGCCGCCCTGGCTCGGCACCACCGGCGTCGCCTCGAGCGTTCCGGGCGGATCCGGGTCGCGGATGAAGTCTGGGGGCTCCGGGCCACAGGACGGCTCGATGCTGCGCTGCTATCCCATTTGCTGCGGCGCATGCAAGCGCGCACTTTGGAGCTCTTCACGCACCCGAGGGAAGACACGGAGCAGGGTCGCCTCGAAGAGCAGGCGCTGTGCGCCCCCGAGGTGCGGCGAATCATCCGCGATGCCGGCTACGAGCTCATCAGCACTCGGACGCTCGGCAAGGAGGCGCTGGCTTGAGCACGATGGCTCTCGCTGTCACCGCGTGGCTCGCGGCGGCCGTCGTCTACCGTGCACTCTCGATGCGCGCCCTTTCCATGCTGTGCCTCGTCGAAGACCACGATTTTGATCCGGTGCCGCCCGAAGGGGCCCTCGTGGCCCTCCGACCGCTCCACGGATTTCTCACGCGCCTTGAGTTCTCGCTCGAGACCCTGTGGCGAGCCGCGGCGCGCGCTGGCTTGCACGTGATCGTAGGCGCCACGGATCGTGAGGATCCGGCGCTCCGTGTGGCGGCGCGTGTGGCCGCCCGCTGGCCGGGCGTGCGATCGGAGATCCGCGCCGCTCCCGGTCTTGCAGGCTTGAACCACAAGCTCGCGAACCTCATCCAGATGTCGGAGGGGATTGATCACGACCTGCTTCTGCTGAGCGATGCCGACGTCGCCGTTCCCGAGGACTACGTCCTGCGCCTGACCCGGCCGTTCAAGGATGCCGACGTAGGGCTGGTGACCTGTCCTTACCGAAGCGTCCCCGCAGCGGGTCTCGCAAGTCGCATCGACGCCTTGATCACCAACGCGCATTTCTTGCCCAGCGCCTGCCTCGCGAAGCAGCTGGAGGGGCTGCACTTTGCGCTCGGCGCGACCATCGCCGTGCGGGCGACGGCGCTCGCCGAAGCCGGCGGTTTCGAGGCCTTGCTCAACACCCCGGCGGACGATTTCCTGCTCGCCCGGCACATCGAACGCGCCGGTTGGCGCCTGGCGTGGTCCCCCATGGTGGTGGATCACTTGCTTGAACCGGAAGGCTGGGTTGCGGCGGCACGCCGGCACCTGCGCTGGGCCCGCGTTGTGCGGCACATGCGCCCGCTCGGCTACATCGGACAGCTCGTTACGCACGGAAGCGTCCCCGCACTGATCCTCGCAGCCATGGGAGTGGGCGTATGGATCCCGTGCGCGTGGTGGGCGCTTGAGGGCGTGTGGTTGTGGCGCAGGCGCAAGACGATCGGTTTGCGCCCCAGCGACCTCGTCGCAATCCCGCTTGCGGATCTGCTCGCGTTCGCCGTGTTTCTCGGCGGGATGCGAGGACGCGCACGGCCGAGCTGAGCGGGCCCGGCGCGAGCCCTACGGTCCAGGAGTGGGCGACTGCGACGCCTGCGCTCCGACGTCAGGGGGCACGGGGCCGGTGTTCGCCTGGTCTACCCCTTCCGCCTTTGCGGGTGCCGAGGGCGTCGGCTCGCTGGCGGGCGGCGTGTCGACCCCTGCCGGCAGCGGGCCGGCGGAGAGCGGCGCAGCCTCGCGCTTCTCGACGCGTTCACGAATCTCTCCCTCCCGGTCGAGCAGATACGCGCTCCGCAGTGCGGCGTAGTAGTCCACGGACGATTCCCGCAGGTGTCTCAGATCCTGCTTGTGCTCGTCGCGCAAGGACAGCCCGTCGCCGGAGTCGAGGAGAAGCCGCGAGCCCGGGCCGAGAAGCCAGAACTGAGGCTGCAGGAAACCGTCGACCGCGCTCCCGAGGCTGTCGCGGACGGTCGTGGGCCCGAGCAGAGGCAGGACCAGGTAGGGTCCGGCGCCGATGCCTGCGAGCGCGAGCGTCTCGCCGAAGTCCGATTCGTGGCGCTGCAGACCGAAATTGGCCGCGGGATCGAACAGGCCTCCGAGGCCGAGGGTGGTGTTGATCGCGAAGCGCGCCGTGGTCACGATTGCATCCCGGAACTCAAGCTGGAGGAGGTCATTCGCGAGCGTCCGCGCGGAGCTTAGGTTCCGGAACACACGCCGGATCGCACGGCGACCCTCGACGGGAACAACGAACTCGTAGGCGGTGGTGAAGGGATCGAGCAGCACATAGTCGATCCCGCGATTGAGAGCGAAAAAGCTGCGGTTCACGGGCTCGAAGGGGTCGTACGGGCCTTTCTGGATGCTCGCAATGAGGGCGTCGTCCGCATCATCGGAAGGTCGCGTCGCCTGGGCCGTGGCAACTGCGTCGTTTCCGGTTTGCGCTGGCGCGCTCGTGTGGGATTCGACCGGTTCGGGCTCGCGTCCCGGCGCGGTCGCGCTCGCACAACCGAACGCTCCTCCCAGGACCATCGCCAGCCCGAGTGCAAGCCCTGCGGAGGCCCATCCTATCTTGGACGGCAGCTCAGAGACGCGGCGCCGCTGCGAAGCACTCAATCGAGCTCAACCCCTCCGACGCCAATGCGCGGCGTGGCCTATGGCCTCACCTTGGGCGGCGTATTGTAAGGCCCCGCAACCCAGAGGCAACTTCCGATGCTGTGGAGCCTCTGCGCGCGCCCTTTTTTCGCTCCGCAAGTGAAGTGGGGATGAATCCACGCTCTTCCACTGACCCAACGCCTGTATTCGGTCAGCGTTTTCGGTTGTGGCATCCCAGGGCGCGCCCGATCCTCCGACCCCAAGGCGCGACCCGTGAGCGACCAACAACTTGGAACCGAAGGTGCACGTCCTAGAACTTCTCGCACATACGGTGGTCTTGCGCCCCTACGTCTTTTGCTTTCTGGCCGCCTTCGTTGCGATTGCCCTCGGGGAGATCGGACCTAGGCGCACCCTCGTGTGGCTCGTGCTCGGCTACAGCGTGGCGTTCGCCTGCGAATACGCATCCACGCGAAATGGCTTCCCTTTCGGCCTCTACCACTACTTCGACGCCGCCACGCGCGACCGCGAGCTGTGGGTCTCAAACATCCCGTTCATGGATTCGCTCTCCTTCGTCTTCCTGTCCTTCGTGGGCTATGCGACGGCTCGTCGGCTTCTCGCAGTTCCCGTGGATCCGGTTGGCCGCATCCAGCTCAGCCCCCTCCTGCTGGGCCTCGGAACACTCCTCATGGTGGCGATCGATCTCGTGTGCGATCCCGTGGCGCTGCGCGGGGACCGCTGGTTCCTTGGCAAGCTGTACGACTACGCGGAGCCCGGTGCCTTCTTTGGCGTTCCGCTCACGAACTACCTGGGATGGGCGTTTGTCGGCGCGGTGGTGCTTGGGGCCATGGGGACGCTCGAGCGGGCGGGGTGGCTGCGGGGCGCACCGCTCTACCAGCTGCCGAGAGCGCGGGGCGTTGTGACCGCCTTCTACGGCGCGATTGTGCTGTTCAATGCGGCCGTCGCCTTCTGGATTGGCCTGGCCCCTGTCGGCTGGCTCGGGCTTGCAATCGTCGTTGGCGTGACCGCTTGGCTTGTCGTCCCGCGTGCCCTGCGCGAAGGCGCCCTCGAGGCTGCACCTGGATGCGAGGAGGCGCGCTAAGGTGCGCACGCAGGAACCCATGCACGGCGCCGCAGGGACGAGCGCCCCGGAGGGTCAGGGCTCTCCGCCGGGCGCGGCCCTTGTGCTGCGGGGGGCCGAGCCCGCGAGCCGCCGCGCGGCGAGCTTGGCTGCGGCCCTCTCTCCACGAACGAATGCGACGCGGCGCCCCCCCGGTGCTCCGACCTTTGCCATTTCGAGGAACATGGCATGAAACGCGAGAAGCATCCGGCAAGCGCACCGGTGGGCACGGCACCGGCCTCTGAGTTCACGCATCGCAAGGCCATTACGCGCGATCGCATCGTGCGGGCGGCGATGCAGCTGTTTGCCACGCAGGGCTTCGAGCATGCGAGCGTGACGCAGATCGCTCGCAAGGCCGGGGTCTCGCGAGCCGCCATCTTCTGGCACTTCGGCGACAAGGCGACACTGTTTAGCGAGACATGCCGCGAGTTTTTGGTGCCCTTCCGGGACATGCTGGCCGCGAGCCTGGACCACGTCGACGCCGAGAAGCGCCTGTCCGAGCTGTTCGCCGTGTACGAAGACTTTGTCACGTCCAACCGCGATGCCATCCAATCGTTCGTCCGCTGGATGTTCGAGTCTCCTGCGCTGCGGGACACGCTCCAACGGACGCTTCTCGACCTGCATGAGATCTTCATGCGCGACGTGCGCGACACGCTGCGCGAGGTTCTTCCTCCGGACCATGATGCCGAGAGCCTGGCCACCGGGGTCGTCTCGCTTCTCGACGGCAATCTCCTCTTGTCCTTGCTCGATCCCTCGCCGAGCGGGGACGAGCGCCGCCGCCAGGCTTTGCGTGCCGTGGCGGCCCTGATTCCGCAGCGCCCCCAGAAAGGATGACGATGCGCTTCCCCTTGCGACTCCAGTACGACCTGTTCCGCTACATCGCCAAGCAAAAGCGTGCGGGCAGGCAACACTATCCGCTCGTGCTGATGCTCGAGCCCCTGCATGCCTGCAACCTTGCGTGCGCGGGCTGCGGCCGGATCGTCGAGTACGAGGACACCTACTACGACAAGCTCACACTGCAAGAGTGCCTGGACTCCGTGGATGAGTGCGGCGCTCCGGTCGTTTCCGTGTGCGGCGGCGAACCCCTGATCTACAAGCCGACGCCGGATCTTCTGCGCGGCTGCTTCGAGCGCGGAAAACACGTCCAGCTGTGCACGAATGCGATCTTGCTCGATAAGTTCATGGAGAAGGTCCCCCCGCACACGAATCTCACGATCCAGGTTCACCTCGACGGCATGCGCGAGACCCACGATCGGCTGGTGTGTCAGGAGGGTGTCTTCGACACGGTCGTTCCGCAGATGAAGCGTGCGGTCGAACGAGGCTATCGCGTGTCGACCAATACGACGATCTACAAGGATACGTCGCTCGAGGAGCTCGAGGAGCTCTTCACGATGCTCGACGGGATGGGAGTGCACGGTTTTCTCATCACCCCGGGCTATGCGTATCAGGTGCTGGACAACGACATCTATCTGGCGAAGCAGGAGGTGCACGAGAAGTTCCGGGAGATCCGCGAGATCGCGAAGCGCCACAAGGTCCTCTCGACCCCGCTGTATCTCGATTTCTTGACGGGCGACCGCGACCTTGACTGCACGCCCTGGGCCAACGTCACGCGCAATCCCCGCGGCTGGAAGGGTCCCTGCTACCTCATCACCGACACACACTACAAGACGTATCGCGAGCTCGTGGAATCCACCGACTGGGCGTTCTTTTCCCAGCGTCGCGACAAGCGCTGCGAGAACTGCAAGCTCCACTCCGGCTTCGAAGCCAGCGCGGCCGAGACCGTGACCCGCAGTCCCAAGGAAGCCCTCCGCTTCGCGAACTGGGTGGTGCGATAGTGGGCCTGCTCGCATCGATCGAGGAGCCCTGCGATCTGCGCTGCCTCGCGAAGGATGAACTTGAGGCCGTGGCGGCCGAGCTGCGCCGCGAGCTGATCGAGGCCGCGTCCGAGACAGGCGGGCATTTCGCGGGAAGTCTCGGAGCCGTCGAACTCACCATCGCGCTCCACTACGCGTTCGACACCCCGCAAGACCGCTTGATCTGGGACGTCGGCCACCAAGCCTACGGCCACAAGGCTCTGACGGGTCGGCGCGAAGGGTTGCGCCGGATCAAGCACTCCAACGGACCGAGTGGCTTTTTGCGCCGATGCGAAAGCCCGTACGACGTGTTCGGGGCCGGCCATGCCGGCACTTCGGTCTCGGCTGCGCTCGGGGTGGCCGAGGCCCTGCGCCGTCAGGGTCGGGANNGCCGGATTTCTCGGCACCGATCTCAAGGTCGTGTTCAACGACAACGGAATGTCGATCGCACCCAACGTGGGTGCGCTGTCCCGAGCGGCAAGCCCGCGCCCCTACTTCGAGACACTCGGTTTCCGCGTGATCGGTCCCGTCGATGGCCATGACTTGGAGGAGCTGCTGCCCGCGATCGAGGCGTTGCGGGACGCAACAGGGCCCACCCTCGTGCACGTGCGCACCCGCAAGGGCAAAGGCTTCGCGCCGGCGGAGGCGGATCCCTTCGG
>DOUU01000476.1:7404-30591 GCA_003520425.1 Deltaproteobacteria bacterium
GCAGCACGCGGTCACCTTCGCCGCCGGGCTTGCCGCGGAGGGGATGCGCCCGGTGTGCGCGATCTATTCGAGCTTCCTGCAGCGCGGCTTCGACCAGGTGGTTCACGACGTGGCCTTGCAGGGTCTGCCCGTCGTCTTCGTGCTCGATCGCGCCGGTCTGGTGGGAGCAGATGGCCCGACACACCATGGTGTGTTCGACCTTGGCTATCTGCGGCCGATCCCGAACCTCATTCTGGCCTCGCCGCGCGACGAAAACGAACTCCAGCATCTGCTGGCCACCGCGGTCGACTCGGGCCGGCCTTTCGCGCTGCGCTTTCCGCGCGGCAACGCCCCGGGCGTGGCGCTCGATCCGGACCCCAAGCCGCTTGCGATTGGGAGCGCAAGCGTTTTGAGACGAGGGGAGGACCTCGCGCTCGTCGGTCTTGGGAAGACCGTGGCCACCGTGCTCGAGGCGGCCGAGCGGCTGGCGGAGATCGGCGTCTCGGCGACGGTGATCGACGCGCGCTTCGTAAAGCCCCTCGACGAGCGCGTGGTGGCGGCTGAGGCCCGGCGCTGCGGGCGCCTCGTCACGGTCGAGGACCACGCGGCGATCGGGGGTCTCGGGAGCGCAGTGCTCGAGTGCCTTGCGGTGGCCGCGCCCGGGACCTTGGTCCGCACCCTTGGCGTTGGCGACGCGTTTGTAGAGCACGGTGACGTGGCGGAGCAGTGGTCGAACGCCGCGATCGACACGACGGGCGTGGTACAGGCGGCACGCGAGCTCTTGGGAGGCATGGCATGAGCGGTCTTCTCCAAATCGAGGGCACGGGCGACTCGAGCGAGGGACCGCTTGCGGTGCCCGCGGGCCTGGAGCGCGTGGGCGATGCGATCCAGCGCGCGCAGGAGAGCTTGTGGAAGAGTCAGCGGGAGGACGGCCACTGGGTCTTTCCGCTCGAGGCCGACGCCTCGATCACGGCGGAATACGTGATCTACCGCCGCCTGATGCGGCTTGGCGTCGACGAGCGCGACCGCCAAGCGGCGGCGTTCCTGCTCGCCACCCAGCGCGCCGACGGCGGCTGGGCACGTTACGAGGGAGCGGAAAGCCATCTCTCCCTCGCGATTGAGGCCTACTTCGCCCTGAAACAGGTCGGCATGAAGCCGGATGAACCGACGATGACGCGCGCTCGCGAGTTCATCCTGTCGCACGGCGGGCTCGCTCGCGCGGGCGTGTTCACGCGCATTTGGCTCTCCTACTTCGGGGAGTTCCCGGCGCGCGGCGTGCCTGTGATGCCGGTCGAGATCGTGCTGCTGCCCGATCGCTTCCCACTCAGCATCTACGAGATGTCTTCTTGGGCGCGGGGCACGGTGGTGCCGCTCACGGTCCTGCAGGCCCTCGACTTCCGTGTTCCCCTGGAGCGGTCCGAGCTCTCCGTGCGGGAGCTTTGGTGCGAGGACCCCGCAAAGGCCCAGCTCGCGTTCGACGCCGGACCCGGACTCTTCACCTTCCGGCGCTTTTTCACCCTCCTCGACCGTGCCCTTCACCGCCTCGGCGCACTCACGCAGCGCCGTCCGCTGCGGGCGCGCGCGCTGCGCCAGGCGGAGCGTTGGATCCGGGAGCGGCAAGACCGAAACGGGGGCTGGGGAGGGATCGTCCCTGCCATGCTCAACTCGACTTTGGCGCTATACGCGCTTCACGGCGGTGAGGACGATGCCGTGCGGCGCGGCCTCCAGGCGATTGAGGATTTCACCGTGCAGCTGCCGCAGGGTCTCATGTTCCAGCCCTGTGTATCGCCGGTGTGGGACAGCGTCCTTGCGATCAAGTCGCTCCTCGACTCGGGCGCAGCGCCCGACGACGCGCGGCTCGTGCGCGGTGCCGAGTGGCTGCTCGACCGCCAAATCCTGGGCGTTCGCGGCGACTGGGCGAGAAAGCGCCCCGATGCCAAGCCTGGAGGCTGGGCGTTCGAGTACGAGAACGTTCACTACCCCGACGTCGACGACACGGTGGCGATCGCAACCACGCTCGAGCGGCTCACGCTGCCGGACGAAGCGCGCAAGCACAAGGCCGTGCAGCGCGGATTGCGTTGGGCGCTCAACATGCAAAGCGCAAACGGGGGCTGGGGAGCCTTTGACGTCGACAATGTGAGAGACGTCTGGAACGAGATCCCGTTCGCCGACATGAAGGCGATGCTCGACGCTCCGACGCCGGATCTGACGGGCCGCGGTCTCGAGCTCCTCGGCCATTTCGACTATTCGCTGAGTTCGCGCCAGGCCGAGCGCGCACTCGCCTTCGTGACCGCACGCCAGGAGGCCGACGGCTCCTTCTGGGGCCGCTGGGGTGTGAACTACATCTACGGAACCTGGAGCGTGCTGACGGGTCTTGCGCGCATGGGCTTCCGGGGCGACGACCCACGCGTGAGGCGAGCCGCCGACTGGCTGGAAGCGCGCCAGAACAAGGACGGCGGCTTCGGTGAATCGCCCGCAAGCTACGAGGATCTCTCCGCACGCGGTCGGGGACCTTCCACGCCTTCCCAGACTGCGTGGGCGGTGATGGGCCTTCTCGCCGCCGGCCGGGGTGGGAGCGAGTCGGTGCGGCGCGGAATTGAGTACCTGCTCGCTCGCCAAGGCGAGGACGGCGGGTGGACGGAGCAGGAGTGGACGGGAACGGGCTTCCCCGGCCACTTCTATCTGCGCTATCACGGCTATCCCCGCTACTTCACGCTCTCCGCGCTCGGCTTGTATCTGCGGGACCGCGCCCGCGCTTCCTCCATCAGCGGGGAGCGTGGAGCGCCGGGGCCGGAGCTGCGTTGAGCTCGGCGCTCGAGCAAGACCTGCGCTCCTGCGCCGAGCTGGCGCGCACCCACTACGAGAATTTCGCGGTCGGGTCCCTCCTGCTGCCGCGCACGCTGCGGCTTTCGCTCGCAGCGATCTACGCAGCGGTGCGGATCGCAGATGACCTCGCCGACGAGCCTGTGCCGGGCGTCGACCCACGGCTTGCGCTCTCGGAGTGGGAGCGCGGCCTCGAAGCCGCCGCCGCGGGCCGGTCCGCACCGCATTTCGCACAACGCGCGTGCGGCGCGGTGATCCGCGAGCTCGCGCTCCCGCTTGATCCCTTCCGCGCGCTCTTCCGCGCGTTCCGCCGCGACACCGTGCAGCAGCGCTACGAGACCTGGGAAGACCTGCTGGAGTACTGCAGCGACTCCGCCAACCCGGTGGGTCGGCTTGTTCTGCTGCTCTTCGGCGTGCACGATCCACAGCTCCTTGAAGCCTCCGATCAGATCTGCACCGGCCTTCAGCTCGTAAACCACTGGCAGGACGTCGCTGACGACGCCCGCCGAGGGCGGATTTACCTTCCCGCCGAGGATCTGGCGCGCTTTGCCGTGGATCCCGAGGCGCTGCTGCGGGGCGAGGACAGCCCGGGGCTGCGCGCCCTGCTGGCCTTCGAAACGACACGAGCCCGGGCGCTCCTCGAGCAAGGGGGCACGCTCATCCCGGCGACAGGCGGGAGGCTGCGCCTTGAGGTGGCTCTGTTTCGGCGCGCGGGCCTCGTTGCCTGCGACGCGCTGGCCGCTGCCCACTACGCCGTGCAGCAGGGCGCGCCGCGCCTTGGCGCGCGCCGACGTTTGCAGATCCTCTTTGCCGGAGTGCGTGACGCCCTGCAGGCCAGGCGTCTGCCGGCCGAACCTTCCGGCACGGGTCGCAGAGCGCTCGCCCCACCCGAGGCCCCGCATGGAGCCTGAGCTCCTCAAGGCGTACGAGCATTGCCGGCGCATCACGCGCAAGAGCGGCTCCAGCTTCGCTTCCGCATTCTGGATGCTGCCGGCCGCGCGGCGGCGGGCGCTTCACGCGATCTATGCCTTCTGCCGCCTGGCCGACGACATGGCAGACGATCCCGACGTGCGCAGCGACCGGCTCGTCCTGATCCAGCGCTGGCGCAGCGAGCTTGAGGCGGCATACCTCGCAAAATCGAAACATCCCGTCGGGATCGCGCTCGGCGATGCCGTGCACCGGTTTCGGCTGCCGCAAGAGGTCTTCCTCGACCTGCTGCGCGGCGTCGAGTCGGATCTCCTCGGCGTACCGATTGACACCTTCGAGGATCTCGAGCGCTACTGCTACCGCGTGGCCTCGACTGTGGGTCTGCTCGTGGTGGAGCTGCTCGGCTATCACAATCCGCAGGCCCGGGAGTATGCAAGGGTCCAGGGCATTGCCGTACAGCTCGTCAACGTGCTGCGCGACGTCGGGCACGATGCCGAGTCGGGTCGCATCTACCTGCCGCGGGAGGAGCTCGAGCGCTTCGGTGTCTCTGCCGAGGCGGTGCGGCGGAGGGAAGTGACCGAGCCGATGCGGCTGCTCCTCGCTTGCCACGCGGAGCGGGCGCGGGTCTATTTCGAGCGTGCCGAGACCCTGCTCCCCCCGGAAGACCGTCGCCGCCTGAGGCCTGCGCGGGCCATGGGCCGCATCTATCGTGATCTTTTGGGAGAGCTCCACCGCCGCGGCTACCCGTGCATGGGAGAGCCGCTCCGGCTCTCCAAACGCCGGCGACTTGCAATTGCGGCAAGCGCCTGGCTCGACCTGCGCAGACACGCATGAGCGTCGTGGTGGTCGGTGGCGGGGTGGCAGGACTGGCGGCGGCCAGTGCGCTTGCGGAGCGGGGCTGTGCCGTCACCGTGCTGGAGGCCGCCCCTGCCCTCGGCGGCCGCGCTCGATCCTTCGCCGAGCGCTCTACGGGAGACAGCGTCGACAACGGCCAGCATGCGCTCATGGGCTGCTACCACGAGTTCCTCGCGCTGCTCGCACGGATCGGCCGCCGCGGCGAGCTCTGGGAGAGCGAGCTTGACGTGCCCCTTTGGGATGCGGAGCGCGGTATGCAGCGGCTTGCGTGTCCCGCCCTGCCCTCCCCGCTGCACTTCGCCGCGGGTGTGCTGCGATTCGGTCATCTCTCCTTCCGCGAGCGCCTTTCCGCGCTGCGTGCAGGTCGCGCGCTCGTCGCGCGATTTGGGCGCAGCCGGGGCGAGGACGGGGCCTTCACGGTCGCGCAGGCCCTTCTCGCGCTCCGCCAAAGCCCGCAAGCGCGGCGAGCTCTGTGGGATCCCCTCACTTGGGCCACGCTGAACGCGGACCCCGCCGAGGCCAGCGCGGGGCTGCTTGCCGCCGTGGTGGGCCGCGCGCTCCTGGGCCCACGCTCTGGGAGTCGCTTTCTGCTCCCCGCGCTGCCCCTGTCCGAGCTTTACGCGGAGCCGGCGCGAAAGTTCATCGAAGCACGCGGGGGCACCGTGCGTTGTCGGGCGCCCGTGGACGAAGTCGTGGTGCAGGGGCAACGGGCGATCGGCGTGCGCTCCGGCGGGGAGCTTGTCTTGGCTTCCCACGTGATCTTGGCGGTACCGCCTCCTGCCGTACGCCGAATCGCTCCGCCCGAGCTTCGTGCGCTCGTTCCTGCAGCGCTTGAACGTGCGACGCCGATCGTCTCGGTCACCCTGTGGCTCGACCGCCCTGTCGGCGGACCCGACTTTCTTGGTCTCCTCGACGGCCAGACACAGTGGCTGTTCCGGGTGGATCGCATCCACCAGCGCACGAACGCCGCTTCCGCCGAGGGTGCTCGCATCGCGTGCGTGCGCAGCGGAGCCTCGGCCTGGCTCGAACGCCCCACCCGGGAGATCGCCGCGATCGCGCTGCGCGAAGCGGCACAGGCGCTCGAAGGCGCTGCGCACGCCAAGCTGCGCCATGCCCTCGTTCTGAAGGAGGTGGCGGCGACCTTGGCGCCAGCGCCCGAGATCCAGCCCCTGCGACCCGGACCCGAAGGTCCTGTGCGCGACCTCCTCCTCGCAGGAGACTGGACGGCCACGGGCCTGCCCGCCACGCTGGAGAGTGCCGCGCTCTCGGGCCATCGGGCGGCGGCCCTCGCGTTAGCGATGGACCAGGCGGCGGCATGAGCGACATCTCCGAGCGCAAGGACTCGCATCTGCGGCTGTGCACCAGCGAAGACGTGGAGCATCGGAACGGGACGCTTCTCGATGAAGTCCACCTGCTTCACGACTCTTTGCCCGAGCTTTCGGTGGACGAAGTCGACCTTTCCTGCGAGCTCTTCGGCCGGCGGCTCGAAGCCCCGATCCTGATCTCTGGAATGACGGGAGGAACCCCCGAGGCCGCGAACGTGAACCGCGCCCTCGCCGCGGTGGCACAGAAGTGCGGTCTCGGCATGGGTGTCGGGTCGCAGCGACCCATGCTCTTGAGCCCCGATGCCGCCGAGAGCTACCGCGTGCGCGATGTCGCTCCCGACATCCTGCTGCTCGCCAACCTTGGCGCCGTTCAAGCGCGGGATGTCGGAGCGGCCCGCGCGGCGGAGCTCGTGCGGGCGATCGGTGCCAACGCCCTGTGCGTGCACCTCAATGCCGCGCAAGAGCTCGTGCAGGCCGAGGGGGACCGGGATTTCCGAGGCTGCCTTCTGGCAATCCAAGAGCTCGTCGAAACGCTTCCCATGCCGCTCGTCGTGAAGGAGACGGGCTGCGGACTCGGCCCGAGAACGCTCGAGCGCCTGGCCGCCATCGGTGTGCGCTGGGTGGACGTGTCCGGTGCCGGCGGGACCACATGGACGGGTGTGGAGGCGCTGCGCGGGCCCCAGCGCCAGCGCGCCCTCGGCCGGGAGTTGCGCGAGTGGGGGATCCCCACAGCGGCGTGCGTGGGGTACGCAAAGCGCGCGGGGCTGGGCACGATCGCATCGGGTGGGATCCGCGGGGGCCTCGACGCAGCTCGCGCGCTCGCCCTCGGGGCCGACGCGGTTTCGCTGGCTCTTCCCTTCTTGCGCGCCCTCGCGCAGGGTGGCCCCAGCCGAGCGCTCGAGATGGCCTCCGAGATCACCGAAGGCCTGCGGGCGGTGGCGGTGCTCACCGGCTCGCGCCGTGCGGCCGATCTGCGACGCGCACCCCGTGTGCTCGGGCCACACCTGCGCGCCTGGCTCGACTAGGAGACCGGCGGCTCCGCGACTGGCCAAGTGCGCGCGCTAGGCTCGGATCCATGCCCCGCCTTGTGCGCTACCAAGGCCGCGTCGCTCTCGTGACCGGCGGTTCCAGTGGAATTGGAGAGGCCATCGCCCGCGGGCTCGCGGCGCGAGGCGCGGCCGTGGCGCTGCTCTCGCGCGGCAGCACGCGCCTTCAAGCCGCGGCAGACCGGATCGCTGGCGTGGGGGGAGTGGTCTCGACCCACCCTTGTGACGTGGGAGATGCCGCGGGCCTGGCCTCTGCGATCGACGCCGCGACGGCACGGCATGGTCGACTCGACATCGTCGTCTGCTCGGCGGGGATCGGCGCCCATGGGCTCTTTCCCGATACCTCGATCGAGGCGATGGACGCCATCCTACGAACGAACGTCCAGGGTCTCGTCCATACCCTCCACTTTGCGCTGCCCCACCTCTTGGCGCGGGGGGAGGGCTGGGTCGTGAACGTCTCGTCGGTGGCGGGCCGTCTCGGGCAGCCCGATGAGGCGATCTACTCGGCGTCGAAGTTTGCGGTGACGGGGCTCTCCGAGGCGCTCACCGTGGAGCTCGCTCCGCGCGGGATCCACGTGCTCGCGCTCTATCCTGGGCTCGTGCGCACGGCACTCTTCACGGATGCGGAGCTCGCCCGGCTCCCGGAGAGGGTGCGCCGCAGCGCACTCCATCCGGACGACGTCGCCCGCGCGACGCTGCGCGGGCTTGAGCTCGGACGGCACGAGGTCACGATCCCGCGCGTGGCGGTGGGCGGCTATCTGATCCGCACGCTCGCGCCTGGGGTCTTCCGGCGCATCCTCGCATCCATCCGGCTTCCTGCACTCCCGAGCCGCTGAAAGGACTACTCGCTCCCCGCAGGCGTCGGCTCGTCATGCTCGTCCTCGATTTCGCCGACGATCTCTTCCAGCACGTCTTCGAGGGTGACGAGGCCGAGAACTGGACCTCCTGGATCACGCACCACCGCCATGTGTCGGCGGCCACGCCGGAACTGTCGGAGCGCTTCGCCGATCAGCGTATCGGGACGCATCTCGATGGCCGGCCGGACCGCATCGGCGAGAACCACGAGGCGCGTCTTCGCATAGAGATGGAAGAGGTCCTTGGTATGGAGGATGCCGACGATCTGGTCGAGCTTGTCCTGATACACAGGAAGCCGGGTGTAGCCTTCCTCGCGCAACCGATCGAGCAGGCCCTCCGGATCGGTCTTGAGGTCGATTGCGAATACGCGCTCCCGCGGAACCATCACGTCGCGCACATGGGTGCGCGCGATGCGGAAGACGCGGCCCAGAATGTGGCCCTGTTCGGCGCGAAGCTCCCCAGCTTCGCGCGCCTCCGACACCAGCAAGGAGAGCTCGTCCGCAGAATGGACCCGCTCCGCTCCGCCCGGCGGCCGAACGCCGAAGAGGCTCGCGAGCCCGTTGCCCGTCCCCCTCAACACCACCAGCACAAGTCGGAAGACGCGCCCGAACACGAGCAGCGGCCGTGCGAAGAGCAGGGCCACCTCGCCAGGGCGGTCCAGCGCGAGGGCCTTGGGCGCGAGCTCCCCGAGGACGACATGCAGGAACGTGATGGCCGCAAACGCCAGCGCCGCCGCCACGCTGTGAACGGCGACGACGCTCTCGATCCCGGCCGCGGCAAGAGGAGCCGCGAGCAGACGCGCGAGCGCCGGCTGCCCGATCCAGCCGAGTCCGATGCTGGCTGCGGTAATTCCGAGCTGGGATGCGGCGATCGCGTCGCCGAGCCGCTCAATCGCGGCCGCGACGGAGCCCGCGCCGCGTCGGCCCTCGGCCACCCACAGCCGGATCTGGCTGCGACGCACCGCCACCAGAGCGAACTCCGTGGCGACGAAGTAGGCATTGGCGAGGACGAGCGCGAGCACCGCGACGAGGCCGAGCGCGTCAAGCGCGAATCCTGGCTGTGCCATCCCCTCCGACCCCAGGTGCCCTCTGCCGGCCCCGTACCTCGTTAGTTAGCATGCTCTCGATGATCCCGCGCCGCGTGCCGCAAGCGAGCGCCGGCGAAGCCGCGCGCCCGGCGACCCCTCGGCGCGGAGCGCTGGAAGGGGCGGCCCGCCCGTCCGCCGTGGATGCCGACGCGCTGGCATTTCACCGCGAATGCCTCGTGCTGGACCTCCACATCGACACACTCTTGTGGGTGCGTCTGTTGGGCTACGACTTGGCGCGGCCACACCGCAACCGCCTGCCCTACTCCCCTTTCGCCTGGCATTTTGACCTGGAACGCGCCGCCTTGGGGGGACTTAAGTCCTGCGTCTTCGGGCTCGTCATCAATCCCCGGGAGGTCAGACCCGAGCTCATGCTTCCCCTTCGGTTCCTCGCCTGGTGGGAGCAGGGCGAACGCGGCAGCGGCTTGCCGCAGACGCTCGAGACGATCGATCTGCTGAGCCGGGCTGCGGCGGCGAATCCCAGCCGTATTTCTTTTTGCAAGAGCGGAAGCGAGCTGCGCCAAGCGGTGGCCGCCGGACGCTTCGCGGGGCTTGCGGCCCTCGAAGGTGCGCAGGGAATCGAGGGACGCCTCGAGGATGTGCGCACAGCCTACGAACGCGGCCTTCGCATGCTGGGCCTCGTGCATTTTCAGGCGACGGAGGCCGCGTACCCGATGACCGTCCCGGCCTTTGACGACGTGGGGCTCACGCCCTTCGGCATCGAGCTCATTGCGGAGATGGAGCGGCTCGGCATGGTGGTGGACCTCGCGCACGTAAACGCGCGCGGCATCGACGACGCGCTACGGGTGATGAAGCGTTCCTTCGTGGTGAGCCACACCGCCTGTCGCGCGCTGGTCGAGCATTCCCGCAACCTCGACGACGCACAGATCCGCCGCATCGCAGATGGCGGCGGCGTGGTGGGGATCGCGTTTGGAAACACCTTCGTGAAAGGCGACCTCTCCGGTTTCCTCGACCACGTAGAACACGGGATCCGGGTGGGGGGTGCGGACGCGATTGCGCTCGGCAGCGACTTCGATGGCATGATCGTCCCGGTACGCGGGATGGAGGACGTGACGGTCTACCCTCGGATCACCCAGGGCCTGCTCGCACGCGGCCAGCCGCATGAGATCGTCCGCAAGGTGCTCGGAGAAAACGCGCTTCGGGTGATCACGGAAGTGTGTGGATGAGGTGGGGAGTCCCGGAACCTCGAGACGAGGCCCCGGAATCGGCCCCTTGCGCGCGGGCCGCGGACAGGCGCGAGCCACCCTAACGCGGAGCGGACTTCTCCCGTTCCAGGACGGCGCGCCCGGCGAAATCGTCGACGAACTGCCGGGCCGTGCGCCCGGAGCGGCTTGAGCGCTCGAGGGCGAAGCGCAGCGCTTCGCTGCGAAGCCGCTCCGGGGGCGCGTCCACTCCAGCCTTTGCGGCGTAGCGTTCGACGATTTCGAGATAGGTGGCCTGATTGAATCCGTAGAAGCCGAGCACAAGGCCGAAGCGATCGGAAAGCGCGAGCTTCTCGTCCACCGCCTCGCCCATGTGGAGCTCGCCTGCGTCGTCGAGGCGCGCCGCCCAGTTGTCCGCCGCCCGCTCCGGCAAGAGATGCCGCCGGTTGCTCGTGGCGATGATCCGGACGTTGGCCGGCGGCGCCTCGAGACTGCCTTCGAGTGCGGCCTTGAGCTCCCGGTACGCTGACTCTCCCGCGTCGAACGAAAGGTCGTCGCAGAAGAGAAGGAATCGGAACGCCTCTGCCCCGCGCAGCGCATCGAGCACTTCCGGCAGATGCAGGAGATCGTCCTTGTGCACTTCGACGAGCCGTAAGCCGCGCGGGGCAAAGCGAGGCAGAAGACCCTTCACGGCGGACGATTTGCCGGTGCCGCGCTCTCCAAAGAGCAGGACGTGATTCGAAGGAAGCCCCCGAACAAACTGCTCGGTGTTGCCGAGGAGGCGCGCCACGCTGTGCTCGACCCCGACAAGCTCGTCGAGATCAAAGGTGTGGGGCTTGGGGATGGGAAGCAGACGACCCGGCGCGCCGTCGCGGGGTGACTCCCAGCGAAACGCATGGTAGCGGGCGAACATCCGCGGATCGGTGGCTCCGCCGGCGATGCGCGAAAGCACGGCTTCCGCGAGCTCAAGCACCCGCCCCAGTCGTCGCAACGTAGGTCGCATCCCGCTCCGGACCCCTGCGCTCATCGCCGTGGATTGTAGACTGCGCGCGATGCCCGAGCCTCGCTTCCAACCCGCGGCTGGCGTTCGGGGCCATCGCGCCGGCGAGCCCGGGGCGGTGGTTCTCGAGCTGGAAGGCGTGGTGGCCTCCCTCGCCATCGCCCGCGACGGCTCTGTGCGCTTGCGGGCGGCCCCTTGCGAGCTTTCGCCTGACAACGCCGAAGCCGTGGGTTTCTTGCCGTGGCGTCCCTCGCCTGCCGAGCCCTTTGCGGAAGATGACGGACGGATCCTGCTTGCTTTCGACGGACCCGAGGGGGCCGCCACGGTCGTGATCGAGCCCGATCCCTTTGTCGTGCACGTACGCGACCGAGACGGCGAAGCGCTGGCGACCCTTTCGGGACTTGCGTTTGAGCCCGCCGGAGGCGGGAGGATCTCGCTCGATACGAGCCCCGGGGAGCATTTCTTTGGATTCGGCGAGAAAGCGGGCCGTCTCGACAAGCGGGGGGCGGAGCTGCGGATGCGCTGTCGGGACGCAAACATCCAGCTCGACAGCGACCCCCTCTACGTCTCCATCCCCTTTTTTCTCGGTTTTCGACACGAGGCCCAGGCGCCCCGAGCCAGGGGCGTTTTGCTTCACGCGACCGCACCCTCGCGGTTCGACGTCGCAAAAACCGACCCCGACCACGTGGTGATGGAGACACTGGCGGGTGGCATCGACGTCACAGTTTTTCCCGGCCCCTCTCCCGCGGACGTGCTGCGCCGCTTCACCGGCCGGGTGGGCCGGACGCCGCTCCCGCCGCTTTGGGCCCTCGGGCATCACCAGTCGCGCTGGTCCTACCGGACGGAACACGAGGTGCGTGCCTTGGCGCGGGCGTACCGGCGGCGCGGAATTCCGACCGACGCCATCCATCTGGATATTGACTACATGGACGGCTACCGGGTGTTCACCTGGGATGCGCGCCGCTTCCCACAGCCGAAGCGCCTGCTGCGCGAGCTCGCCTCGGAAGGCTTTCGCGTCGTCACCATCATCGATCCTGGAGTCAAGGTCGATACCAGCTACGCGGTGTTCCGCGAGGGTCGAGGCAAGGACGTATTCTGCAGACGCGATGACCGCTCGCTCTACACGCTCCGCGTCTGGCCGAAGGACTCCGCGCTTCCCGACTTCAACCGGCCCGAGGTGCGGCAGTGGTGGGGCGAGCAGCACGAGCCCCTGCTCGCGGCCGGGGTGGCCGGGATCTGGAACGACATGAATGAGCCGGCAGGCTGGGCCAAGGATGTCCGGCTCGGGCGGCTCATGCTCCCCTATCGCTCCCAGGACACCACGCGCCTGCGCCAGGCGGACCCGGTCGATCCCACGCGCAGCGTGCCCCATGAGCATGTGCGCAATATCTACGGGCAGCAGGAGTGCCGAGCGACGCGCACCTGGCTCGAGGCTGCGGCGCCGGAGCGGCGGGCCTTCGTGCTCTCCCGCTCGGGATACGCGGGCATCCAGCGCTTTGCCGCCATCTGGACCGGTGACAATGCAAGTCGCTGGTCCCAGCTGCGGCTCTCCCTCCCGATGCTGCTGAACCTCTCGCTCTCCGGCGTCGCATTCTGTGGCGCAGACATCGGTGGCTTTGCTTGGAACTGCACGCCCGAACTCTACGCGCGCTGGATCCAGATCGGGGCTCTCTACCCGTTCGCGCGCACTCACTCCATGCTCTGGGTGCGCCGCCAGGAACCGTGGCGCTTTGGCCGGCGCGTGGAAGGGATCGCACGGCGCGCCCTCGAGCTGCGCATGCGCCTGCTGCCCTACCTGTACGGCCTGTTCCGCGAGTCCGAGCGGATCGGCGCTCCGGTGTGGCGGCCGCTCTTCTACGAGTTCCCGGAAGACGAGCAGTGCGTGGGCGTCGACGACGAGGTCATGGTCGGGCCCGCCCTCCTGGCTGCGCCGATCCTTGAGAAGGGCGCGCGAGCGCGGGATGTGTACCTGCCACCGGGGGTCTGGATCTCTCTCGATGACGACGCCCGCTACTGCGGACCCCGGCGCCTGCGCGTTCTGGCTCCCCTCGAGCGCATTCCGCTCTTCGTTCGCGGCGGTGCCGTGCTCCCGACACGCAGCCCGACGCGTCATGTGGGAGAGACGCCGAGCGAGCCGCTCATTCTCGAGGTGTTCCCCGGCGCCGACAGCGAGACGGAGGTGGTGGAGGACGACGGAGAGAGCACCGAATACCGCTCGGGCGCCTTTGCGCGCACCGCGCTGCGGGTGCGGGACCGCGCCGGAGGGCGCCTGCGGCTTGAGCTCGGACCCCGGGAGGGAAGCTTTGCGCTGCCCGATCGCCGCGTGCGGGCCGTCTTTCACGCGGCGCTTACACCGCGGCAGGTGTACCTCGACGCGCGCCCGCTGGCGCCTGGGCCAAGNNCGCTCCATCGAGCTAGACCCCGCTCCATGAGTGAGCCCTCTCGGCCGCAAGAGCCGCAGATCGGTCTGTGCTCGCGCTGCGTCTTCGCCCGGATCCAGCGCAGCGCCCGAGGAAGCGTGTTCTGGCGCTGCGCTCGGTCCGATTCGGATTCGCGCTTCTCGCGCTACCCCGCGCTTCCCGTGCGGGCATGCGCGGGCTTCGAGCGCGGAGCGCCCAAGTCGCAGGAATCCTGAGAGCGAGCGGTCTCCGGCGAGATTCCAGCCACCCTTTACCGACTGGGCTGCGGAGCCCGCCCCCTCTTGGTCCCGGAGCTCGCCGCCCTCGTCATCGCAGCGGCGGACGACCGCACTCGCAGCTAGATTGGTGGAATGCGGCGTTTTTTCATTCTCTCGGCCATCGGTCGCGACCGGCCGGGCCTCGTCGCCGAGCTCGCGCAGCTGGTCTACGACTGCGATGCCAATCTCGAGGACTCGCGGATGACGATCCTCGGGACAGATTTTGCGGTGATTCTCCTGGCCTCGGCGGCGGCCGAGGGAGCCGGTGACGCGCTCGCCGTGGGGGCGAAGCGCTTGGAACGCGAGCACGGCCTCACCATCTTGCTGCGGCACCTCGAAGGGGGTCCCCGGCCGTCGGTGCCCGCTCCTGGCCACCATCTCTACCGGCTAAGCGCGGCNNAACATCACCGATCTCTCGACCCGCAGCCGACCGGGACCCGGCGGCTCGCCACACTACGAGATGACCATGGCCATCGAGATCCCCGAATCGGTCGATCTCTCGGCGCTGCGCGCCGCCCTCGAGAAGGCCGCCGACCGGCTCGTCATCGACGTTTCTCTCGAGTCTGCATGACGCGCACCGTCGTCCAGGACGGAGTGACGTTGCACCTCACCCATCCTGATCAGATTCCCGGGCGCTGGGTCGGTCAGGAAGAGCCGCTGCGCGAGCTTCTCGCCGCGTGGATGGTGCTGGGTCCAGGCGATCTTCCGCTCTCTCCGCGTCTTCTTGGACCGCCCGGCGTCGGGAAGACGACGCTCGCGGTGGCCGCCGCCCGTTCCCTCGGGCGCGAGGTTTTCATTCTTCAAGCCACGATGGACACTCGGCCCGAAGACCTCCTCGTCCTGCCCGTTGTCGATTCCGGTCGCCGGCTGCGCTACGTCGCGTCACCGCTTGTCACCGCGATGCTCGTAGGAGGCGCTTGCGTCCTCGACGAAGGAAACCGCATGAGTGAGAAGGCGTGGGCAAGCCTGGCCCCCCTGCTTGACGATCGGCGTTCGATCGAGTCTGCGGTGGCTGGCGTCAAGATCTCCGCCCACCCCGACTTCCGTCTCGTCGCCACCATGAATGACGATGCGAGCACCTTCGAGATCCCCGAGTACATCGACTCGCGGCTGCAACCGAAGATCTGGCTCGAGTTCCCAGAGCGGGACGAGGAGCGGCGCATTCTCCGCGAGAACCTGCCCCTCGCCGACGAGGATCTCCTCGCCTACGTGGCCGACTTTCTCCAACGCGCCCACGCGGCCGAGGAGCGGACCAGCGTGCGCGACGGGATCAACGTCGTGCGCTACGCCCAGAAGCTCCTCGCCAGCAAGCATGCCGCCGTGGGCCGGCGGGAGGCGGTCACGCGGGCCGTGCAGCAAGTCGTCGGCGAAGAGGCGCTCCGCTTCCTCGAGGACTGACGATGGGCGCAGCCAGGCATGCCGTGAGTGTGCTCGGCGTGGCGCACTATCGGGTGGAGTTCGCGGACCTGGTGCGAGCGGAGATCGCTCGGCTCGAGCCGGCTGCGATCGCCGTGGAGCTCCCGTCCACGATCGAAGCCGCGGTGCAGCGCGCGATCCGACGGCTCCCCCGGCTGTCGGTCGTGGTCTACGCGCTGGCTTCGGGGCAAACCGTCTATCTCCCCATCGAGCCCACGGACCCGCTCGCGGAGGCNNGCCTACCCCGCCTACCGCGACCCGCTTCCGGATCCCTACTCGATTCTGCGTATGGGCTACACCCGCTATGCGGCGTCCTATTGCGCGCTCTCCCGGGAGCGCGCTCCCAGCGATGTCCTGCGCGAGCGCGGCATGGCGGCGCGCGCCACGCGCCTCGCGCGCGATGTCGGCGGACCCGTCCTTCTCGTCTGTGGACTCGCCCACGTGAACGGGGTGGCCGAAGCTCTCGGGCCCGGCGACACAGCCGAGAGCCTCGCACGGACGCGGCGAGGCGAGGTCTCGGTCTTCCACCTCCATCCCGACTGCCTGCCCGAGGTGATGGGAGAGATGCCGCTCATCGCGGCGGTGTATGAGGAGCGCCGACGGGGAGCACACGAAAGACAAGACGTTGCACCGCCCCCGCGCGCCCCCGCCGCGCCCGGCCGGCGCGTCGGACCCTTCCGCGTAATCGATGGCAGCGGCGAGCGCGAAGACGGCGCCGTCGCCGCAGCGCTCGCACGGATCACGCAGGAATCCAGCGCGGGGCAGCCGCTGGGCCCGGGGTTCCTCGACCGCATGCGTGTCTCTGCTTCGCTCTTCGAAGAGGCAGCGGCGCGCAGCGAGCTTTTGACAGGGGAGCCCGTTCGATCGTGGCAGCGCCGCTGCTTCGCGCGCTTCGCCCGCCGCCTCGCGGCGGCATCGAGGGCGCTCGTTCCCGACTTGTTCGACCTTGTCGTCGCAGGCCGAGGCTGCGTGGACGAGAACTTCGCCTACGAGCTCTGGCGACTCGGTACCGCCTATCCCCTTCAATCCGAAGTGGCAGACCTTCCCACGGCGCGCATCTCCGGCGAAGAGTTGTTGCTCGGCACACGGCGCCTCCGACTGCGTCCCCGCATTCCGCGGCCCGGACGCCGCGCTCGGCCCTTTCCCGTAAAACGCCGGCGGGGAGAGCGGTTCCCGGGCGAGTTCCTCTCCGGCTTTACCGGCGAGGGCATCTGCTCCTATCCGCCAGAGGACATCGTGATCGAAGCTTTCGGTCGCCGGATGAAGGATCGTGGCAAGTCGATCCTGCGCGAAGAACGGGCGGTCACCCACCCCTTCGTCGCGTCCCTGGAGGACGGAATCGACGTGCGTGAGACCATCCGGCACTGGAGTGAGGGTGAACTCTTCGTGCGACGGACGGGACGCGCGCCGGGCGACGTCGGCAGCGTGGTCGTGATCTTCGACGATGCGCCGGACTCCCAGCGCTACCCATTCATGCTCACCTGGCTGGGCGAGCACGAGGGAGAGTCCGACATGGCCTTCTATGCGACCGACCCACGGGAGAAGGTCGTGGGCCCAGGCATCTGTCGCGCGGAGTACGGCGGGTTCGTTCTCTCCTGGCCTCCGCGGCGCATGGCCGATGTCTGGACCGACGCGCGCTACGAGCTCGCTCGCACCAAGCCCGAGCGGCTCGTCCTCGCGGCCATCGACTACAGCATGGAACGCGTCGTCGTCGTGGTCGCCCCCCGTCCCCCGAGCATGCAGATGCGCGAATGGGCTTCTCGCCTCGATCGACAACTCGTGTACCTGCCCATCGGGCAGTTTGCACCCGCGACACGCCGCAAGTTGCGCGTCCTGCACGTTCTGGACGGCCACTCCCGGCGGGAGAGCGCCCGAGATTACATCTGGTAGTGTCAACAGCCGCAGATCCGATTTGCGGGTGTTTGTTTTCAAGCTCAGCGAGGGAGCGAAGAGCCGATGGTCCATCAGAAGCTCCCCCGCGCATCCACCCTCCGATCCGCGCAGTCGGGCGTCGCCCCGCAAGGCGGGGTCCATTCCAAGGAGACCTGCTTCGAAAAGCGGCTAGCGCTTTGGCCACGGCCGGGGCGGGAGGGGGTGCCCGACGATCCCGAAGAAGCATTCGAGGAAGCGATAGGTGAGACCCCAGACCACGTGCCGTTCCGGATCTCCGACGAGGATTCCCGGGAAGGTTGCGCCCTGGGCCGGCGGATAGGCGTAGTCCACGTAGCGCTCGGGATCGAGCAGCGTCGACACCGGGACCCAGAGCGCTTCGCGCACCTCTCGGCTCGGAGCAATCGGCGCCGGGTTCGGAGCGAAATACACGAAGCCCGAGATCACAAGTTCGGCGGGGCGCCCGGCGTGACGTCCTTCGAGATCGTCCAGGCGGCCCAGGATCTCAGCCTCCCCGAGTTTGATGCCGACCTCTTCCAGCGTCTCTCGCTCGGCAGCGAAGCGTGGATTGGGGTCCAACCGCTCGACCCGACCGCCGGGAAAGGCCATGTGCCCGGACCACGGATCCCCCGCGCGCTCGGCACGTTCGATGAAGAGGAGTTCGGGGCCGAGCGAGGCCTCACGCAGCACGACCGCGACTGCAGCTTGACGCTTGCCGTGTGCGTCGATCAGCCTCGGCCGGTGGGACGAGAGCATCTTGCGAATGCGGTCGAGCGGGATCACACGGACCTAAGATAGCGAGGAGCCGGATGCCCCATCGTGTGGGCCGCCGGCTGAGTCGACGAGGGCAGGCCGGCGCGAAGCGGATCCTCGCCCGCGCGCGTCCGCACCCGCAGGAACAAGGCTGTGACAGCAAGGAAGTGCTTGTCTCTCACACGCCATCCGACGACGAGCACTCGAGGGTCACCCGGACGAGTCTCTCCTCCACGCCACGGTCTGTGGTGCGGCGCTGGCCCAACACGAAGCTTCGGCCATCGGGAGCGAGCGCCACGCCGGTCGGCTCGCCCCACCCCGCCACCTCCCCGAGCTCAAGGGAGGTGCCCTCCCCCTTTGGTTCGCCTGCCCGTACCCCCGTCCCCCGAAAACGCACCGACGCATTTCCCCTCGTCGCCAGCGGAGCCAGGAGAAACCCAAGACGACCGGAGACCAGGCCTGCGACGGTGGCGCGCTCCGTCGTCGCCACCGCGAGCCATCCACCGTCGGCGGTGAACGATGCGCTCGCGAGACCCGAGACCTCATCGCCCGACGACGACTCTGATCCGGTCGCGGGGTCGACGACATACGCGCCGAGGGGGCGCAGCGGGTTGCCATGCACCACGACGAGCGAGCGTGCGTCCGGGGACCATGCGAGGGGCGCTGTCCAGCTCGATCCCCCGTCGTACAGCACCCGGATGCCCCCAAGGATCAGCCCGCCATGGCCCGACCGGATCGCGCCGGACACCACCGCGTAGTGGCCGCTCCCTCCCCGCGACCACGCGAGAACGCTGGAGCCCGGCCCAAACACGGCGTGGTCGTCGGCCCCGGGGGAGACGGTGAGGCGGCGGGAGCCGCTCCCCGCCTCTTCGCTCCCGGCCCCGATCAGCTGCAGCTCTGTGTTGAACGGTGCGGCCCACGTTTCCCAGCGATCGGTGTCAAAGACCACGCCGGCGCCGTTTCCCGAGGGCGCCGGTCGCATGTTGTTTCCCTCCTCGCCGCAAGTCCAGCACTGCACGCTGCCCTGGGCCAACACGAGCCGATGGATCTGGCGGGTTCCCGTCTTGGTCGAGGCGTCGAACCAAACGGAGGAACCGTCCGGCGAAAACCTCGGGTGAGCACCCCGGTCGGCAACGACGTCGATCGCGGCGGGCCTCGGATTGCAGCGCGGGAGCGCAAGTGTAGGGACGCGCGCGTCAAAATCGAAAATGGCCGTGCGTACCGCCGGCGCCGGCTCGGGCACGCCAACTCCAAAGCCCGCATTCACCGTCTCGAAACTCACGAGCGCAATGCCCGCAATCGCGGCCCACGCCACGGCCACGGCCGCTCTGCGCCAGAAGCCCCCCGCCGGACCGCGCTGCCACGCCCCGCGCAAAAGGGAGATCCCGAGGACCGACAGCACCACGCAAAGCGAAACGACGGGGGGCGGCGGAAGTCCTGCCAGCGCGCAGAGCAGCGCCGGAGCCGCGGCAAAAGCGGTGCTCGCAGACACCGAGAGATGTAGTCCGCGGTCGTGATCATCGTCGCGATAACGTGCGACCAGCGAAGCGACGAAAAGGAGGGCGAGGCCACCGAGCACGGCACCGAGCTCAAGCTCGCCGACCGCCGGCGCCTCGCCACGTGCGGCGATCTGGCGGGCGGCCACGAGCGCGAGCGCACCGAGGGGAAGCCCCGCAACGAAGCACCAAAGTCGCCAGAGCATCACCCCCTCCGAACCGTCAAGCCGAGCGGCGGGCATGGTATCACCCGCGGCTGAGCCCGGGACCCGCGCTAGTCTTGCGCCAATGGCCGAGCAAGACTTGGATCAAAGCGACGCAGACCGCATCCTCGCCCTCGCGCGCCACGATCGCACCGCGGCACGCGAGGCTGTTGCGCGGCTCGACCTCGAAGCCCAAGT
Organism: Deltaproteobacteria bacterium; assembly: GCA_003520425.1. Classification (GTDB taxonomy): domain Bacteria; phylum Myxococcota_A; class UBA9160; order UBA9160; family UBA9160; genus UBA9160. The sequence goes on from DOUU01000476.1 coordinate 27,095, forward strand.
GGCGCTCGTGTGCGAGATCCCCGTCTCTCGGCGCGCCGAGGTTCTGGATCTCTTGCCCGCACCTGAGGCGGTGATCCCTGCCCTGCCCGAGGCCGAGCTCTGCTTCACGGCGAAGGCCATCGGATTGGCGGAAGCGGGTCCGCTTCTCGAACATGCGACCGCAGGGCAGCTCAAGGCCTGCATCGACCTGGACGCCTGGCGCACCCACGAACCCGATCGCGAGACGCTGGCCGCCTGGCTCGACGCCTGCGTCGAGGCCGGCGGGGAGACGGTGATGAAGGCGGTCGAGGCGCTCGACGCGGAACTGCTCGTCCTCCTGCTCAAAGACCGCGCCGAGGTCATTTTGAAGCCGGACGAAGACGACTGGCAGCCGCCGGCCGGAGCGCAGACGCTCGAGGGGCAGTTCTACCTCATCGCAAAGCGCGGAACCGAGGACCTCGAGACCATTCTCTACATGCTCCAGACGCTCTTCGAACGGGATTACTGGCACTACTTTCGTCTCATGCAGGGAGTGATCTGGGAGATTGAGAGCAACTGCGAGGAGTCCGCCCTCCGCTGGCGCACGAACCGCCTGCAGGACCTCGGCTTCCCCACCTGGGAAGAGGCGATGGCGATCTACGGCCTGCTGCGCGAGGACGAGCGCACACGGCTCGCCGCCGAGACCTCCGCACTCGATGTCGCCCCGTTTCGCCTTCCCGTGTGGCTCCCCGAGCTTCCGGCGGCAACCGATGCGGACCACGCCGTGTTCCGGGCGGCAGCGGAGCTCTCCGCCGAGGAGCGCCGCGCCTTCCTCTATGCCTTTGTCGCCTTGGCCAACAAGGTGGCAGTCGCCGACCGCATGCCCCTTGGCGACGCCGAATCGACCCCCGCAGCAATCGAAAAGGCGGCGAGCGTCGCCAGCGCAGGCCTGCTCCATCTGGCCGAGCATCATGGTCTTCCCCTCGTCGAGGTGCTGCGCCGCGCACCGCTCGACCGGCTCTTCCGCGTCGGAGCCGCCCTTGACCTTGCCGTGCGGCCGCGGGTAGGCTCGCAAGCATGAGCCCGGGACCCATTCGCGTCGCGATCGTGGGCGTGGGCAACTGCGCCAGCTCATTCCTCCAGGGCATCGATCACTACCGCTCCGTTCCGGCGGAAACTCAACAGGCGTGGGGCCTCATGCACCTTGAGATGGGCGGCTACCGGCCGAGCGACGTGGAGGTCGTGGCGGCCTTCGACATCGATCGGCGCAAGGTGGGCCGCCTTCTGCATGACGCCGCCCTTGCCGCGCCCAACTGCACGACGGCGATCCGTGCGAGTCTCGAGCCGCGCTCCGTCCACGTGCAGATGGGACCGGTTCACGACGGCGTAGCCCCCCATATGGCCGATTACCCCGCCGAGCGTTCCTTTCGGGTGGCGGACGAGCCGCCGGTCGATGTCGCAAGGGTTCTGCGCGAGAGCGGCGCCGAAATTTTGCTCTGCTATCTGCCCGTGGGCTCCTCAAAGGCCGCCCAGAGCTACGCCGAAGCGTGTCTCGAGGCCGGCGTCTCACTCGTGAACTGCATGCCTGTTTTCATCGCTTCGGATCCGCAGTGGGGCGAGCGCTTCCGAGCCGCTGGGATCCCATGCGCGGGCGATGACATCAAATCTCAGCTTGGAGCGACCATCCTGCATCGAACGCTCGTACGGCTCTTCGTCGACCGCGGTGTCCAGATCAATCGCACCTACCAGCTCAACACCGGTGGGAACACGGATTTCTTGAACATGCTGGCCCGCGAGCGACTCGTCTCGAAGAAAATCAGCAAGACCGAAGCCGTCACCTCCCAGATCCCCTACGACATTGGGGCAGACAACGTGCACATCGGGCCGAGCGACTACGTACCGTGGCAATACGACAACAAGGTTTGTTTCTTGCGCATTGAGGGTCGCGGCTTTGGGGGAGCGCCAATCGAGCTCGAGACTCGGCTGTCGGTCCAGGATTCTCCCAATTCCGCAGGCATCGTGATTGACGTGATCCGCTATGTGAAGCTGGCGCGTGATCGGGGACTGGCGGGACCGTTGCTTCCGATTTCGGCATACACCATGAAGCATCCGCCGGTGCAGATGACCGACGCCGAGGCGGCAGCGCGGATCGAGGCCTTCCTCGACGATGGAGCATCCTAGGCTCGAACAGCACTGTCTGCTGCTTGCCCCGCGAACCTCGGGTGCCGAGCGCATCCCGATCTTCGGGTTGACGCCTGTGGAGCGCACCGTGCTCGCCTTCCGGAGGGCGGGGATCCGGGAGTTCATCCTCGCTGGAGACCCAAGCGCGGTCGCAGCGGCGCAGGCCGCCCTCCGCACCGGCCCCTGCCGCGGGGTGCGAGTTCGCGCCTGTGAGGGTGCGCTGCCCGTGCTGCGGCGCGGGGAGCGCTTCTGGATCGCGCGCACGGATTGCCACTATGACCGGCGCCTGATCGTGCGCTTCGTGGAGTCGGCGAGCCAAACGTGCGGCAGTATCGCGGCAGTGGATCTGCGTCGCGACGCCGTGGACTCCCACCCGGGTGCCGCGAAGGTGGCGCTCTGGAGCCGAGGAGCCGCCTGCGCCGCCCCGTCCACGGGCGCGACTGGGGCTCTGCGCAACGCGGGCCGTGGCCTGATCTCGCCCGACGGAGTCCTGACCGGCCTGGCCGTCGGAACGGCGGCGCTTGCGCGGGCGCTCGAGGAACTTGCCCCCGACCCGCGCGGGCTCGAACGCGCGCTCGCGCTCGTGGCGGAGCGCGAGCCCGTCGAGACCTTCGGAGTCGCCGAGCCCTGGCAGGAGCTGGAGAGCGAGGCGGACGTGACGATCGGGCGCCGCAAGGTTCTCGCGGGCGCCGTCGGGTTCTCGGACGGCGTGGTTGCCCGCCATCTCAACCGTCCGATCTCCCGGCGCATCACCGAACATCTCCTTTCACGGAACGTGAAGCCGTGGCAAGTGTCGGTGACGGTGTTCCTGCTCTCCCTCGCCGCCGGTGCAGTCTTTGCCATCGGTCACGCGGCCGCGGGCGGCTGCCTCGCTCAGCTGGCCTCCGTGCTCGACGGTGTGGACGGAGAGCTGGCCCGGGTGCGCTATCAAGATTCGCCCTTTGGCGGGGTCTATGATGCCCTCCTCGACCGCGTGGGCGACGCGGTGGTCATCGGCGGAATGACGCTCTATGCCTGGTTGGCCGGTGCGGGACACGTGGCCGTGGCGCTGGGCTTCGCAGCCGTCGCGGGAAGCAGCCTCTCAATGTTGGTGAAAGAGAAGTACGGCACCCAGTTCCAGCGCACGTACACCGATGACCGAGAAGGCCTCTTTCGTTGGCTCCTTCTGGGACGAGACGGGCGGCTCTTCCTTGCTCTCGTCGCCGGAGTCACAGGGCAAGTGGTGCCCGTGCTCGCCTATCTCGCAGTCGGCACGCACCTGCACGCGGGACTTCGCATCTACAGGATCCGCACCGAAGCCATCGGAGCCTAGATCCGCGAGAAAGCCGGCCCCGATCGGCATAGGGGCGGAGAGGAAT
>DOUU01000080.1:0-155 GCA_003520425.1 Deltaproteobacteria bacterium
GAAGGCCTCGGCAACCAGTTCCTCTCCCACATCCGCGAGACGCAGGCCATCGTGCATGTCGTGCGCTGTTTCGAGGACACAGGCGTCGTTCATGTGGAGGGCGGGATCGATCCCATCCGAGACATCGAAACCATCGAGACCGAGCTTGGGCTCGC
>DOUU01000080.1:237-12948 GCA_003520425.1 Deltaproteobacteria bacterium
GTGCTTCCTCTTGACCGCGAAGCCGATCCTGTATGTCGCAAACGTGGACGAGGCCTCCCTTGCCAAGGGCAACTCCCTCACTGCGAAGGTCGAGTCGCGCGCACGCGAGGAGGGAGCCCGCGTGGTCCGCCTTTGCGCCAAGATCGAGGCCGAGCTCGCCGAACTCGAGGCCATGGAGAAGGAGGCCTTCCTGCACGACCTCGGTGTGGAGGAGCCGGGCCTTCATCGGCTCGTGCGCGAGGCGTATGCGCTGCTCGACCTCATCACGTTCTTCACGGCCGGACCGAAGGAAGTGAAGGCCTGGACGATCCGTCGCGGCACNNCGATTTCGAGCGCGGCTTCATCCGGGCCGAGGTCATCTCCTACGGCGACTACCTCGCCCACGGCGGAGAAGCGGGCGCCAAGGCGGCCGGCGCGATGCGCGTCGAGGGAAGGGAATACGTCGTCCGTGACGGCGATGTGGTCCACTTCCGCGTGGGCGTGTAACGGCGGGGATGCAGCCACCAAGGCGAGGATTTCGCGAGCGGCGTTGCTCTCGCCCGAGGAGGTGCTCGAGCGCTTTCACGGCGGACCCATGAGCGGCCTTTTCACGGACGGCTCGTGCGAGGGGAATCCCGGGCCGGGAGGATGGGGGGTCGTGTGGGTGGAGAACAATCGGATCCGCGCGCAGAAAAGCGGCGTCGAAGCCAAGACCACCAACAACCGAATGGAGCTCACTGCGCTGATCGAGGCATTCAGCATGCTGCCTCCGGACGCGGATGTCACCGTCCATTCCGACAGCGAGCTTTGCGTGAAGACCATCAACGAGTGGGCGGCCGGCTGGGAGGCTCGCGGCTGGCGACGCAAGACCGGTGAAATCAAGAACCTCGAGCTCGTGAAGAGGCTCTACGCGCTCGCGCGTGCGCACCCCAAGGCCCGCCTTTGCTGGATCCGCGCCCACGACGGCTCGCGCTGGAACGAGTACGTCGACGCCCTGGCTTCCGCCTACATGCGCTAAGAACTCTCCGGGTCCCCTTGGTCCCCTTGGCATGCCTTCTGCAACGCTCCCGCGCAGGAGGACACGCGATGAGTGTGCTTGCCCGCGACGTGATGCAGACCCAGGTGGTGACGATTGAAGCGGATGCCTCCTTGCTCGACGCACAGCGGCTCTTTGTCGAGGAGGAGATCAATGGTGCGCCCGTGGTGGACGACGACGGGCGCGTGATCGGGGTGCTTTCCGTCCGCGATCTCTTGCGTGGCGCCGCCGAGGAGCAAGACACCGTGCTCTCGGAGCCCCACTACTACCGGGACCTCGCGGAGTTCTCGGGTCCCGACTGGGCGGCTGGACCGGAGGACTTCCAGAATCGGCTGGCCACGCGCACGGTCTCCGAAGTGATGACCGAAGGGGCTCTCACGCTGCCGCCCGATACGCCGGTGTCGGAGGTGGCTCGCACCCTGCGCCAAAGCCGGATCCACCGCGTGCTCATCGCAGAAGAGGGAGCGCTATTGGGAATCGTCTCAACCTTCGATCTCATGGGATTGCTCGAGAAGGAGCCGCCCTCGCGCTAGACGCGAGACAAAGTGTCGCGCCCGGGCCGACCAAGTGCGGCCGGCTGACGCACTCTCCCTAGGCTTTCGGGAGGGTGCGCACGTGGACATCCTGCTGGGGATAGGGGATCTCGATCCCCTCGGCCTGAAGCCTGCGAAGGATCGAGATCCCAAGCTCGCTTCTGACCTGCACCCAGCCCTCGGGCTGATTCGTCCACGCGCTCAGCTGGAAGTCGAGGGTGCTCTGGCCAAAGCCGCGGAGTAGCGCCGTCGGCGCGGGGAGCGGCAGCACGTTCGGGTGGGCCTGCGCGACCTCCACCAAGATGGCGAGCACCCGCTCGGGGTCCGCCCCGTATCCCACGCCGAGGCTCAGGTCGATCCGGCGCATCTGGTCGGAGAGCGTCCAGTTGGTCACGCGCTCGGAGATGAAGATCCCGTTGGGCACGATCACCTCCGAGCCCTGGCCCGTGCGCAACGTGCTCGAGCGGATCCCGATGCGGGTCACAACGCCCGTGAGGTCGCCGATCTGCACCGTGTCGCCCACCTGCATGGGTCGCTCGAGCAGCAGGATGAGACCCGACACGAAATTGTTTACGACGTTTTGGAGGCCAAAGCCGACGCCTACGCCGAGTGCGCCCGCGAGTAGACTCGCGCGGTTGAGGTCGAGACCCAACGCCCCGAGCGCAACGAGAAAGCCTCCGATCAGGACCACATAGGTGAGGATGGTCGTGACCGCGTAGTCGACTCCGCGCGCGAGCGAGAGCCGCGGAAGGACGTCCTCATGCAACGCAAAGCGCACAAAGCGGGAGAGCAGCCACGCGACGTACACCGTGACGGCAAACGCGAGGACCTTTCCGAAGGTCAGCGAGAGCTCGGTTCCCGGCGCAATGGGAATCGCCAGGATGGACTCGACGAGCGCAAGCGTCGGCACCGCAAGCTCGAGTCTCGAGAGCACGAGCGCGAACCAGGTGAGAACCGCGGCCAAGACGAGCACGCGATTCATGCGGCGCTCGATCAGCTCGCGGCTGAACTCCACCATGCGCAGGCGACGCAGGGCTCGTGTTCGCAGGCCATAGGCCACGAGTCCCTGGGAGGCCCGCACAGAGGCGTACAGACCGAGAGCGCCGTAGACGGCGGACAGCGCTCCGCCGCCGAGGAGACGCCCGAGCTGCATGAACCCGCACGCACCGGTGACGAGCGCCACCGCAAAGGCCGCAAACAGGATGCGCGCGGCGATGCCGATCCGCCGCAGCGCCACCACCGCAGCTTCGCTCAGCTCGACCTTGCCAAGACGCGCAGGTCGCAAGACCCACGCCATGAGGAGGCAGCCGGCGCTCATCTCCCCGAGAAAGAGCAGCTGTTCGAGCACCGGCGACGGGGAGCAGAAGAATCGGATCCGATCGGTCACGAAAAAGCCCGCGAAGGCGTAGAGCCCGGCCACGAATCCCGGATGCATGTAGGCGCGCACCACGCGCAGCACCGGCACGAGCGCGATGAGCGAGATCGCTTGCCGCCCCATCTCGGGGAGTGCGGGTTGGATCCACCCCGTCATGAGTGCCGCCAAGAGGAAGGCGCTGGAATAAGGCAGCTGGAAGACCCTGGTGGCCTGCTCGAGGGTCGCCTCTTGCTCCACGATCCGGCGTGCGCGCGAGCGGCCGCTTCGAAACAGCGCGGCGAGCACCAGAAAGACCATGAGATGCAGCGCGAGGCGCGGCCCGTTCTCCACCGCATAGTCCCGCAGATCCCGGGCGTCCGATTGAAACTCATCCCGCACATGAGCGACGAGACGCCCCCGGGTGCGGCCCGACAGATCCATCGCCCAGACCGGATGGCTGTCCCGGACCAGGATCTTCCCCACCGTCTGCTGGCGATACGCGGTGAGCCGGCTCACCGCGTCATCGACGAGCGCCAGCTCCCGCGTGACCTTGTCCTGCATCGCCAGCATCTCGGCTCGTCGCTTCTCGACGCTCTTTTGCGTGGCGGAGAGGGCCGCGAGGCTCTCTTGCACCCGATCCAGGACGGGAGCGGGCGCGCCCGAAGCGCGCGCATCGTCTTCGGTGCGCCGCCAAAGGTCGCGGCGCTTGGCAAGCTCACCGATCAGATCCTCGAGGCGCTTGGCCTGGTCCGTCAGCAAGGCGTTGTCTGGCTCGCGATCTTGTTCCGGGTGCTCGTCCAGCTGCGCAGGAGCGTCTCCACCACGTGGAGCTGCGGCCCCTGCTCGAGCGTGCGGTCGAGGTCGGCCAGCTGCTCGGCGTCCCGGTCGCGAAGGTCCGGAATGTCCTCCTCGATCGCCTCGAGCTGCGCGCTCGGTGCGAGCCCCGCATCCACGGCGCGCAGAAACGTCGAGAGCTCCTCGGCGCGACTGGCGATGTCGGGAACGGCGATCGTCGGCGGCAGCTCGGCGGGCGTGGCGGGCGGCGCGGCCGGAGCCGCTTGTGGCGGGGGAGCTTGGCCCTGGGTGGCGGCGGGCGCCCCGGGCGTCCGCGGGGCCTGAAGCGGCGGGGCGGCAAAGGCGCGAGGGGCCGCAACTGCGATGCCCCACAGGAGGGCGAAGGCGGCGGCCGCCCCGCGGCCGCAGCGCCGGCGCACCACGCTAACGATTCTCCGCGGGCGTGTAGCGCTCGGTCACGCGATGGGCAGCCAGAGCGATGAGCGAGTGCGGCATGAGGCGCTGGCCGAGGTGGGCGCGCAACCAGTTGAACCAGCCGGAGATCACCGAGGGCTGCTGACCGAGCGCTGCGAGGGCGGTGGCCACGACGCTCGCGGCCGACTCCGCCGCATGCGGAAGCTCGCCCGCCACCTCCTGGAACTCGGTCTCCGTCGAGCCCGGCTCCAGCACCAGCACATCGATCCCGCGTCCGCGGAGCTCCGACCAAAGCGCCTCGCCGAACAGGAGGTCGAAGGCCTTGGTGGCCGCATACACGGCATGAAGGGGAAGCGGCTGGCGACCGGCGACCGATCCGGTGATCAAGATCGCGCCGCGGCCGCGCTCGAGCATGCGGGGGAGAACTAGGCGCGTCACGACGACCGGGGCCGTGCAGTTGAGCGCCACCATCTCTGCCAGGCGGCCGGCGTCCTGCTTGTCGAAGCGGCCCGAGAGGCCGAAGCCTGCGTTGTTCACGAGCACGCCGACCTCGAGATCGCCGAGCGCAGCGGCGAGCCGCTCTCCTCCCTGCGGCGTCGCAAGATCGACGGCAACGATCCGGGTCGCGACGCCGCAATCCTTCTCGAGCTCAAGGGCGAGAGCCTGCAGCCGTTCCTCGCGGCGCGCGGTGAGGACACACGAGAATCCCGCCCGCGCGAGCTGGCGAGCGAACTCGGCGCCGATCCCCGCCGAAGCCCCCGTCACGACCGCCCAGCCCGGGTAGCGCTGCGAGAGCGCGGTGGGCTTAGGCTGGAAGAGCGGGCGGCTCCGCCAGAGCGCGACGGCGAGCGCACCCACCAGCGCAAGCCCGAGAAGCCCGAAGGCCCAGCCGCCGAAGCCGGGCCGGCTGTGCACGCTGAAGATGCACACGCTCAGCGCCACCTGCCCGGCGTACAGCGCCGCCCACGGATGCATCCAGGGCCGCATGCGCCAGAAGCCGTAGGTGCCAAGGCCGTAGATGAACCAGTGGATGGGGTTCGTGAGCTTGGCGGCCCAGCCATGGAATGCGTAGCCGAGGAACACCTCGACGTCGCGCGAAACCGGCTTTGCAAACAGGTCCCACGGCTCGTAGATGAATGCCATGTACACGCAAAAGAGAAGCAAGGCATTCATCCACCACGGACGGCGCGCGAGCTGCTTTTGGAGCCAATTGCCCATGGCAGGGCCTCCGTCGAATGGGACGTCCACGGTAGCATGGAAGGTCATGTCCTCTGCGAATCCCTGGGATCCGCCTGTCCTGCGGAAGGGCTGGGTGACCGAGCGGCGTCTCTCGCGCACGGAGTTCCTGGACGATCTTCGGGCGCGACTTGCGGACGCGGGCTTTCGCAGCGAGCAGATCGCGAGCCTGCTCTGGCACGGCGGCGTTCAGCTCGCGGGCCGCCCTTTCGCCGAGGAGGCGCTCCCGAACGAGGTGGCCCCGTGCACTTCGGTCCTGGCGTACGCCTTCGCGTACGAGCCGGCACCGGTGCCCGTTCCGCAAGAGGCGGTCTTGCTGGACGCAGAGGGCGTGGTCGCCGTCAACAAGCCGGCGTGGATCACGGTGCAGGGCACGCGCGCCAGTCAGCGCCTGTCGCTGGAGGCCGCACTGCGCGAGCGGCTTCGCTGCCCCACGCTCACTGCCATCCACCGCCTCGATCGCGGAACGAGCGGCGTCGTGCTCTTGGCACGCAGTCGCGAGGGCGCTGCGCGCCTCGGCCGCGAGCTCGCGAGCGGACGAATTCGCAGACGCTACCTCGCGCTGGTCTCGCCTCGGCCGCCCGAGAGGAGCTGGGAGGTGAGCGGGTATCTGGCCCGCGCCCTCCACCCCACGAGAATCCGCTTCGCCCTCCATCAAGCCCAAGGCGCGGGGCGCAGGCCGAGTCGCACCCGCTTTGTCCGGCTCGCAACGCGGGACGGCGGAACGCTTGTGCTCGCCGAGCCGGCGACGGGCCGCACGCATCAGATCCGAGTGCACCTCGCCCAAGGCGGCACTCCGATCGTCGGGGACACGCTCTACGGCGCCGCGCAGCCTCCGTCCCAGGACCCCCCGCTGCGCACCCAGCTGCACGCGATCTGGTTGCGTGCGCGAATCGACGCTACGCCCGGCGCGCCCCCGATCGAGCTCGAGGCACCCGTCCCGCACGACTTCGCTCCCGCGTTTGCGCGGGCGCCCGTGCCGCGCTTCGTGCGCGCGCACGGCCTCCCATTCCCCTGACGAGAACCTTCACGAGTTGCGTCACGCGGCGCCGATACGCGAGTGGCGTGAGCGTGGCGGCGCCCGCCGTTTCGAGGCCTTTTGCGCTGTCGACGATGAGCTCTGCCGCCGCCGCGGTGCTGAGACCCGCCGCCGCAGGCGCGAGCTCACCCCGCCGCGCCGCGTCGTCGATCACGCCGCGCAAGATCTTGAGATAGCGCCGGCGCGCGGCCTCCGAGATATCGCCGCACAGGCGACTGTTCTCGTCAAGAATCTCGCCGACGTGGGCGGAGCCATGGGCGATCTTGAAGAAGCTCCCGAGCTTGGCCTCCAGGATCTGCGCGATGCGCATTTCGATCCTTCCCTCCGCGAGCGCGGCCCTCGAAGCGGCACGCAGCGCCCGCTCGTGCATCACACTCGCAGCCGCGCGGAAGATCGCCTGCTTGTTCGGAAAGTGGAGATAGACCGCCGGCCGCGAGATGCTCGCCTCGCGGGCGATGTCGCCAAGGGAGGTGCGCCGGAAGCCGTAGCGCGCGAAACGAAAAAACGCCGCCTCGATGATGAGCAGTTCCTTCTCGCTGCGTCGCCCCACCCTGCCTCCCCCGCCACTCGCGAGTTGACATTCTACATCCAAAACGTCAGGGTGAACGAGCCGGGAGGCCCATGAGCCGGATTTTTGGACCCATCCGCCAGAACGGCTACGTGGTGCACGACGTCGAAGCCGCGATGCGCCACTGGACGGCGGTCCTCGGTGTCGGTCCCTTCTTCTACTTCGAGAAGGTGGCGATCCAGGACTTTCGGCATCGCGGCGCGCCCTCGCCGCTCTCGGTCAGCATCGCTCTCGCCAACTCCGGACCGCTCCAGATCGAACTCATCCAGCAGCGCAATGGCGCGCCCTCGGCCTACCGCGACTTTCTCGCGGCGGGACACGAGGGCCTGCAGCATGTCGCCTGCTGGACGAAGTCCTTTGACGAAGACATGGAGCGCATCCTCAAGCTCGGCTACGAGGTGGAACAGTCGGGCACGATCGGCGGACCGAACGGGCGCTTTGTGTATCTAAGGAGCGAGGGACATCCCGGCACGATGGTGGAGCTTTCGGAAGTGAGCGGTGCGAAGGGGCGGCTCTTCGAGCACATCGCCGAGGTCGCGCGGACCTGGGACGGCTCTCAACCGATTCGCAGGATGTAGCGTGTTCGCAGGGAGCAGCGCGAGCCCTGCGATCTCGAGCCTCCTTGGCAACGCGGCCTCACAGAATGGCACGCGGAGCCTGTGGCATGCTCCCCCATTGTTCGGGGTCATGCCCAAAGAAAAGTCGCGCGCCGGCCTTCTCCAGCGCGCGGAGCCGCAGCAGCGAGGCCCGCATCTGCTCCCGGTCGTGCGCGAACGCGGGCAGTTCGAGCTGGTCCAACGTGCGACGCAGATAGCAGGCGTCGGCGGTCAGGATGATCTCTGCCTTCGGCAGCCGTACCCGCAGCGATTGGTGCCCGGGCGTGTGGCCGGGCGTCGGCAGGCAAAGGACGCTCCCGTCCCCGAACAGGTCATGCTCTCCGCGGGCCACGAGGATCTCGTGCCCGAGGTCATAGTCGCGCGGGTCATAGAAGTTCGCGCGCACAAGGTCCGGATCCCGGCCCGCCTGCCATTCCGCCTCCTGGACCACGAGCCTTGCGTTGGGGATCTGCGCGATTCCGCCGGCGTGATCGAAGTGGAGGTGGGAAAGGACGATGAAATCCACGCGAGCCGGAGCGAGGTCGACCTCTCCGAGACGACCAGCCACCTCTTCTCCCGGCGCAAACTCGACCTTCCAGGATGGGGCGAGGGATCCGAGGCGCTCGGCCGGATCGCGCTGCATGCCCGCATGAAGGCCAGTGTCGAAAAGCGCGGTGCCTCGGGGGTGAACGACGAGGAAGCAAGGCACCGGAACGCGGATCCGGCCCCGCTCCCCGGCCAGAAAGTTGCCGAGGCTGCCGGTCAGCCAGCCGCAGGTGAATGCATGCAGGCGGATCGACATGGGAGCCTCCTCGGCCCCCACCCTACCAGCCGAGCCACAGCGGGTCGAGCAACTCGAAGACAAGGGAGAATCGCATGACGGAAGTCTCTCGCGCCGTTCTCATCACGGGCTGCTCGACGGGCATCGGCCGGGCCACGGCAGAGCGCCTGGCGCGACGCGGCCACACGGTCTACGCGACTGCGCGTCGCCCCGAATCGATCCAGGACCTTGCCCATCACGGCTGCCGACTCCTGGCCCTGGACGTGTGCGATGAGAGCTCGATCCGTGCCGCGGTGGAGGCGGTGGAGAAGAGCGAGGGAGCCGTCGGCGCGCTGGTGAACAACGCGGGCTATGGATCGGAGGGGCCCTTCGAAGAGGTCCCCATGGAGGAGGTCCGCAGGCAGTTCGAGACCAACGTCTTCGGTCTCGTTCAGCTCACAAAGCTTGTTCTGCCCGGCATGCGCAGGCAGCGCTTCGGGCGGATCGTGAATCTGAGCTCGATGGGCGGGCGCATGACTCTGCCGGGCGGCGCCTTCTACCATGCCACCAAGTACGCGGTGGAAGCGCTCTCCGATGCCCTGCGCTTCGAGGTCTCGGGCTTTGGGATCGCCGTCGTCGTGATCGAGCCGGGTCCGATCAAGACGGAGTTCGGCGCGACCGCGCTGGAGAAGATCCGCTCCCTCGGAACGGCGGATTCGCCCTATGCGAAGTTTCGCGAGGTCCTCGCTCACCACCTCGACTACACCGGCCCGATCGGCGCACTCGCCGGAAGCCCGGAGGCCGTGGCCAAGGCGATCGAGCGGGCCCTCACGGCACGGCGTCCACACGCGCGCTATCCGGTGACCCTCGCGGCACGCGGCTTCATGGGCGCCCGTCGCTGGCTCGGAGCACGCGCCTTCGACGCTATTCTCCGCACACAGTTCCCCACGCCGGGAAGGTGATCCCATGCTCCCCACCTTGCCCTTCGGACGAACGGGCCATCAAAGCACACGCCTTCTCTTTGGGGCTGCCGCGCTGGCGGCCGTCTCCCAGGAGGAAGCCGATCGCGGGCTCGGCCTCTTGCTGGAAGCGGGCGTGAACCATATCGACACGGCAGCGTCGTACGGCGATGCGGAGCTGCGGATCGGGCCTTGGATGCGCGAGCACCGCCATCGTTTCTTTCTCGCCACCAAGACCGGAGAGCGGACCTACGAAGCCGCACGTCGGGAGATTCGCCGCTCGCTCGAACGCCTGCGGGTCGACCAGCTGGATCTGCTTCAGCTGCACAATCTCGTGAAGGAGGAGGAGTGGGAGCTCGCGATGGGCCCGCAGGGCGCGCTGCGCGCCGCGGTCGAAGCGCGAGAGGAGGGGCTCGTCCGGTTTGTCGGCGTGACCGGCCACGGCACCCGCGTGGCGAGCATGCATCTGCGCAGCCTCGAGCGTTTCGATTTTGACTCCGTGCTTCTGCCCTACAACTTCTCGATGATGCAGGACGCCGAGTACGCGGCGCAGTTCGAGTCGCTGCTCCACCTCTGTCACAAGCGCGCGGTCGCGGTGCAGACCATCAAGTCCATCGCCCGACGACGCTGGGAGGATGGCACGAAACCCAGAACCACGACCTGGTATGAGCCCCTGGAGGACCAAGCCGACATCGACCGGGCCGTGCACTTCGCGCTTGGCAAGCCGGGCGTCTTCGTGAACAGCGCGAGCGACCTTTCGCTCCTGCCGCGAATGATCGAAGCGGCCCGCCGCTACCAGCATGCACCCACCGAGGCCGCCCTTCGCACCGACGCGCAGCGCCTTTCGATCGCGCCGCTTTTCGTGCGAGGCTATTCGGGTCGGCTCTAGGTAGCTGCTGTGAAGCTCTCAATCATAATCCCCGCCTACAACGAGGCGAAGACACGCAACCAGGGAAAGGGTGCGGCGCTACGCGCTGGATTTGAGCGAGCCACTGGCGACATCGTGCTAGTCCAAGACGCCGATCTCGAATACGACCCGTGCGACTATGGGGGGCTCCTTGAACCGATTCTCAATGGTGACGCTGACGTCGTGTTCGGCAGTCGCTTCCTCGGCGGCCCCCATCGTGTTTTGTACTATTGGCATTCCATTGCGAACTGGATCCTGACTCACCTCTCGAACATGCTGACGAACCTAAACCTCACAGACATGGAAGTGGGCTACAAGGTCTTCACACGTCAAGCACTCTCGGGCATTGTGATCCAGTCGGACCGCTTCGGCTTCGAACCCGAGATCACCGCCAAGATCGCCGCGCGCGGGGTGCGCGTCTATGAGGTTCCCGTTCGCTATCGCGGGCGCACCTATGCTGAGGGCAAGAAGATCGGCTTTCGAGACGCACTCGAAGCGATCTTGGTGATCGCCCGATTTGGGCTGATTCAGCGTGCTCGATTGCGCCGCGAGCTAAGAGGAGCGCGGGATTAGTGCCGCCTCATTGGATCGGAGGAGCGGTCCATCGAACTTGCGAAATGCGGAGAGAGCAAAGCCGCGGCCAGCGTATCGATTGGGGGATCGATCAAGAGGATTCCTGCAAGTTGTTGCGGGCGAGAGAGTCAGCGCTCGAGCTTCTCCACTCCTGCAATCGCGTCTTTCGAGATCACGGTGGCATTCAGACCAGCGACCTCATCGTTCCAATGACTGCCTCACAATGCATGCCTCTTTTGCCCTAGGGGAAAGCCTCACGCCTCGAGCTTCATCGCCCCCATCATCGCGCGCACCCTGGCATGGAAATCGTACGGATAGACCAGCGGGAGCGCAGAGACGGCGGCCAGCTTTCTACCCGCGGCTTCGTCGAGGACGAGATCGGCCGCACCGAGGTTGTCCTCGAGCTGCTCGAGCGTGCGGGCGCCGAAGATCGGCGAGGTCACCCCGGGCTGGCCCGCGCACCAGGCCAGGGCGACCTGACTTGCGGTTTTGCCGATCGCCTTTGAGATCTCGACCACGGTCTCGGCAATCGCGAGGTTGCGCTCTTCGGCACAGCGTTCTCGGTTCATGGGGTCCACGGCCGCGCGCGTCCCTGCAGGAGCGACCGCGCCGCGGCGCACCTTGCCGGTCAAAAGCCCGCCGGCGAGCGGGCTCCAGGGGATGACCCCGATTCCCTCCTCACGACAGAGCGGAAGGTGCTCTCGCTCGATCTCCCGACACACGAGCGAGTACTGGGGCTGGAGGCAATCGTAGCGCGCGGTTCCGAGCTCGCGTGCGAGGGCCGTGGCCTTCATCAACTGCCACGCGGAGTAGTTCGAGCAGCCGAGGTAGCGGACCTTGCCCGCTCGTACGCAGTCATCGAGGGCGCGAAGCGTCTCGTCGAGAGGGGTCGTCGGATCGTAGGCGTGGACCTGATAGAGGTCGACGAAATCGGTGCCAAGGCGCCGAAGACTGGCTTCGATGCCATCGAGGATGTGCCGGCGCGAGAGGCCTAGATCGTTGGGACCGCTCCCCATCGGCCCTGCCACCTTGGTGGCGAGCACGACCTGGTGGCGTTTCTGGCGGATCGCGCGGCCCGTGATCTCCTCCGAAACGCCGTTCGAGTACACGTCTGCGGTATCGATGAAGTTTCCGCCGGCGTCGAGGAAGCGGTCGACGATCTTGCGGGATGTGGCCTCGTCGCAGCCCCACTCCTTGTTGCCAAACGTCATGGCACCCAGACAGAGATTGGAAACTTTGAGCCCCGTACGGCCGAGTCTGCGCAGCCTCATGAAAGTCCTCCCGCGAGAAGTCTACCCGTACACGGAGGAAAGCGGAACGCCTGAGAGGAAGGAGCGGGAGCGAAAGGAGTTTGGAGTGCGCCCGCGCGAAGCGCTCTACCGCGTGACGATCCCGACTAGGCCGGCCCCGATCACGATCCATGCCGGGTTGAGACGAACCGTGAAGAGCAGGACGGCACTCGCCACCCCGATGAGGGCGGTCGGGATGTCGACGACCGCGCTGCGCAGGAGCTGCCACGTCACGAACGCGAGCAGTGCAAGCGATGCCACGTTCACCCCATCGAGCAGAGCGGCCGCGCTTTGCGAGGCACGCAGGCGCGGCAGAAGAGGCGCGCTCACCGTGACAAAGAAGAATGCAGGCAAGAAGATTCCCACGGTGGCGAGGAGCGCTCCTTTCCCGCCCCCGAGCACGTATCCGATGAAGGTCGCGGTGGTGAAGACCGGCCCCGGCGTCACCTGGCCGACGGCGATGNNGGTGGTGAAGACCGGCCCCGGGGTGAGCTGGCCGGCCGTGACCGCGTCGAGCAGCTGGCCATTCGTGAGCCAATGCCAGCGCTCGACGAGGTCCGCCCGAAGGAAGGCGAGAAGCACGTAGCCACTCCCGAAGAGCACAGATCCGACCTTCAAGAAGAAGAGGAAGAGTCCGACCATCGTGACAGGTGCAGCCCCGGCGGCGGCGCTG
>DOUU01000080.1:12975-16936 GCA_003520425.1 Deltaproteobacteria bacterium
ACGAGCTCGTGGATGCCGAGTGCCGCCGCTGTGAGTGCCACGAGGGTTGCAGCGGCGAGGAGCCTCGATCGCACGGCCGCGCGACCGAGGCGCCAGAGGGCCTGGGCCACGATCGCGATGACGGCCGGCTTCGCACCGTAGAAGAAGGCCGTAAACTCGGGAAGCGACCCGAAGCGCACATAGACAAAGGCGAGACCGAGCGTGATAAACGCCGCAGGGAGGATGAACGCGCTCCCCGCAACGACGACCCCCGCGAGGCCGGCGCGCCGGTATCCGATATGGATCGCCATCTCCGTCGAGTTGGGGCCCGGGATGAGATTCGCGGCCCCCATCATGTCGAGGAACTCTTCGGGGGTGACCCACTGACGGTGGCGAACGACCTCACTCTCCATGAGGGCGATATGGGCTGCCGGGCCCCCGAACGCGGTCGCGCCGAGGCGCAGGAACAGGGCAGCGAGCTCCCGCAACGCCGCTCGCCTTGAGGGGGGCTCCTCTCGCGCTTCAGACGCCGTGCTTCCCCCTCCGGGCTCGGAGCCAGGCATCCAGGGACCAAGGACCGGGTCCCGCGGCGAGGAGGAACAGAGCACCGAGCAACATCGCGTAGTCCGTGCGCGCCTCATGGGCCATGCTCCAGAATCCGCTTTTCAGGAGGATCGGGACCTTCGTGGTGGAGATCGCGACGATCATGACCGCAAGGAGCGGGACTGCGGCCAGGCGCGTGAAAAGACCGAGTACGACGCAAAGACCGCACCCGATCTCGACGCTGCCCACGAAGGGCGCCATCAATTCGGGAAGCGGGATTCCGATCTTGGTGAAGCGACCCACGCCGAGCGCATCGGGAAAAAGGAACTTCTGGAGCCCCTCGGAGACGAAGATGGCGCCCACCATCGCACGGATCAGGAGAACGCTCGCCGGAGCTTCGCCGCGGCGCATGAGCCCTCCTCCCTCCGCGAGCCTTGCGGATCCCCGGGGAGACTACAGCCGCGCACCGCATCCGCACGAAGGCCGAAGAGGAGGACGACCTGCCGCGCNNAGCCGGGGTGAGAAAGCAAGGCCGGGCTTCCCTGCGCAGCGTGGGCCCGCCGCGCTCTGCGTCTCAAACCCGGCGGAGCGCGGCTCCGGGCGGCTGCCGAGGGCCACCTTTCGAAGCGTTTTCCGAAGCTAGTCCTTGCCGATGGAGATCGCCTGTCGCGGGCAGAGGCGGACTGCCTCCTCGAGCTTCTTGCGGAGGTTCTCGCCGGGGTGCTCGATCAGGATATGCAGCATGTCATTCTCGTCCACGCGGAAGATCTCGGGCGCCGTGGCCATGCACACCGCGTTGGCCTCGCAGAGGTCGAAGTCGACAATCACCTTCATGGAATAGGCCCTCCGCGGGCCATAGTAACGAAAGATCACTCAAGACTGAACCGCACGGGCATGGATTTGATTCCGTTGATGAAGTTCGAGCGGAGGCGTCGGACGGGCCCGGCGAGCTCGATCTCGGGGAGCTGTCGCAGGAGCTCCTCGAACATGATCCGGATCTCGAGCCGGGCGAGCTGCGAGCCGAGACAGAAGTGCTCGCCGATCCCGAAGGAGAGGTGGTCATTGGGCGTGCGGCCGATGTCGAAGCACTCGGCATCCCGGAAGACATCCTCGTCCCGGTTGGCAGAAGGGTAGAAGAGGACGACTCGATCCCCCGCTGCGATGCGTTGGCCGCGGATCTCCGTGTCGGTGGTGGCCGTGCGCCGAAAGTGAGCGACGGGCGTCACCCAGCGCAGCATCTCCTCCACCGCAGTGGGGAGAAGACGCGGGTCGCCGCGCAGGCGGCGCAGCTCGCGGGGATGCTCGAGCATGGCGAGCATGCCACCCGAGATCAGATTTCGCGTCGTCTCGTTGCCTGCCACGGCGAGCAGCAGGAAGAAGTTGTTGAACTCCATCTCTGAGAGCTTCTCGCCTTCGACTTCAGCATTCACGAGAAGGCTCACGATGTCGTCGCGCGGATTCGCGCGGCGAGCCGTGCCGAGCCGGTTCGCGTAGAGCCACATCTCCGTGGCGGCGACCTTCCCGTCCTCGGGAGAGGTCTGGAATTCCGGATCATCGAATCCGATCAGGCGGTTCGAGAGTTGATAGATTCTGTCGCGCTCCTCTTCGGGCACGCCGAGAAACTCCGCGATCACCTGGAGCGGCAGCTCGGCGGCAACCTCCTTCACGAACTCGCACTCCCCTTTCCGCGCGATCCCCTCGACGATGCGGCGAGCGATCCCGCGGATATGAGGCTCGAGGCGGGAGATCGTGCGCGGCGTGAATCCACCGGACACGAGCCGGCGGTACTTGCTGTGCCGAGGCGGATCCATGCCGAGCATCATGGTCTGGATCATGGGGAGCTCTTCCGGAGCAATCACCTGAAGATTGATGCCCTGCATGGAGGAGAACACGAGGGGATGCTTGGAGACGGAAACCACGTCGGTGTATTTGGAGATCATCCAGAATCCGGGCCCTTCGGGCTCCGGATGCCGGTAGACCGGCGCTTCCCGTCGCAGCGTCGCGAAGGCCTCATGCGGAAAGCCTCGCGCGGCAAAGGCGTCCAAGTCCAAGAGATTGATCTGATCCATGCGCATGGCGTCTCCGATCTCCTCGAGGTCCAAGCCCGCCGGCTGCCTCTGCTTTGCGCAAGGGCGACTGAGCGCCAAGCAAACTCCGCGGCATCGTGCTGTTTCGCCGAGCGGTTCGCCTTGAGTTGCTCCTGGGTGATGGCATGCACGAAGCCGAAGCCCATCCCCGGGAGGCTCCACTCTGTAGGGCCTGCCTTCGACGCGCGTGTGCGCCCACTTGAGTCGAGTCTTGGGGCAACCAGGGAACGGGGTCTCTCCCCGAAGCTCTGCGCGGAGCGAACCGGGTCTTGCCACCCGGCGGAGCGCGCCTTGGCTCCGTTTACATTGAAAGTAGAACGTGTTTCAATAATCCCTGGACCCAAACGCGCCGCGGTGGCCGCAGGAGGGAAGGGCATGGCCGACACTTCTCCGCAGATGACGGGCACGCAGGGTGCACCGCCTCATCTCCTCGTCGAACGGGACGGGCCCGTCGTGGTCGTCACCATGAACCGGCCCGAACGCAAGAATGCGTTCTCGAGCGAAATGCTGGCGCGCATGGCCGAGGCGTGGCGCATGATCGACGTGGAAGAGGACGTGCGGGTCGCCATCCTGACCGGTGCCGGTGGAACCTTCTGCGCAGGCGCTGATCTCAAGGCGATGGCCGGCGGCCAGCAGCGGGACGAATGGAGCAGGCGCTTCGACGAAGATTCCGATCTCCAGTGGAAGGCGCTGCTCCGTCACTATCGCCTCAAGAAGCCCCTGATCGCCGCAGTCGAAGGCTATGCCGTGGCCGGCGGAACGGAGATCTTGCAGGCCACCGATATCCGTGTCGCGGGGGCAAGCGCGGTTTTCGGTGTCGCCGAGGTGCGCCGCGGTCTCTTTCCCGTGGGCGGCTCGACCGTGCGCTTGCGGCGGCAGATCCCCTACACCCACGCCGCGGAGATTTTGCTCACCGGACGCATGGTCCCCGCGGAGGAGGCGCTGCGGATCGGGCTCATCGGACGCGTCGTGCCCGATGGCCAGGCCCTGGCGGAGGCGCGCAAGATCGCCGAGCAGATCGCCGAGAATGGCCCGCTCGCGGTGCAGGCGGTCCTGCGTTCGCTGCGCGAGACGGAAGGCATGACGGAGCTTGACGCCCTGCAGCACGAGCTCAAGATCGGAATCCCGGTGTTTGCGACGGAGGATGCGCGCGAGGGGCCGCGTGCCTTCGCCGAGAAGCGCAAGCCGCACTACAAGGGTCGCTAGGCGAGCTCGCCCGCCCCCGCCGCCGCGGAGCTCTCATAGATCTTGGGCCTGCGGCCGGTTGCCCGCTCGAAGGCCTGAGTCACGCCCTCCCGAAATGCGGGCACCGCATCGGCACGCACGAGATTCACGGTGCAGCCACCGAAGCC
>DOUU01000307.1 GCA_003520425.1 Deltaproteobacteria bacterium
CCCCCCCCGCCGCGCCCGCGCATCACCATGACGCCGATGATCGCGGCCGCCGCGATGAGTCTCTCGTCTGTCTCCGTGGTCGGCAACGCGCTCCGCCTGAGGAGGGTTGAACTGTAGTTTCTTGGGAGATTCATTGAGGTAATCCCTTCGAAGGAGGAAGTTTCATGATTCACCGCACCCAAAAGGGTGCACAAGGCTATGTCCCGGCTCTGGGCTTCGACCTGCTGACACCCCTCTACGATCCCTTCCTGCGATTTTTCCTGCGTGAGCAGGCGCTAAAGCGACGGCTCATGGATCAGGCCGCGATCCGCCCTGGCCATGTTGTCCTCGATGTCGGTTGCGGCACTGGAACGCTTGCGATTCTCGTGAAACAAAGCGTGCCGCAGGCGCGTGTCGTGGGTCTCGACGGGGATCCGAAGGTGCTCGCCATCGCTCGGGAGAAGATCGCGCGGGCCGGCCTCGACATAGAGCTCGTGGAGGGCATGGCGTACGCGCCGCCGCTCCCGCCCGCCTCGTTCGACCGCATCCTCTCGACACTCGTCTTTCACCATCTTACCCGGGATGAGAAGCGAGCCACGCTGGCCGGGATCCGCTCTCTTATGCGGCCCGGTGGCGAGCTGCACGTGATGGACTTTGGGCCGCCCGACGGCCTCTACGCGCGCGCGATCTCTAGCCTTTTCCGCTACTTCGATGGTGCGGGGCGCACGGTCGACAATCTCGAGGGACGGCTTCCACAGCTCATCGCCGACGCCGACTTCCGCGAGGTGCACGAGACGAGAAGCGCCACCACGCCGTTCGGAACGCTGGTCTATCTCTCAGCGCGGGTGGCGGGTGGCTCGCCCTAGACTCGAGTAGAGACATGCGGCCTTGTTTGGGTTTCTGAGGAGGTGCCATGGAGACAGAGACCCGTGTTTCCCCCGAGCCGTCACCCAGCTGGCTCCGCTCCCGGACGGGGATTGCTTTCCTGGTCTTTCTCGCGGTCGCCCTCCAATCTCTGCTGATCCGAGCTCACGTGATCCAAGCTCTACCGTGGGCCTGCACTGCAGTCCGTCTCCTTTGAGATGCAAGGGGGGGGCGCGCCACTGGAGTGGCATGCCCTCCCTCTGTTCGTAGCTTGGCCAGAAGCCGCCTGTGAAGGCTGTTCTTTGGCGATCGCTGCAGACGTGAACTCTCGCGGGAGATCCCGCCATGCGATGCATTGTGATCCGACGCACCGCAACGTTGTATCAGGTGATTGTCTTAGCACTCGCATTTTCTCTCAGCGCAATTCAGGCGGCGGGGCACACTCACCCCGAAACACCCGCTGTCGAGGGCTCGGCCGGCAAGCCGGCGCCCGCTGCAATCGCGCTCGAAGAGCGGCTCGGGGAGCTTCACTCCGCGGTTCTTCACTTTCCGATTGCCATGCTGGTCTCCGCAGCGCTCTCGGAGGCGCTCCTCGCAGCTACGGGCCGGGAGAGCCTCCGCCACGTCACACGATTTGTGATCTGGATCGGAGCGCTTGGGGCAGTGAGTGCAGCTCCCTCTCGGCTGGCTGGCGGCTAGGACGCTTGAAGACGCGCCGGCGACGACTCCTTGCCTGGCATCGCTGGCTTGGCATCTCGACCGCCCTGTGGTCGCTCGTGACGCTGTGCGCGAGTGAGTACGCGACGGACACGCGGTCGCTGCTTCGTTGGCTCATTGCATGCGCCGCGCTTCTTGTGGTGGCCACGGGTTATCTCGGCGGCGAGCTCGTGCACGATGCACAGGCTTGGGGGGGAAGGAGTTCGATGAGTGGTCTCGTTCGCGAGTACATTCCGCGCGGCGAACGGTGAAAGGCTGTTGCGACGGGTGGGCCCAAGGGGGTCCACCGCAGATGCCGCGCGCGTATGCCACCGGAGGGGAGTTCGGTAACGGGCTCGTTCTTCGAACGATCTGATACAACGTACTTCGTAGATGTTCGTAGATGCACTCCTCGCCTCACTCTTCAAGGAGGACGACCAATGCATGTCGTGATCTGGTTGCTCATCGGAAGTGCCGTCGGCGGGATCGCGCACTTCGTGGGTCGCGGGCCCCGTTACCCGCTGGTCGGAGCTCTGAGCGTTGGCATGCTGGGGAGCGTCCTCAGTGGATGGATCTTCTGGCGCCTCGGTATTTTGACGCCAGACCGCGAGCCCCCGAGCGCGGTGGTTGCTGTCGGCGGGGCCTTGGTGGCGATCGGAGCAGTCCGCCTGCTCCTCCGTGCTTCCGAACATCTGTCAACGAACACGGCCCTACACAGCTCGTCGCCGACGACTCTCGAGGCGCATGTGGCACGACTTGGCACGCTGGAACGCCGCATCCTCTCGAAGTTTCTGCAGCGTCAGCCAATCGCCTGCGATTGCAGCGTGGAGTTCGATCGTCAGCTCAGCTTCAGCGATCGAATCGCCGACCGGGTCGCTGCGTTCGGGGGGAGCTGGTCCTTCATCGGTCTTTCCAGTTCGCTCCTCATCGCGTGGATGGTCTACAACTCCAAGACTCCGGGTTCCTTCGATCCCTATCCGTTCCTCTTGCTCAACCTCGCTCTGAACTGCATCGGCGCTCTGCAGGCGCCGGTCATCATGATGAGTCAGAACCGCCTCGCAGCGAGGGACCGCTTCCATGCCCGAAACGACTATGAGGTCAATCTGAAATCCGAGATGGAGATCATGGCGTTGCATAGCAAGTTGGATGAGCTACGCGATCAAGAGTGGAAGCGTGCGCTGGAGCTGCACGACCGGCAGCTCGCGGCGCTCGATCGGATTGAACGGTTGCTAGGGAATCGCGTCTCGAAGGAATAGCGAGGGTCGGACGCCCTCAACCCATGCCTGGAGAAGCAGAGTCCCTGAGCAACCGCTGAGCCCTAAGGACACCCGCGAGGTAGGAGGGCGCATGACTCGCATCAAGTGGTGGACCTGGAGCGTCGGCGTCGTGGTCGTCTTGGTCGCTTGCCTGGCCCTGGTCAGAGCGTGGCGCCTGCCGAGACGCGGAGAGCATGTCCCGACCTCCATCGTCAGTCAGGATCGAGATCCGATCTTGCAAGCCCAAGTAAAGCTCGGTGCCGAACTCTACGCACGTCACTGTGCATCCTGCCACGGAGTCTCTCTCGAGGGTCAGCCGAACTGGAAGAAACGGCTTTCGGATGGCTCCTTCCCGGCACCTCCCCTGGACGAGACTGGACATACCTGGCATCACCCGGATTCGGTCGTCTTCACGACGATAAAGCTTGGTGGAAAGGCTACGGCTCCGTCCGATTTCCCGAGCAAGATGCCGGACTTTTCCCGGGTGCTCTCCGACGACGAGATCCGCGCCGTGCTTGCGTTCATCGAGAGCCGATGGCCTCCCGAGATTCGGCGGCTGCAGGCTGAGATCAATGAGCACGGCTCGGCACGAGTCGTGCCGTCAAACTGAGGAGTGGGAGACCTCGCTAGAAGGAGTATCCCTGACTTTGCGGAAAGGATTTCCCCTGCACGCCTCACCCCGCTCTTGGATCGAGACCCTGGGGAGCAGCCTCAACTGAGACCAAGACTTACTCCTGGCGTATCGATTTGCCTGTTCGAGCGTATACCAGAGATGGCGGTGTCCATGATCTCGGGGAGGCGGAAAATGCAAGGACCTAACTCGTTCCCTCGCATCGCTTACTGCACCCTCGCGGCCGCAGCCCTCATTCTGCTGTCGGTTGGCACAGGGCAGGCAACGGACGAGGAGAGGCCTTTCCTGCCTCAGTTTCTTGTCTCATCCACCATACCTGCCAACGGCGACCTCAATCCGTATGGTGTCGCCCTCATCCCAGACGATTTCCCCGGAGGGGGGTTAGTGCGCCCGGGGGATGTCTTGGTGTCCAATTTCAACAACAGTGCAAACCTGGAAGGTACCGGCACCACCATCATCAAGCTGACTCCCCCCGATATCGTGCCTTCGGTGACGATCGGACAAAGTGGCAACGCGGTCACGTTCTTCCAGAGCAATCTCGCCGGCCTCTCGACCGCGCTCGGTGTGTTGCAGCGCGGGTTTATCTTGGTGGGGAATGTCCCGACGACCGATGGAACGCCGGCCACACTGTCGCAGGGCGCGCTGCAAGTTGTGGATCGCCATGGCAATCTCCTCGAAACCCTGAGCGACGCCACATTCCTCGATAGCCCCTGGGACCTCACCATCCGCGACCTGGGCACTCAGGCGCAGGTCTTCGTTTCCAACGTGCAAAGTGGCACTGTCGTGCGCCTCGACGTCGCTGTCAGCTCCTCAAAGGTTACCGTGCTGAACAAGACTCAGATCGCAGTGGGCTATGCGCATGCGACCAACCCAGTGGTCCTCGTGCTTGGGCCAACGGGCCTCACCTACGATCCGCACACCGACGTGCTTTACGTTGCATCAACAGCCGACAACGCAATCTTCGCCGTACCGCATGCGGGGAAAGCCACCGCTCCCGTGATGAAGGGGACCCCTGTCTTCGCCGACCCCCATCTGCGGGGACCCTTAGCGCTCGTCTTCGCCCCGAACGGGCACCTCCTCACCACCAATGGCGATGCCGTCAATAGCGATCCCACTCATCCGAGCGAAATCGTGGAATTCACCAAGTCAGGCGGGTTTATTAGAGAGTTCAATGTCGATGCCGGTCAAGGGGGTGCATTTGGAATGGCCATCCTCTCGGGGGAGCATGGCTTTAACTTCGCCGCAGTGGACGACGTTCCAAACGATATTTCTTTCTACTCTTTGCCCACTCACCACGGCTCGGAGGACCGTGATTGAGCATCTGACGAGGAAAGCCTCTCCCCGGAGATGAGTTCTCCGCGGGGCCCACGAGGCTCGAGAGGATGGCCTGATTCTGATGGCGAGCGGCTCCTTAGCGACGTGCGCGCCTCGACGCCGGACGGAAGATGGGAGAGCAGTCGAAGCGGGCCGCTGTCGGGTATTTACCACGCCTCATTGAGGATCCCGAAAGGCACCTCTCCGCCGGAATCGATCACGTGCCTCGCGTTCGCGAGGCGCTCGAATTCTGCAAACCTCGGCGTCCGTGACCATCGTGGCCATTCGATTGCGCCGGACCTTCTCAGGCGGGCCACCTGAGCACTTCGGGCGCTACATCTTCTTCCGCCCCGCGGTCTTCTCGCCAGCCGCCTGAGCCCCCTAACGGGGTCACTAAGCAAGTGAGCAGGAGCGCCGTTACGGCCGTTTCGTCCCAGTGCTTGTCCTTCCCTTCATCCACTCTGAAGCGTGTGTCTCGTCGCCTTTCCGATATGTAGGAGCGCTGGATCGGGTGGACTCGGAAACCCACGACTGAAATCACGAGCGCAGTACCTGTCATCTCGTTGCAAGGTTACGCCATCTCCGTGCGGCCAAGCTGTGCTTTTGACGGAGCATAGACGTCATGGACGGGCAGCGAGGCAGACCGGATGAGCCGGCTGCAGGATTCGTTTGGCCAAGGTGCTGCCCGCTGTCCTTCCGGTGTGGGAATCGAGGACGGAGCCTGCGCGAATCCGTTTGATGGCTTTGGGCTCAAGCGTCCGGCCTGGAGCGTCGAACCAGGAAGGATGAGCAGATTGGCCGAATCCGCCCGTAGCCCGAGGTGCCTGCGCCCTGCAGGCATCGTCCGGTGGATGAGCGTTTCATGCACGGAGTGAGCCTCCCCGCGATTCTGACTATGGCCTCAACCTCCTTGTTCCTGGTTGCAGAGCGCATCGCCCCGGGGCGAGCTTTGCCCCCATCCTCAGGCTGGTACCGGAGAAGCCTTGCCATCAATTTCGCTCAGTTGAGTATTACCGTCGCAGCGGGCAGGGTCTGGCCGCTCCTGTTCGGGCATTTCTCGCTGGCTTCACTTGCCGGCTGGCACCTTCCAGCGGCGGAAGGCTTCGTCGCTTGGTTCTGCGGAACGTTTGTCTTCTACTGGTGGCACCGGATCCGACACTTGCCCGGTTTCTGGCAGGTCTTCCATCAGGTCCATCACTCTGCATCCCATTGAGATTCTAAGCAACACGCTGCTCTCGGCGTTCGTCCTCTATGTGTTCCATTCTGGGCGCCTTCTGGTACAACTTCTTTGCCGCGACCGGTGAATACTTCTACCATGCGAATCTGCATTGCCCCCGGTGGCTGCGATTCCTCATCCAAACACCGGAGCTGCACTCGATTCATCACCAATACCACGTCCATGCGTTCAACTACGGCGATCTTCCCCTTTGGGATCGCCTCTTCGGCACATATCAAGATTCCACGGATTTTGTCGAGCGCTGTGGCTTCGAAGCTGGTGCCGAGCAACGCCTCGGAGACATGCTTCTGTTTCAGGACGTAAACAGGAGGTCCGCCGTCTAGCGCCTGAAGAGGCTTCGTGCGGTTCAGTCCCGGAGGACCTCGCCTACCGGCCGACGCTTGCCCCTGCCGGTCTTGGTCCCTCGGATCGGAGCCGAAGAGCCCTGAAGCCTTGACTGCTTTGTCCACGATGAGCCAGCCGTTTGTGCCGTCCGGCGTCATCGGGCCATTCGAATCGCCGGATTCGAAATAGCATTCTCGGATTTTGGTATCTATACTCTCGACTCAGAAGCTCGGAGCCAGAACCATCGAGGTGAGGCGCAGTGGCTGCTCGGACAGGCATGTCCTGCGAGTCCGGCGCCGTGGACGGGACGGGCAGGATGAGCGAGAACCGCTGCGCCGAGAAGTACGGACCTTCGGCGCTCATCGCCGGCGGGTCCGGGGCTGACGCGGCTGCCTTTGCCCGCGCCCTCGCCGTGCGGGGCGTCAACGTGGCCCTCCTCGCCCGGCGACGAGAAGGTTCGTGACGAGATGGCCGAGTCGATCCGAGCCGAGGCCGGGGTCGAATCCCCGGCCGCCCTGTCGGTGGCATCGTGATCGTGTGCACAGGCTCTCGTTGGCGCCACCAACGTGTGGGCTACACCTCCAAGAAGCTTGCCGATCCCTGGCGCGGTGATGGTCTACGAGGTGATCGACAGCGCCCTCGCCAACCTCCAACGGACTACGTGCTTCGTTGGCGAGATGCAGGCGATGCGCAACTCCCTGGCCGCGCCTCTCGGCGATTTCGGAGGAGCAGAAGAGCGGTTCCCACAGTACGCCGGAGTTGGGCTGGATGGGGCAACCCGTAGAAGAGAGCAACACGAGGATGACTGACATCTACTACGACCCGTATGACTTCGAGCTCGACGCCGACCCACACCCGGTCTGGCGGAGGATGCGAGACGAAGCGCCGCTCTACCGGAACGACCGGTATGAGTTCTGGGCACTGAGTCGCTACGAGGACGTAGCGTCCGGTCTCGCCGACTGGAGGACGTACAGCTCCGCTCGGGGCACGGTCCTTGAGATGCTCCGCAGCGGCATGAAGATCCCACCCGGCATCATTCTCTTCGAGGATCCGCCTCTGCACGACGCACATCGCGCCCTGCTGGCTCGCCTGTTCACCCCACGGCGCATCGCGGAGATCGAGCCACAGGTGCGGGCCTACTGCGCGCGAAGTCTCGACCCACTGATCGGAAGCGGCAGCCTCGACTTCATCGCGGACCTGGGATCACAAATGCCGATGCGTGTGATCGGGATGCTGCTCGGCATCCCCGACGAGGACCAGGAGGAGCTTCGAGACCACATCGACGCTGGGCTGAGCCTTGAAGAACGGGAGACCGGTAGGCGCAAAACCTCACTAGACGCAGGAGTCCAACTCTTCCCTGCTGCGCGCTTCTCGGAGTACATCGAGTGGCGGCGCAAGCACCCATCCGACGACTTGATGACCGAGCTGCTGACGGCACGCTTCGTCGACGACCAAGGCATCGAACGGGGGCTCCGTGACGATGAGCTGCTGTCCTACATCGGGTTGCTCGCCGGGGCCGGGAACGAGACGACGACTCGCCTGATCGGTTGGACCGGCTACCTGCTCGACCGGTTTCCCGACCAGCGGCGACTTATCGTCGCAGATCGCAGCCTCATTCCGAATGCCATCGAAGAGATCCTCCGCTATGAAGCGCCCTCGCCGGTACAGGGCCGCTACGTGACGCGAGAAGTCGAGCTGTACGGAACCCGGGTGCCCGAAGGCTCGACCCTGCTGCTCCTGAACGGCGCCGCGAACCGGGACGAGCGGGAGTTTCAGGACCCCGACCGTCTCGATGTGCAGCGCAAGAACGTCCGCCACCTGAGCTTCGGCTACGGNNCTACGGCATCCATTTCTGCCTCGGAGCCAGCCTCGCTCGTCTGGAGGGCTGCGTTGCACTCGACGAGGTGCTGTCGCGTTGGCCCGATTGGGAAGTCGATCACGAAAGAGCCGTGATGGCACACACATCGACAGTGCGCGGTTGGAAGAGCCTGCCGGCGCGAACCTGAGCGATGAGCTCCTTCTTGCCTCCTTCGGTCTGATCGCCGAATCGAGTTGATGACTCGAGGTCGTGGAGGGCCGGATTCAACGAAAGTAGGTGGCTGCATGACGATGATTCTCAAGGGTGTCCGGATTCTCGAGGTGGCTGAGCACACATTCGTGCCTGCAGCCTCGGCGCTGCTCGCCGACCTGGGTGCCGAGGTCATCAAGATNNGTCGAATTGACCGAAGCTCTCGCGGGTCCCTATTCCGCTATGCTGCTCGGCGATTTTGGTGCCGAGGTCATCAAGATTGAGCATGTGACCCGCGGCGACGCGATGCGAGGCCTCGCCTCGAGCGGTATTGCGGTCGTGCCCGGAAATGTGCACGTGCTGTTGGAGCACTCGAACCGAGGCAAGAAGAGCCTCGGCCTCGACCTCACTGCGCCCGACGGCATCGAGATCCTCTACAAGCTCGCAGCGACCTCCGATGTCTTTCTCACCAACAAGCTTCCCAGCGTCCGCGAGCGGCTCAAGATCGATGTCGACCAGATCCGTGCCCGCAACCCGCGCATCATCTACGTGCGGGGCACCGGCCAAGGGGAGCGCGGGCCCGACGCCGACAAGGGTTCGTACGACTCGCTGGCATTCTGGGCGCGCGCCGGTGTGGCCATGGGCGCCAAGCGACCCGAGTACGACCTGATGCCCGTGCCGCCGGCCCCCGGTTTCGGGGACTCGATCGGCGGAATGACGATCGCGGGAGGAATCATGGGAGCGCTCTTCTACCGCGAGCGCACCGGCCAGGGCACCGTGGTCGACGTCTCGCTCTTCGGCACCGGCTTGTGGGCGATGGGTCAGGCGATGGCGCTTTCTCTCGTTCTCAAGGTACCGTGGAGCCCCCCGCCGGCCACGTTTTCTTTCAACCCGCTCACCCGAAACTACGCGACGAAGGACGGTCGCCAACTGGCGTTCACCTGCCTCCAGGCCGCGAAGTACTGGCCAATGCTTTGCGACGTGATCGAGCGGCCCGAGCTGAAGGACGACGCCCGCTTTGCCGACCAGGCCTCGCTCCTGAAGAATTCCCGCCAAGCCATCGAGATCCTCGTCGAGGTCTTCGCCTCGGCGACGCTCGAGGAGTGGCGGCAGCGCCTCGAAGCTTTCGAGGGGCAGTGGTGCGTCGTACAGGACACGCTCGAAGCGGCGGCGGATCCGCAGACGCTCGCCAACGGCTACCTGCAGGAGTGCCAGACCTCGAGCGGAATCCCCTTCCGGCTCGTGGCCGCGCCGGTCCAGTATGACGAGCGGCCGGCCAAGCCCGCTCGTGCGCCAGAGTTCAACGAACACGGCGATGCCATCCTCGGCGACCTCGGACTCGACCTAGAGACGATCATCGACCTCAAGGCGCGCGGCGTCGTCGCTTGACCGCAGGGAGATCTCTTCACGTGATGGCTCGTAGATGAGGTCCTGACAATCGAATTGATGTTTGTCAGCGGATAAAGAAATAGAGGGACACAATCATTCCAAAAGTCAATGCCAACCACGAGTCACAAGTAACTCGCAGCCACGTCGGTGCACGGGAGACCTCCATAAAATTTCGGATCACCAGGCGAGATTTCACGCATGCAATCAGGACGAGGACGACAGCGGTTATCGCATGCACCTCACGAGAACTAGTGCCACTCCGCGCTCCCAACCACCATGCGATGATGGTAATGGCGGAAAGCAACGCCCAGACCCAAGTCAACCTGCTCCGAAAATACATCGCCATCTGCTACCCCATCAGGTACAGCAGCGGGAATATGAGGATCCAGAGGAAATCCACCATGTGCCAATACGTGGCACCTATTTCCACCAACCTTGCTCGAGGAGGACTCGCATCGTTGAGCTCACGCCAGAGAATCCCCAAGAACACCAAACCGAGCAGCACGTGAAACAAATGCACGCCAGTCAGCATGTAGTAGTGCATGAAGAACTCATTGGTCCCAAGCGTCAATCCGTCAGCCAGCTTCGAATACCATTCGAAGGCTTTGCTAAGCACGAATCCCGCTCCGCAGGCGCCACCCAAGCCGATAAATCGGGATGCAACGCCGAAATCACCCGCTCTCGTCGCGTGGACGCTCAGCGCAACGAACAATGAGCTCGCCAGCAACACCAACGTATTCAGTCCTGCGATATTCTGGCTGAGCTGCTGCTGCGACTGAAGGAAGAGTTCATGGTGTCGCCCACGATCAAACATGTAAGCGCCGAAATAGCAGGAGAAGGCCACCATCTCTCCGATGACGAACACCCAAATGCTGGGGTCGCCGGGGATGCGTCGCTTCGTGTCATGTTCCGCGTCTCGGAGGATCGAGGGGTCCAGTTCGCGCACGCGCAGGGCTCCGTTTGCTGTGCTTGTCATGAGGCGATCCCGCTCGCGTCAAGATGGGCAGATGGATCAACGGCCGATCGGAAGGCGACCCTCTCTATGCAAGGACCTCGTCGAACGGCTGGGCCTTGATTGCCTTGTAGAGGCAAACGACGAGGGAGAATTCCCATACGACGAAAATAATCGTACCCAGATAGAAGCTGATCAGGCCGTTCCAGGCGTAGGGGCCGCTTCTGAATATCCAGATCGGTATTGCGAGCAACTCGGTTACCACCCCCCAGATGCTCATGTAGCCAAGCCATTTCGGAAATATCCCTCGCTTGTCGAGGAAGATGGCGATCGCAAAGACCATGTATTGAACGATGAAGCAGCCGAGCGAGCCGACGAATGACAGGAGTCCCATGTCGTAGAGAAGCACGACGATCCGCGGGTCTCGATCCGGACGAAAGGCCGCCAGGGCGAACATGAGGGCGCAAAACAAGCATCCGGGCAATGCGGCCACCGCCAACGCCGCGAGATAGGCGTACGCGAGCGCCGGGCCAACGCCGTTCATGCGCCTCATCTGCACGACGATGATCCCGGAAGAGAGCGATGCGAGTCCAAGGCTCAGCGACAGTACCACGATCCCGATCTGCAGGTGCGTGGAGTTCGACTGGATGAACGCGATGATTCCCTCCGTCGTAAGTCCAGGGGACGGCGGCGGCATGAGCCTGGTCAGATAGACGAACACGAGTCCAAAAATGTTGTAGAAGATGGGTATGGACCACCAGCAGATCCACTGATCCAGATTCTTGGTCCTGGTGACGTCGTGCGCCACAGTTTCCGTTGCAGTCACCGCGGTGGTGTTGGTCATGCTGCGGCTCCCGCTTCCATGGCCTGTCGGTTGATCGCCGCGCGCACCACGAAGAACATGACGGCCAGGTAGAACGCGTAAGTACCGATGCGAAGCCAGAAGGCCAAGGCGCCATCCCAGGCGAATGGTCCCGTCAAGAACATGAGGGCGAAGGCTCCGGGCGTCATGAGGAATGCGGTAGCAATGTTGAAGTGGCCTACCCAGCGAGGAAACACGGGTCGAGGTTGCGCGTCCATGTAGATTCCGAGCGCCAGACAGAGATTCTGGGCAAAGATGAAACCGACGGGAGTGACGAAGGCCATCCACGCCAGATCGTTCAGCATCATCGTAAGCTGTGGATCCCGCTCTGGCCGGAATGCCGCAATCAGCCAGGCGAGATCGGCAAGTGCAAATAGCGTAGCGCCGCTGGCAGCAGCGCTCAGGTAAGAGTAGGCGAAGGCCCTGCTCGGGTTGGCCATTCTTTGCATCTGAACGACGATGACCATGAAAAACGGGATGAAGGTGACGCCGCAGACGTTGCAGATGAGCATGCTGGCGCGGACCTGCCCGACATGGTTGCGATAGAAGGTGGCAACTTCTTCCGCACTCAGCGTCGGTGACAACGGGGGGAAAAAGCCCGGGAAAATGCAGAACGCGAGGATAAGCAGAGTGCCAAAGCCCGGCAGGAGCCACAAGCAGATGCGCTGGTCAGTGGTATTCATTCGGCATCTCCTCGTCTGCTTGCTGAGGAGGCGAATCGCCGCTCGCTGGGTGGTGCACTACGCGCCACCCGGGATGCGCAGCCGGCCGTCGGCACCCGTATCCAGAACCCATCGTTCGCTGGCGTGAGTTCGAGAAGCAGCCCCATGCGGGTGGACCCCTGGATGTTCGTCGAAGAGCAGTCGAGCGTGACATCAATCTACTTGGGCGAGAAGCGCTGACCGCCGTCGAGACGGATCGTGCTGCCGTTCAGCATCGGTGTCTCGAAGATCGCTTGGGCGAGACGCGCGTACTCCTCCGGCTTTCCCATGCGCTTGGGGAAGGCCGCGTCCCGGGTGAGCGACGCCGCGAGGTCGTCCGGGATCAGCTTCGTGAGGCCCGTCGCGAATAGGCTCGGCACGATCGCCATCACGCGGATGCCAAGGCTCCCTAGGTCGCGAGCCATCGTCAGGCTCATCGCGACAATGCCACCCTTGGCCGCGGTGTAGGCGATCTGGCCGATCTGTCCCTCGAAGGCAGCGATCGACGCCGTGTTGAGGATGACCCCGCGCTCGCCGTTCTCGTCGGGTTCGTTCTGACTCATCCGGGCCGCGGCCAGGCGCGCGATGTTGAAGGTCGAGACGAGGTTCAGGTCCATGATGCGGCGGAACTCGTCGAGCGGGTGCGGACCCTTCTTGGTCAGGGTGCGCATGGCGATTCCACCTCCCGCCGTGTTGCAGAGGAAGTGGAGGGCACCCAGCTCGTCGCAGGCCGCCGACAGGGCGGCCTCGGTGCCCTCGAAGTCGGTGACGTCGCAGGCGTGGAAGTTGCCGCCGAGGTCCTTTGCGACCTCTGCGCCCTTGGATGTGGGAAGATCAAGGATCGAGACCTGTGCGCCTTCACGGACCAGCATCTCGGCCGTGGCCTTCGCCATACCCGATGCTCCACCGACGACGATTGCGGCCTTTCCAGCAATCTCCATGATCTTCCATGCCTCCCGGACCGTTGCTTCGCCGGCTCGACCATCGAGTGCCACTTTGCGCCGATGGGGAGCGAGCTCGTTCCACGACCGACGTCAGCGCGGCGCCTTGCGGGCGCGGGGGGCGACGGTGACGGACGGCAGCGAGGCCGTCGCCCCAGTTCGAAGGATCGCGTGGACCACCTCGACGAGATCGTCGACGTCGATCAGCGCACCGCTCAGGAGGCCGCGCTGCACCCAGATGGGTCCCAGCTCGGCCGCGAGCGCACGGTCCCATCCATCGGCGAATTCGGTCCGCGAGTCGCCCTTGCCACCGCCACAATCGCCCACAACCAGGCGCGTGAACCCGATGTCCGCGTGTTCGGCGCGCCATGCGTCGACGAGCTTGTCGAGTGCGGCCTTGCTCACCACGTACGCGCCGAGCCCGGGCCACGGTGGCGTGACCGACGCACTCACGGAGGAGAGGTAGACCGCTCGGCCTTCGGCGATGGAGAGATGAGGAATCGCCGCCGCAGTCACCAGCGCAGCACCGATGACGTTGGTGTCAAACGCTCGCCGCCACGTGTCGGCGTCGAGGTCGACGAGGCGAGCCAAGGGTCCGATCGCTGGCGCATAGACGAGGGCTTCGATCCCGCCGAGCTCGGCGGCCGCGGCGTTGATCGCCCTTCGGCAGGAGCCAGCGTCGGTAACGTCGCACGGGATCGCGAGTGCGTCTCTGCCGGCTTCGCGGGCCGCGCTCTCGAGTCGCTCGAGCCGCCGTGCGAGAAGGGCCACACGCGCCCCGCGCTGGGCGAGCCCGACTCCGATGCAGCGTCCAAGCCCGCCCGATGCTCCAACGACCACCGTTCGCATGGCCCGTGTCATCCTACGAACGGCGTCGGAAACGCAGCGGCAGGTTGTTGAGACCGCGAATGATGAAGGTCCTAGCGTAGGAGAGCCGGCTTGGGTCTACCAGCTGAAAGTCCTCGAGCCGCGCGAGGAGGCGCTCGAAGCTGACGCGCGCCTCGGCGCGGGCGAGGCTTGCGCCGGGACAGAAGTGCTCGCCGTGACCGAAGGCGATGTTACGCCGGGCGTTCGAACGCTTGGCATCGAAACGGTCGGGATCTTCGAAGACCCGTGGGTCGCGGTTGGCGGCGCCGATCATCGCCATCACCATCGACCCCATCGGGATCTCGACGCCCGCGAGCTTTGTATCTCTCAGGGCCAGGCGGAAGGAGCCCTTGATGGGACTCTCGAGGCGCAGGCACTCCTCGACGAAGTTGGGAATCGCCCCGGGATCGCTTCGGAGTTCCTCGGTGAGGGCGGGCTGGTCCGCGAGGATCCGCATTCCTGCACAGAGGAGGCGCGCCGTGGTCTCCTGTCCGGCGGCGAAGAGGATGGCGGCGATTCGCACCACATCCATCACCTCGGGGAGCTCGCCATCGGGGAACCGAACGCTGGCTAGCCGGCTCATCGCGTCGTAGCGCGGGGAGGCGCGGCGCTCCTCGATGTAGCGGGTGAAGTAGGGATGCAGGTTCGCAAACACCCGATCGCCCACGTGCCTGCCTTGGGGGTCTCCGGCCGTGCTCTTCTGCGCCTGCAACCAGCTGCGGAACGTCTCATGATCTTCGCGCGGAACCCCCAGCAGGTCGGCGATCACGAGCAGGGTGAAGGGCCTCGCGTAGGCGGCGCCGAACTCCACCTGGCCGCGATCGGCGAACTCGTCGATCAGTCCCTCGGCGAGGGTCCACATGAACTCCTCGTTCTCTTTCAGCCGGTTGGGCGTGAAGAGCTTGCTAAGCAGTGCACGATGCCGGGTGTGCTTGGGAGGATCGAGGGAGGTGAGCTGGTCGCCCATCGGGATCTCGTGGCGGCGGCGCTCGATGACCTGGGCCAAGCTCTCCCCAGGGTCCGGGTCCGGCAGCGTCACCAGCGGACCGAGCGGTCCCACGATCGCCGAGAAGCATTCATGATCCCCGTACACCCGGAGGATCTCCTCGATGCCAGAGAGTATGAAGACTCCCTTGTGAGGCTCGCGCCAGACCGGCCCGCGCTCTCGGAGCGCGACGTAGTAGGGTATCGGATCCTGGAGAAGCTCAGGGTCGGTGAAGAAGTCCCGCTCGAGCACGTTCATTGTCTGCCTCCTGCCCCGCTGTCGAACGGCGTCGAGAGCGCGTGGGCCATCTGCTTCACGATGTCGCCGATCGTGGCGTATCCCCGGGCGTAGTCCGAAGGCTGCTTGCCACCCGCCCCGGAGCGTGGTGTCAGGTCGACGCCCTTTGCCTTTGCGCGCAGGGCGCCGACGGTGCACTGCTCCTTCGGGATATGCTTGAAGGGGTCGTATTGGAAGTGCCGCGTGGTGTTCTGCCAGGTGATCTTGTGGATGTCGACGTCAGGTACGCCGTCGAGGGAGGCCCACAGCTTCTCGGGCGCCTCGGGCCAGGTCGAGTCCGAGTGCGGGTAGTCGCACTCCCAGGTGATGTTGTCGATACCGATCAGGTCGCGGTTGCGAACGCCGGCCGCATCGTCAATGAAGCAGGTGAGGACGTGCTCGCGGAAGACGTCGCTGGGCTTCTTGCCGTTGGGAAAGCCGTGCAACGTCCAACGGTGATGGTGGTGGTGCACGTAATCAATGCGCTCGAGAAAATAGGGAATCCATCCGATCCCGCCCTCGGACAGGGCGACCTTGACGCCCGGGAACTTCGTGAAAATCTCCGAGAAGACGAGCTCGGTGGCGCAGTTGAAAAGCGTGATGGGGGTACCCGCGATCATGATCTCGACCGGGGCATTCATGTCCTGCATGTTCAGGCGGGTGCCGGAGCCGATGTGGATGCAGACGACGGTGCCCTCGTCGGAGCAGGCCTTCCAGAAGGCATCCCAGTGCGCGTCGTGGAGGCTCGGATAACCGAGCGCGCGCGGGTTGTCGGCGAAGGTAATGGCGTGGCAGTTCTTTTTGGCGACGCGATGCACCTCGCGGGCCATCGCTTCGGGGTCCCAGATGGGCGGGATTGCCAGGGGGATGAAGCGGCCGGGGTGCCGCCCGCACCACTCGTCGATGTGCCAGTCGTTGTAGGCGCGCAGCATGGCGATGGCGAGCTCGGCGTTCCCGGCCGCGGCCTGGCGGCCGAAGAGCTCGCCGACAAAGCCCGGCACCGTCGGGAAGCAGAGCGAGCCAAGCACGCCGTTGGCGTTCATGTCGTCGATGCGCGCGTCGACGTCGTAACAGCCGCGCCTCAGCTGCGAGAGCGCCGTCGGCTCTACGCCGTACTCCTCGGGGCGGCGGCCCGCCACAGCGTTTAGCCCGATGTTCGGGATTTGCTGCCCCTCGAAGAGCCACACGTCGCTACCGTCCTCCTTGTGGACCAGCCGTGGGGCGCGCGCCTTCCACTTCGCGCCGACGTGTCGCTCCCACATGTCGGGCGGCTCGCACACGTGGTCATCGACACTCACCAGGATCATGTCGTTCATCTGCATGGCAACTCCTCGCTCCTCCCACTTCGCCTCGTTCGGGCGGCGTGAGCCTTTCAGCGTCGTGGCAATCCCAGGACGCGCTGCGCGATGATATTCCGCTGGATCTCGGAGGTGCCCGCCGAAATCGTGCCGCCGTAGGTCAGCAGGTACTGCCTCATCCACGGAACAGGTCCACGGCTCTCGTCGAAGCTCCAGCCCTGAAAATCCACGTCGAGCGCGTCGACGCCGAGGGTCTCGGTCGCGAGGCGCGCAGCGCGCTGAGCAATCTCGGATCCAAAGAGCTTGAGTACGGAGTGCTCGGGCGAGACGTGACCGCGGGCAAACTTCGCGAAGCCTCGATAGCCCATGAACCACATGGCCTGGGAGTCGACGTAAAGGCTCGCGAGGGTGTCGCGGAACCTCGCGCTGTCGCCGATCCGGCGGCCGTCGGGCCCCTGTTGGCGGCCCAGCTGGAACAGGCGCTCGAGGGTGCCGTCGAGCCGCCGAGCGCTCCCGAGCCACATCATGCCGCGCTCGTGGGCCAGCGAGCCCGCCGAGATCGACCAGCCCTGGTTAAGCGGGCCAACCAGGTGGTCACGCGGCACCACGACGTCGTCGAAGAACACCTCGTTGAAGTCCGCATGATGCCGATCGGTGAGCTCGGGCAGCGGCCGCACGCCGACGCCCGGTGCCTTCATGTCGATGATGACGACGCTGATGCCGCGGTGCTTGGGGGCGTCGGGGTCGGTTCGCACGAAGCAGAAGCAAAAGTCGGCGTGGTGCGCCCCGGAAGTCCAGATCTTCTGCCCCCTCACGACGAAGTGGTCGTCGTGAACCTCGGCCCGGGTGGAGAGGCCGGCCAAGTCGCTGCCGGCGCCGGGCTCGCTCATTCCCAGGCACCAAGAGATCTCGGCGCGCAGGGTGGGCAGCAGGTANNAAGTCGCTGCCGTAGTCGAGGATCGAAGGCGCGATGATTCCCAGTCCCTGTGGATTGGTGCTGCGCTCGACCGGAATTTTCGCCATCTCCTCGTGGTAGACGAGCTGCTGCACGGGAGGCAGGCTCCGGCCCCCGAGCTCCCGCGGCCACCCGGGAACGAGCAGGCCTGCGTCGAACAGGCGCCGCTGCCAACGGCGAGACCAGCCGGTCAGGTGCCCGGAGCTGGTCGAGGGCTCGGCGCGCATCTCCTCGAGCGTCGGACGGTTCGCCTCGAGCCAAGCGCGCAGCTCGGACCGGAATTTCTCGGTGTCGTCGTCGTAATGGAGCTGCACGTCACACTTCCAACAGATCGGCGATGCGCTGGCGGTGCGCGCCACCCGTGCCGAACAGCGCCTCGAGCGTCTTCGCACGCTTGACGAAGAGCTGCACGTTACTCTCCCACGTGTAGCCCATCCCTCCGTGGATTTGGATGCCCTCCTTGCAGACCAGCCGCTGGCAGTCGCTCGCGGCCGCCTTCGCCATCGACGCAGCGAGGGCGCGGCGCGGGTCATCCTCGGCCAACGCCATCATCGCGAAGTAGGCGGTGGCGCGGGCCTTTTCGACCTGCACGAACATGTCCGCGCACTTGTGCTGGATGGCCTGGAAAGCCCCGATCGGCTGGTCGAACTGGCGCCGGTTCTTGGCGTGTTCGACTGTCATCTCCATCAGGGTCTGGCAGGTTCCGACGCACTCGAGGGACGCGGCCACCGTGGCGCGCTCGAGCGCGCGTCCCAGGGCGCGAGCGCTGCGGCCGGGCGTGCCGAGTACACGGTCGGGCTCGATGCGCACACGTTCAAAGCGCAAATGGGCGAGGGGGCGGCTCGCATCGAGCGCGACCACCTGTTGCGTCTTGGCCGCTCCCTGCGGGATCACGAAGAGCCCGACGCCATCTCCTGAATCGACACGTGCCGCGACCGCGATCTCATTGGCGACTTCGCCGTCGGGCACGTACGAGCGCTCCCCTTCGAGAACCCAGGCGTCGCCATCGCGGTGCGCGCGCAGGCTCTCTCCGGGGTCGTGCTCGGCGGCCCGACCGTGGTCGATCGCAAGCGCGCCCGTGAGCTCGCCCGCCCCCGCTGGCGCTGCAAAGCGCTCGAGCTGCTCGGGAGAGCCCGCTTCGCACACGAGGGGCAGGAACTGAGAAACAGTGGCCAGGAATGGACCGGGTGCGATGCAGCAGCCATGCTGCTCGATCACCAGGCCAAGCGTCGTGAATCCCAGCTCGAGGCCGCCCAACGTCTCAGGGAGGTCGATTGAGGTCCAGCCGAGCTCGCGAGCGCTCTTCCATGGCTGCTCGGCCGCTCTGCCGTTCTCGATGATCTCGCGCACGAGCGTGGTGGGACATTCCTGGGCGAGCGCGAACCTGACCGAGTCGACGAGTTGCTGCTGTTCCGGTGTGACCTCGAAATTCATCTTCGCTCTCAGGCTGAGCCGGTTCGTGGCGCTTCGATTCCAAGCATGCTTCGCGCCACTAGCAGGATCTCGCGCTTGTGCTTTTCGAGCTCGGCACGGCTCCAGGGATCGAAGGGCGCGTCGAGGGTGAGCCACGGCATCGCGGCGAAGTGGAACACCGTGATCGCGCCCATCAGGCTGATGAACCGATGTGGCTCGATGAGCGGCTTCAGATCGCCCGAGACCACACCCTGGTCGATCAGCGCCCGGAACCACGCGACGGGAGCGCTCCCCGCGCGGACGAAAGTAGAAACGACGCCCGGCCGGGCGTTCGCAGCCTCGCGCAGGATTAGACGCGCGACACTGGGACGTTGCGCCACGTAGTCGATCCATCCGGTCAGCGAGGCCTCGAGTCGCTCGACCACGTTGCCGCAGCTCGGCAGGACGTCGGTCCAGGTACCGAAGACCTCGTGCAGCACCGCGGCGTAGAGCTCCTGCTTGTCGCCGAAGTGGTAGAAGATCGCGGCGCGCCGGATACCGACGTCGGCAGCGATGTCATCGAGCCGCGTGGCCTCGAATCCGCTCTCGGCGAAGTGACGCTCCGCGGCGGCCACGATCTCGGCGCGGGTCTGGAGGCCGCGCTCACGGCGCGCGACGGGGGTAGGTACAGCGGCTCTGCTGGGCATCGTGCTTGCCATTATACTGGCGCGCAAGTAAGCTCGACAACCGCCCCGGAGGCATGGCAGAGCCGGACGCAGTGCGCGCAGCATGGAAGCGCCGCTCCGAGGCGCGCTGCCGGATGATCCGGCGCGGCCGCAAAGGAGAAGCCGGATGTCCCTTCCCGCAGACCAGATTCTGATCTCCGCTGACGACCATCTCGACATCCATGCCATGGCACCCGACGTGTGGTCCTCCCGTCTGCCCAAGGCGTGGCGCGAACGCGGACCGCACGTCGAGGAGACTCCCGAGGGGCCATACTGGTTCTGCGAAGGTCGACGCGTCGCGCCCAGCGGACGCAAGGAGACGGGTTATCTCTCCGCTGACGATCACGGTTTCCGACCTGGCGAGCCGCGGACGCGACTCGAGGACATGGACCGCGACGGTGTCCGTGCGCAGGTGATCTACGGCCCGACGTGTACTCATCTCCGGATCACCGACCCCGCACTGCATGAGCAGGTGGCGCGGGTCTACAACGACTGGGCGGCCGAATTCCAGCGCGAGGCACCCGACCGCCTGGTGCTGCTGCCGGACATCCCCTCGTACGATCCACAGGCCGCCACGCGGGAGCTCCGGCGCTGCGAAAAGCTCGGCCACAAGGGCGCGATCGTCAGCAGCGCGGTAGGCCGAGGCCAGCCACTCTTCGCGGACGAGTGGAAGGATTTCTGGGACGCTGCGCAGGAGATCGGCATGCCGATCCACGTGCACCTCTCGGGAGGGCTGCACAGCCTGACAATGCAGCTCGGTTCCTGGCGGATGCCCGCCGCCGTCGCCGTCGTCCCGATGCAGTTCGACGAGACGCTGTCGGGATTGATCTTCTCAGGGACCCTCGAGAAGCGGCCCCGCGTCAAGTTCGTGATGGGGGAGGCGGGGTTGGGTTGGATCCCGTACGTGATTGAGCGCCTCGACCACGAGCTGCACAAGTACGGCTCGAAGATCCGGGATCACAAGATCGGGATGCTGCCCAGCGAGATCTTCGCGCGGCAGGTGTTCACGACCTACGAGGACGAGAAGCTCGGTGTCGAGTTGATCCCACGGATCGGCGTAGACAACGTGATGTGGGCCTCGGACTACCCGCACGGCGACAGCACGTGGCCCAATTCCCGCAAGGCGTTGGCCGAGTCTCCGCTCGCGCAGCATGGGCCGGAAATCCTGCGCAAGGTGACCTGTGAGAACGCCGCGCATCTCTACGGCCTTAAGGTGTGAGGCGACACCAGGAGGGCCACGAGCCACCAGGCAGATCCGCCACGAGCCAGAGGAGAGAAGGCCATGACACAGATTGCGGGCGAGCACCGCATGTTGATCGATGGAGATCTCGTGGAGGCCGTGGGAGGCCGCACCTATGCCAACGTGAATCCGGCCACCGAGGAAGAGCTGGGCCAAGTCGCCGACGCGAGCGTGGGAGACATGGAGTCAGCCATCGCCGCGGCCCGCCACGCCTTCGACGAGACCGACTGGTCGACGAACCTCTCGTTTCGCGCACGCTGCCTGCGCCAGCTCCAGGAAGCCCTCGCGACGCACCGCGAGGAATCGCGAAAGCAGATCATCGCCGAGGTCGGTGCTCCCATCCAGCTCACCTATGCGGTCCAGCAGGACACATGCATCGAAGACATGCGCTGGGACATCGAAGTCGCTGAGCGCTACACCTGGGAGCGTGAGCTTCCGGTCCACAAGTTCTTCGGCTTGCAGAGCCGCCGCAGTGTGCTGAAGGAGCCGATCGGTGTCGTTGGCCTCGTGACCCCTTGGAACTTCCCGTTCATGCTGAACCTCTCCAAACTGGTTCCTGCGTTGATGGCCGGAAACACCGCGGTGCTGAAGGCTGCACCGGACACGCCGTGGAGCGCCACCTGGATCGGCAGGCTGGTGGCCGAGGAGACCGATCTCCCCGCCGGGGTGCTCAACATCGTGACAGCTCGGGACCCGGCCGAGGTTGGCGAAGTACTGACGGGCGATCCGCGCGTCGACATGATCAGCTTCACGGGTTCGACGGCCGTTGGCAAGCATATCATGGCGCGCTGCGCCTCGACCTTGAAGCGCGTTTTTCTCGAGCTTGGCGGGAAGTCCGCCAACGTCGTGCTCGACGACGCCGATTTCGAGGCCGTGGTTCCGTTCGCCGCCATGACGTGTTCCCACGCCGGCCAAGGCTGCGCGATCACCACACGCATGCTGCTTCCGCGCTCCCGCTACGAGGAGGGTGTCGAACTGCTGAAGAAAGCGTTCGAGGGCATCCACTACGGCGATCCCACCGAGCTTGCCAACATCATGGGCCCGCTGATCAATGCGCGGCAGCGAGATCGGGTGCTGGGCTACATCGAGAAGGGAAAGGCCGAAGGTGCGCGGCTGGTGGTGGGCGGCGGTCGGCCGGCGCACCTCCCGAAGGGCTTCTTCGTCGAGCCGACACTGTTCGTGGACGTGGACCCCGACGCGACCATCGCCCAGGAGGAGATCTTCGGCCCGGTGCTGGCTGTCATTCCCTATGAGGACGAAGAGGACGCGATCCGCATCGCGAACAACTCGAAGTACGGGCTCTCTGGCGCCGTCTCGAGCGCGTCCCTGGATCGCGCCCTGAAGGTAGCCCGTCGCATCCGCAGCGGAACGGTCGCTGTCAACGGCGGCTTCTGGTTCGGCCCCGACTCCCCTTTCGGTGGCTACAAGCAGAGCGGCCTCGGCCGGGAGCACGGCCTCGAAGGCTTCGAGGCATATCTCGAGACGAAGACCCTGGGCTTGCCGACGGTCAAATCCGCCAGTTGAACGGAGCCGTGGCGACGAGCAACGTGCCTCGCACCAGCGAATCACGGCAATCTCGCAGCCTGGCCGAGACGATCCCGGCGGCCGTGATCGCGAGCATCGCGGCGCGGGCCGAGGTCGAAGCCGTGGTGGAGCCGGATCGACGGGTGACGTACCGCGAGCTCGGTGAGCTCGTGGACACCACGACCCGGGCCATGATGGCAGCCGGCGTGGGACTGGGCGATCGCGTTGCGATCTGGGCGCCCAACAGTCTGGGCTGGATCGTGGCCGCCCTCGGTGCGCAAACCGCCGGGGCCGCCATCGTGCCGATCAACACACGCTTCAAGGGCGGAGAAGCCGCCTACGTCTTGTCTGCTTCGAAGGCGGTGCTGCTCGTCACGAGGGTCGGTTTCCTCGACATCGACACCATCGCCCTGCTCCGCGCTGCCGATACGCCGCTCCCTCACCTGCGGCGGATTGTGCTTCTGGACGGCTCTGCCAGCGCCGAGAAGGCCCCGGCCGAGGTGGAGCACTGGAATACGTTCACGGCTGCGGGCGCGGGAGTCACCGCCGCGGCGGCATCGGAACGTCGGGAAAGCGTTCGACCGACGCACACAAGCGACATTCTCTTCACGTCCGGCACGACCGGGCGCCCCAAGGGCGTGATCATGACCCACGGCCAAACGGTGGCGCAGTTCCGCGACTGGTGTGCGTACGCAGGGCTCCGGCCGGATGACCGCTATCTGATCGTGAACCCGTTCTTCCACATGTTCGGGTACAAGGCTGGGTGGCTGGCGAGCCTGCTCCAGGGTGCCACGATTGTCCCCGTCTCGGTGTTTGACGTTCCCAAGGTGCTCTCGTTGGTGGAGTCGGAGCGAATTACCGTCCTGCCGGGCCCTCCTACCCTCTACCGGTCGATCCTCGACTGCCCCGAGCGCAATGCGTTTGATCTGCACACTCTGAGGGTGGCGGTCACCGGTGCGGCCGACATCCCCGTCGAGCTGATCCGCGAAATGCGCGCCGAGCTTCCATTCCGGTCGATCCTCACGGGTTACGGACTCACCGAGGCCGGGACGTGCAC
This sequence comes from Deltaproteobacteria bacterium, assembly GCA_003520425.1. Classification (GTDB taxonomy): domain Bacteria; phylum Myxococcota_A; class UBA9160; order UBA9160; family UBA9160; genus UBA9160. The sequence continues at coordinate 23,474 of DOUU01000307.1, forward strand.
GGGGTCGCGGGCCGACGATGATGCGGAGACGATTGCCACGACCGCAGGGCGGGCGATGGACGGTCTCGAGATCGTCGTCGCCGATGCGGACGGGCAGGAAGTCGAGCGGGGCACCACGGGCGAACTGCTCGTCCGTGGCTACAGCGTGATGCAGGGTTATCTCGACGATCCGGAGGCGACGGCCGAGGCGATCGATGACCGGGGTTTCTTGCACACCGGCGATTTGGCGACGATGGACGGCCGCGGCTACGTGCGGATCGTCGGACGGTTGAAGGACATGGTGATCGTCGGCGGCTTCAACGTCTACCCGGCCGAGGTCGAGAACACTTTGCTGGCCCACAACGCGATCGGCCAGGTCGCGGTCATCGGTGTGCCCGACGATCGCATGGGGGAAGTCGCCATGGCGTACGTCGTTCCCGCCCCGGGAGAGGCGGTGGACCCCGCCGCGATCATCGGCTGGGCCCGCGAACGCCTCGCCAACTACAAGGTGCCGCGGTACGTGGTCGCTGTTGCCGCGTTGCCGACCAACGCGACGGGGAAGGTCGTGAAGGACGAGCTCCGCGCCCGCGCAGCGGCAGACCTGGCCGACACATGAGCGTCGATCCGGATCGCGCGGGCAAAAGATGGAGCGTGCGTCGCGTTCCGCCCGATCTCGAGCGAGCGTATATCGACGGCGGCTTCTGGACGGATGATACCCTCGGTGCGATGGTGGCTCGGCAGCTGGCCGCGCACCCCGCGTCGACGGTCGCGATCTGGTCCCGTTCGCGCGGCTGGCAGGGCAGCTATGCCGCCATCGACGAAGAGGCCCGCAGGCTCGTCACCCTGCTCCAAGAAATGGGCGTGCGGCCTGGCGATTCTGTCGCCTTTCAGCTCCCCAACTGGCGGGAAGCCGTCGTCTCGTTTGCCGCACTGGCCCTTGGCGGCTACGTGCTGGTCCCCATCGTCCACATCTACGGCCGCAAGGAAGTGGCCTTCATCCTCGAGCAGAGCAGGGCGGTGGCGTATATCTCGCCGCCCGCTTATGGCCACGTCGACTACGAGGCAATCGTCGAGGCCGCCGCTCCGGGTTCCCTTCGACTGCACGTCGTTGTCGGCGGTGCCGAGGCTCCGCCGAGCTCCAGGGGCCTCGCGCGCATCGGATGGGCGGAGTGCACCGAGCGCACGCCGGCAATCGACCTGCCCAGGGTTCAACCCGACGAGGTGGCGGTGCTCGCATACACCTCCGGGACGACCAGTGACCCCAAAGGCGTGGTCCACGATCACCGCACGATGCTCAGCGAATTGCGCCATATGAAGCACTGGCTCGACCCTGCGAAGCCGAACCTCATGGGCTCGCCCGTCACCCACGCGACCGGGATGATCGGTGCCGTGCTGGGCCCGCTGGCGATCGGCCAGAACATCCACCTGATCGACCGCTGGGATCCGGCCCACGCGCTTGAGGTGATGCTGGAGGCGGGCATCGGTGGCGGGGCCGGCGCATCGGTGTTCCTCGCAAGCCTTCTCGATCACCCCGCCTTCACCCTGGCCCACGCCGCGCGGATGGGCCGGGTCGGCCTCGGTGGCGCACCTGTGCCCGTTGCCCTCGCCGAGCGGGCGGCCTCGCACGGCATAGCCATCATTCGGGCCTACGGGTCCACTGAGCACCCGTCGACGACGGGTTGCCGGTTCGATGACCCCGCGGACCGCCGGCACCGGACGGATGGGCGGGCGTGTCCGGGCGTCGAGCTGCGCCTCGTCGACGGCAATGGCGCCGACGTCCCGGCTGGTTCGCCAGGTGAAATCCTCTCCCGCGGCCCCGATCTGTGTCTCGGGTACACCGATCCTGCGCTTACCGCCGCCGCGTTCGACGACGAGGGCTGGTACCACACGGGCGACATCGGCGTGCTCGACGAGCACGGCTTCCTGACCATCACCGATCGCGCGAAGGATATCATCATCCGGGGTGGCGAGAACATCTCAGCGAGCGAGGTTGAAGAAGCACTTCAGACACTCAAGGGTGTTGCAGAGATCGCAGTGGTTGCCGCCCCCGATCGACGCCTCGGGGAGCACGCGTGCGCGATCGTCCGGATGCTGTCAGGCGCGGCGCCCGTGACCCTCACCGACGTGACTGTGCACCTCTCCGGTGTCGGTCTCGCCCGCCAGAAGTGGCCCGAGGAGTTGCGCGTCGTGGACGAGTTCCCCCGAACGGCATCCGGAAAGATTCGCAAGATCGATCTGCGCGCATGGCTTCGCTCCGAGGCGGGCGATGCCACGGGCTCAAGGATTAGCCCTTCAGGTTCATGGACTGGGAGATGACGGCGAACCCCTTCGTGGCTGCCAAGCGCTTGCCTACGACCGCCTGATACTCGGGCGATAGGTACCAGGCCTTGGCCGCGTCCGTGGATTCGAACTTGACGATTACCGTTTGCGATCCGGGAGGTGTCCCCTCGATCGTCTCCGCGGCGACGTCGAACACCACCACTTCTCCTCCGTTTGCCCGAATGGTCGGGGCGGCGCCGGCCTGGTACTCCCGGTAGAGCTTCGGGTCATTCACGACGTATTGCGCGATGAAGTACGCGGCCATCGGCTTCCCCTTCTGCGGCCTCAGATTGCGGCCTGGATCCCGTCGAAGAAGTACCACCAGGCGTCGAGCGAGTGCTGCAGCGCATCGCGCACGCGCGCCTGAATCGCGGCGTCGGTCGCATGGCGGACGACAATGTGGTCACCCACCTCACTGTGGTCCGCGTCGGCCAACTCGTGGATGTCCCAGAACGCCACCGCCTCGCGGCTCAGGCCGTAGTTCTTCTGGAGCCGGCGCGCCATCGGCCCGAAGGCCCCCGGGACTTGTCCCTCTGCTGCCAGGTTGATCGCGGCCGCCGCCTCGATGAATGAGCGCTGCTTGGTCGAGAGCTCGAACCAGTCGATCAGCGCGCGGGTCGCGGGAAGGGGGCGACCCTCGACCATCTCCGCTCGCTCGAGACCGACGGCCTCGCCGAAGCGGAGGAAGAGCTCGGGATGGGGCTGGTTGCAGCCGGACAGCCTCCCCGTCTCTTCCTCGTAGACGCTCTCCGCGAGCTTCATGCGCTCCTCGGGGAACGGGCAGTTGGCATGCATCGCGCTCACCGCGCGCGGGAATTCGCGCACCTGCAGGAAAAACTGGATCGCGAAGAGCTTCAGCTGCTCGCCGCTGAGCTTCCCGTCGGCGATCTCGAGCCACAGCGGGTGACGGCCGAATGTCCGCCGCGCCTCGATGCGCGCGACCAGATCCTGGATGAAGGCCCTCGGTGCCAGAACTTCGCCCATTTTTGCCCATTCATGACCGTCCGCACCAGCTGCGCGGAAGGCGCGGGAGGCTCGATGTCAGCCAGCTGGCCGGTCCGGCGAGCCGACCATATCATTGGATAATGGCATTCTCAAGAATTGGTCCGAGCGATTCTCGCTCGGCCACCGAACTCGCCCACTACCGCGCGAGGCTTCACGCGTGGCTCGACGTGAACCACGAGGAGCTCGCGCCTCGCTACCCCCCGCCTGGAACCCTCGACGACCACATCGCCCAGATGCAACGCGTGAAGTCGATCCTATTCGACGCGGGCTGGATGCAGTTCGGATGGCCGGAACGATCCGGCGGACGCGGGGGCCCGCCGATGCTCCGGACGGAGCTCGGCGCGGCCCTCGCGGCGCGCGACCTCACCGATCCCGGGCTGTTCTCGCTGATCGAGGTGCTCGCGCCGACTCTTATCGAGTTTGCACGGCCTGAGCTCGCCGGCGAGGTCGTCCCCCGCTTGCTCTCGGGCGCCGAGCTCTGGTGCCAGGGCTTCTCCGAGCCCCACTCAGGCAGTGACCTGGCGTCCTTGCGCTGCCGCGCCGTGCCCAACGGCGACGCGCGCACTGCCTCGACCTGGGTGATTAACGGCCAGAAGGTCTGGACCAGCCTGGCCCAGTATTCCGACCGCTGCGTGCTGCTCACCCGCACAGGGCTTGCCGATTCGCGACATCGAGGCATCACCGCCTTCTTCGTCGACATGAAGACGCCGGGCATCAGCGTGAGGCCGCTCGAGATGATCAACGGAGAGCGTGAGTTCGCCGAGGTGTTCTTCGACAACGTCGTGGTCCCAGCCGATCGAATGCTCGGGCAGCTGAACGGCGGCTGGTCCGTCGCCATGAGCATCCTCCCGTACGAGCGCTCTTCGTGCTTCTGGCAGCGCATCGCGTACCTCTACCGGCGGCTTCAGCGGCTCGTCGACGTCGCACCCCAAGACGACCGCACTGCAGAGGTCGTGGGCGACGCATTCCTTAAGCTCCACGCGCTCCGCGCACGGTCGCGCGCCACGCAGCACCGACTCGCAGAGACCGGCACGCTCGGCGCGGAGACGTCCATCGACAAGCTGCTCGTGGCCACTACAGAGCAGGCGACGTACGACGCTGTTCGCCGGCTTCTCACCGGGATGGTCGAGATGGATGACAGCGTGGCCGGCGAGGTGTGGCGCAGCGAGTACCTCTACTCGCGTGCCGCGACGATCTACGGTGGCACGGCCGAGGTGCAGCGCAACATCATCGCCCGCCGCCTCCTCGGGCTCGGGAGCGACGAATGATCGAGGCCGACGAGCGCGCCTTGATGGAGAAGGCGGTGCGCTCTGCGATCGCGGACGCTCTCACGGCCGATAAGGGCGCGGACATCGATCCGGTCCTCGGGCAGCTCGGATGGCGGGAAATGCTCGGCGAGGAGCCAGGCGATGCCATCGACATCGTGTTCAGCGCGCTCGGCGCCACGAACGCCACGGCGACGGCGCTCGACGACGTGCTTCTGTCGGCGCTCGGTCAGGAGCCACGGGCCGATCTTGCTGTCCTCCTCCCGCGCTTCGCCGCATGGGACCCGCCGGGGAGAATCGACGCGGACGGCCTTCACGCGGAGAGCCTTGCGACGGGTCGCGCCGCGACCGCTGGCGCGATTCTGGTGGTGTGCGGCACTCCGTCAGAGCCATGGCGTGTCACGATTCCCACGACGAGTGTGGAGCGGTGCGCGGTGCACGGGGTCGATCCCAAGGCCGGCTTGCAGAGCATCCGCGTGGAGGGCAGCGCCGCCGGCGCCACGCGCGTTGATCCCGCGATGTGGCCTTCGGCAGTCGCCCTCGGCCGGCGCGCGGTCGCGCACCAGATCGCAGGAGCCAGCCGAGCCATGCTGGAACTCGCGTGCACCCACGCAAAAGAACGGGTGCAGTTCGGTCGCCCGATCGCACGGTTCCAGGCCGTGCGCCACAGGCTTGCGGACGCACTCGTGGCGGTGGAGGCACTCGAAGCAGCCCTAACGGCGGCCAGGGAGCAGGCGAACTCCGACACGGCCGCCCTTGCGAAGGCCGTCGCCGGACGGACCGCGCACACCGTGGCCAGACACTGCCAGCAGGTGCTCGCCGGCATCGGCTTCACCATGGATCATCCGTTCCACCGGTTCTTGAAGCGGGCCCTCGCGCTCGAGGGCCTCTTCGGATCGGCCGATGAGATCGTTCTGGACGTCGGGCGACGGCTGCTCGCCGAGCGCTGCGTTCCGACGCTGATTGAGCTCTAGATCTAGTCCGACCAGGGCTCCTCGTCCCAGGGACGATCCAGGGGCGACATTCCCCCACCGACCGGGAAGAACTGGCGCTGCGCGTACGTCTCCCGGGCGAGGCCGTGGCTTAGCTCGTCGAGGAATGCACGCTTGAGGTCTTGGGTGAACAGCATGCGTGTATAGCGGAGCGCGAGGGGAGGGCGCTTGGCCAGCTCGCGCGCCAGCACCCACGCCCGGTCGAGGAGCTGGTGCTTGGGAAGCACTTCGTTGACCGCGCCCCACTCGAGCGCCTCCCGCGCGCTCAGCTTCTTCCCTGTCAAGAGCATGTACCGCGCCCGGTTGCGTCCGATGAGCCACGGCCAGAGGACGTGCTGGCCGTCTCCCGGCACCATGCCGCGCGGGAAATGCGCGAGATCCTGGAAGTATGCGTCGTCGGAGGCCAGCACGATGTCGCCTAGCAGCGGGACCTCGGAGTGGATGTTGCATGGGGCGTTGACCGCGCTGATCATGGGCACGTCCACGGCGAGCACGTTCTCNNCGGCTTCGAGACCGGGGGCATTCCCCAGTTGGCGTTGTAGTTCTCGCCGGTCCCGGTGTGGATCAGGACCTTGATCTCCCGGTCGCCGGCGATGTCGGCGAATGCGTCTGACATTTCGTCGTGCGCTTTCCAGTCCCACACCAGACTTCCACCATCGGTGTGGCACTGCATGAGCAGGATGCCCTGCTCATTGAGCTCGAACCGGAAGTTGGCGTACCGATCCTTGTACTCCGCAAACCTCGTTCGCTTGGCCACTGTGGTCTCCTGTCTTTATCCCGCGGTCGTCGCGAACGACTCGGTCGCTGTCGACCCGATGACGGAAGCCCTGGCGACTGGCAGCCCTTTGGTGAAATAGCTGCCATTGCGGGGCAGCTGCTCCACGCCCCACAGTGAGCCACGCGCGCTTGGAGATCACCTCCCGCTCGAGTTCGAAGGACTCCGGGGAGGTTGAGTCCTCGAACGACACGCGCCCTCTGCCGAGCGTCGGGTAGTATCCGGTCCACGTCCCTTCCGCCGCCTTCTTGAACCTCGCTATCAACTTCCTCCGTGCTTGCGCATTCATCCAAACGCCGACGAGCGCCTGAGGAAGCGGGCGATGTTCTCACGGAGCTCGGTCGTGTCGAACGATTCGGTCTCGGCCGCCATGGCGAAGTCGATAGTGGCCAGCACCGCCCGTTCTACGTGCAGGTTCAGGACCCGCTTGGTCGCCTCCACCGCCTGACGGGGCAGCGAAGCGATCCTGTGGGCGGCGGCGAGCGCCGCGGAGAGCACCTCGCCGTCTGGGCACACGTGATTCGCCAGGCCGATCTCCCGGGCTCGCGCTGCGCCGATCCGGTCACCCGTGAACGCGTACTCCTTGGCCAGAAGCAGGCTCGTGTGCAGCGGCCAGGTGAGCGGGCCACCGTCGGCTGCCACGAGGCCGACCGCCACATGCGGATCCGCCAGGTAGGCCGACTCCGCCATGTAGACGACATCCGAGAGCGCGACGACGCTGCAGCCGAGGCCCACGGCCGGTCCGTTGACCGCAGCCACCACCGGGACCCGGCAGCGGATCATGTTGAGCACGAGCTCTCGCCCCTCCGCGATTGTGTCGCGCCGGAGCTCCCGGTCCTTGACCATGCGGTCGAGGAGATCGAAATCACCGCCCGACGAGAACGCGCGCCCTTCGCCGGTGATGACCGCCACGCGCGCATCGGCATCGGCACTGAGCAGCGGGAAGACGCGGGCCAGTCCCAGGTGCAGATCCTCGTTCACGGCGTTGAGCTGTGCCGCGCGGGCGAGCCGCACGATGCGCACGGGGCCGTCGGTGTCGACGCGGATCGCATCGGGGAGGGCGTAGTCCATGGGTCTCCTCTACGGGTACGCGGTGCGCTCAGGCCGCCGGCAGCCCGAGGATGCGCGTAGCGATGATGTTCTTCTGAATCTGTGAGGTACCGCCCATCACGCTTTGCGCGCGGCTGTAAAGATAGATCTTCAGCGCGACGTTATCCCCGTCGATCACCGCCTTTGATCCGGCCAGGTCGAGAGCTGCCGCTCCCACGGTCTGCTCGACCCAGGTCATCAGGAGCTTGTCGATGGAGCCTCCCGGTCCGTGGTCGAGACCGTCGAGACGCTCGGAAAGCCTGCGGCGCACGTGCAGCCGCAGCATCTCCGACTGCACATACGCCCAGGCGACGCCCTCCCGCTGGTCGCTGCGGAACCGCGCCGGACCCGCGCGCACCGCTTCCTCGAGGTCCTTGACCGTCTTCGCGTATCGCGCGACGTAGCCGACCTCGCCCGGCTCCCGTTCGTGGCTGACAATCGTCATCGCGATGCGCCAGCCTTCACCGGGCTCGCCGATCATGTTCTCGGTGGCAACGCGTGCGCCGTCGAACGCCACCTGACCGAACTCCTTGGTGATGCCGTTGATCATCCGAAGCGGACGTTGCTCGATCCCGGGTTGGTGCATTGGCACCGCGAAGGCGGAGAGGCCCTTGTGCTTCGGGACGCCGGAGTCGGTGCGCGCGAGCAGGAAGCACCAGTCCGCCACGTCGGAGTAGCTCGTCCAGATCTTGTGCCCGTCGATCACGTACTCGTCGCCGTCGAGCCTGGCGGTGGTGCGCAGCGACGCGAGGTCGG
>DOUU01000505.1:0-567 GCA_003520425.1 Deltaproteobacteria bacterium
CGGGTCTCCTTCGGTCTCCGGTACTGAGGGAGCAGCGCAGGCGCACGCGCACGGAGAGTCCCGAGCGCCTCGCGCTGTGGGGACGGCCGTTGGTACGCATGAGCTTCGAGCTCGAAATCTTTCCTGGCCGCCCTTCGACCCACCCGGATGCGCCTCGAGCGCGAATAGATGCGTGTCGTGTTCCCCGTGCGCTGGCCTGGCCAGTGGTTCCCATCGGGACTCTCCAAAGAGGAGAGAAGTCATGTACTACGGCCTCGATGCCCACAAAGCCTTCATCCAAGTCTGCGAGCTCAGTGACGACGGACGACGCCGCAAGGACTACCCGATCGGCGCCACCGCGGAGGCCCTCGAGGCCTTCGCCGAGCGCCTGGGTCCCAGCGACCACGTCGTCCTCGAAGCCACCTTCCACACCTGGGCGATCCACTCGATCCTCACCCGGCGTGCCGGCTCGGTGACGGTCGCCAACCCGTACGAGGTACGCGCGATCGCCAAGGCGCGGGTCAAGACAGACAAGATCGACGCCTACATCCTGGCCCAGCTTCTGCGCACGGGATTCCTTCCCGCGGT
>DOUU01000505.1:700-2933 GCA_003520425.1 Deltaproteobacteria bacterium
GCTCCTGCGCCAGCTCGAGGAGCGGCTCGAGGTCGTGGACGAGAAGCTCCTGCGCCTCGCCTCGGTCGACCAGGACGTGAAGCTCCTGGTGACCATCCCCGGCATCCAGGTCACCGTCGCGATCGGGTTCCTGGCGGCCATCGGGGACGTCCACCGCTTCCCCTCGCCCGACCGGCTCGCCTCCTACTTCGGCCTCGTGCCCAAGGTCCGNNGCGGCGCAGATCTTGTCCAAGGGCGGCTCACCGCTCATCGCGAGCTACCACCGGCTGCGCCGCAAGAAGGGCCACAACGTCGCCGTGACGGCGCTCGCACGGAAGCTCGTGGTGGTGGTCTGGCACGTGCTGACGCGCCGTGAGCCCTACCGCTACGCACCGACCACGCAGACCCGCAAGAAGCTCCGGCGGCTCGCCCTCGGCGCCGCTCGCACACCGAAGGGGATGGTCCCCGAGTCGCTCGAGGCGATCTACGCCGAGGCCGGGCTGCCTGAGCTCTCGCCGCCGTCTCCTGGCGAGCGGCGCGCCGCGCGCAGCAACCGGATCGCGCTCTCTCGCATGCGCGCTGTGGGAGACCTTCAGAGCCGAAGCGAGAAGCGTATGCAGGAGGAGAAGTTGAGAAAACAATTGACGAACTCATAGGTGCNNGATCACGCGCTTCCCCCCGCGGGTCTTCTTCTCCTGCATCGCATCTTCATGCTCGCCACGATCGTTCAGCTGGTGCGTGTCCCGCGCGTGTTAGGAGACGAAGTGTGACCAGTCACCGGCATCACCATGATCACGCGGAACGCACGATGTGCGATCGATCGCGGGCGTGCTTGAAGGCAGGGAGTTGGCGTGACGGAGAGCCACTCGTAGGGCTGGTCTCGTGCCCACAGTCGGCGCGGCCGTGGGCCTGGCCACGGCAGGTTCGTGGACGGGCTCAGGCAACGCAGGGGCGAGAGCAGCAGGCACGTCGTGAGGACAAGACCGCGCACCTCTGCGAGCCCCTTGCCGACGCGGTGCGGGGCTTGGTGCGGGAGACCCGCGAGGCCTGCGCTGCGGCGCTTCGCGCACCCGGCGTGGGCCAGCCCAGGGTCGCTGGGGGAGCCCGGGCTGGGAACGGGCACGGCCTGGTCTCCGGTCCCCATCTCGACACGCACTGTGACTTCTGTCGGTCCTCAACCGGCCATGGAAAGATGGCGAGGAGGCCCCGTGTCGTCGCCTCCCTGGGCACGGTCGCGAGCCGAGAGGTTGGTCATTCCAGAGCCCGTGCCGGACCGTGCGATGGCGTTGAACCTNNTGAGCTGCACCTTGGATCATGTCTCGACCTTGCATGCGGCTTTGAGTGGCACGTCGTGTGAACCTTCGAGCGGCCGTTCTCGCGCCCTAGCCGGGCACCACGAGCACTCCTTGCCGCACCCCATGTCACGAGGAGCGCGGCGCAGCGCGCGAGGCCATCGGGTCAGCAGGGCTGAAGCAACCCGCGGCCATTTATGGCCGGCTTGACTGCCAATATCAGCCAGAGAGATGCTGCGCCCGTGGCGGCGCTACTTCCAGGCGCGGAGCGACGGGCTCTCCATGACCGATGCTTCCTACCTCCTGGCGATTCGGATCCCGTGATTGGAAGAGGGCGCGGCGGGGTCGCCGTGCTGACGGGAGATGCGCCGTGCTGAGATGCGTCCTCTGGGACTTCGGCGACACGATCGCCGACGAGCGCTGGATGCTGACGCCCCTCACCGGCGTTTCCGATTGGCCGCGAGCCTGGAGTGAGGTTGCCGGGGAGCTTGGGGACCCGTGGAACCGCGGTGAGATCCCGGGGGACGATGTCTACCGAGAGGTCGCGACACGGCTCGGCGTGGAAAAGACCCGCGTCGTGGAGCATGTCGAGCGCTGTTGTCGGTCGATCCGGTTCTTCGAGGGCGTGATGGATGTCGCGCGCAAGCNNGGCTTCTCACAATTCGTCGTACCCCACTACCGTCTCGGCGACCTCTTCGTACCGATCGTGACGTCGTGGCAGGAGCACACGCTCGACAAGGGCGTCATGGGACGGCTTGCGCTGGAGCGACTGGCTCTGGACATCTCGCCCGACGAGACGATCTTGCTCGACAACAAGGAGCACAATCTGGTGGCCTGGGAAGCAGAGGGTGGCAAGACCTATTTGTTTACGACGGAGAAGCAGTTCCTTCGCGACCTTGACGGGCCCTTAGCCGAGCTGGCGGCGAGCTGCACGTAGTCAGGCCGATCGAGGTTCCGCTTCT
>DOUU01000505.1:2950-3086 GCA_003520425.1 Deltaproteobacteria bacterium
GACAGCTTGCGCGTTCTCGGTTTCCATCCACTGCGAGCTGCGACCTCGACAGGCAATTCCCAGGGGCCCCTCAAGTCGATTCTGAACACTCCTCACGTGGCGTACTACGCTACTATACGCTCACTTGCGACGCTAT
>DOUU01000204.1:0-4261 GCA_003520425.1 Deltaproteobacteria bacterium
CACACGAGATCGAGAACTCCTAACCGTGATTTTCTACTACCGGCGCGCTGTACGGACGCAGGCGCAAGATGAGGGCTGACAGCCCGGCGCACTACAGGAGCTTTTAGCCAGACGTTCGAGCGCGACAACGAGGATGTACCGCGAACTCCAACTTCGGCTCTTCCAATATCAAGCCAGACTTCTACACTGCCCTACGGCATGCTTGCCTTACAGAGATGAGGCACGGTCGGACCATCACCCACTCGGTTGCTTCCAACGGGCGAACCAACAAAGCTGGGTAGGCGCGGTCTAGTCGCGACGCGATGAGATTATTCGTCCGAGACTTCTCGCAATGAGACATCTCCAGCAGTCCAAGCCGGGTACGTGCTCGCGAGAAAGGATGATGCGGTAAGGGAGAGTATTAGAAGAATGAACTCAGCCGGGTCTGCAGAAAAGTTCAGTGTCCAACCGAGTCCCTCGGGGAGGACGTTTGTAATGATCGGGTAGCTAGCACCAACGCCCACCGCTATACCCGCTGCACCGGACCCGACTCCGAGCAAGACACCTTCTACCAACTTGATTACCCGCACTTGAGTTCGCGTCGCTCCCATTGCGAGAAGGAGCGCGCAGTCCCGCGCTTGAGTTGTCAGACCACCTAGCATGAGACTCGATATGGCGACGGCTCCCAGAAGAGCTGTCATCAACGCTATGCTGGCTAGAATACCCCTTAATCGCGAGATCTGGTCAGTTACGAAGTGTGCCAGGGTGTCGCCGTAGCTAAAGAACAGCGAGTGCTTATCTGCTAGATGGTCGCGAATCGCGGAAATTGCAGTAGAGGGATCTCCCGCGGTCCAGAAAACAACGTCGCGAGAACCCCGTCGTGGCCATAGTTCGTCGAAGACGCCGATATCCATGTTCAGAGAGCCCGCGGGGCCTGCATAGTCGCGGATCAGCCCAGCAACACGAAATCGGCGCAGTCCGCTTGGCGTACTAAGTGACAGAACGTCGCCTGGGCGTGTGCCAAAATGGCGTGCGAAACGCTCTGAGACGGCAACCTGTCCGTTCGCCAGGTCCTGAGCCACACTGCGCGAGCTGCCGCCAACCACTTGGAGGTTCCCATACTGGGCCAGAACCCCCATGCTCCCCGCAACAAGCAGCGTTTCCTCACCTCGATAGATGATCTTTTCACTTACTTCCTCAAAGACAGCTCGAACGTTTGGCGTTTGCCGAATGATTGCAACGGTTTCAGGCGAGATGAGCGCTGCGGGCTGCGTCGAGAAGATGTGGTCAGTTGTCACAAAGACACCACCAGTGAATTGATTCTCGAGCCATTTGTCGAGAGTGCGCGCTGCACTGCGCGTCAACGTAAGGCTCATCGTAAGACTCGCCGCAACTGCTCCAACACAAGCAACCGTCAACAGAACTCGACCGCGACATGCTGCAAAGCCGGTACCAACTAGGCGCCCAATCCCAGGCAATATCAGCTCGAGGGCCACACGGATCCACCTCAGCACAGAAGGAAGGACGATGTCCACAGCAACCACAAGTCCGGCAAGGCCTGCAACCAAGATGGCCGCCACACGAGCAAGCGGCGGCGCGCTTGGGAGAGCTGCGGTGATAGAGGCGACAACGATTAGGCTCCCTACCACAGCGCGCTTCCGCCTTTCTTTTGATTGACCCTCTGTCGCATTTTCGAGTCCGAGAGCGGTGCTGAATGCGGAGAGCTGGCTAGCACGGCGCGCGGGCGCCAGAACTCCGGCCAGGGACACGATTGCACCGACGAGTCCACCAGTCGTGAGTGTCGAGACTCCGAACTGTAGGTGCTGCACCTCGACTCCCTGGATGAAAGTCGAGAGCCACGAGAGTCCCCTGAGAAAGCTTTTCGAAAGAAGCCAGCCAGACACGATGCCAACACCCGTGCCGAGAGTGGCGAGAAGGCCAGCATCGATATAGATGAGCCGCCTAAGACGCCGAGGCTCTAGTCCGGCGGCGTGCAGAAGCGTGAGCTCGGGCGTAAGCCGGTCAACAAACCAGGAAAGCGCGCCATACGATACGACCGACGCCACGATGCTCGCAACCCCTATCAAAGCAGAGACGATTATCCGGAGCATCAGGAGGGCATCTTCCACCCAGGCATTGTGGCCCGCGGCGCGACAAACGGTTCCGCGATCTCCGATCTTTGATCTGATCGCCTCAATGACTTTGGCGTCCGAGGAGGCCGCCGACAGCAGGACATCGATACGGTCCAGCCAACCCTTTCGTCCTAGAAGAGCCTGGAGAGCACTGACGTCCATGACGCCGATCTCACCGCCGTAGGCCTCTGCCACCCCTCCTGGCGGAAGGATCCCCCGAATCATTAACCGATGCAGTCGCTCACCCGACCGAACGGAAAGGGCGTCACCGGTCCGAACCCTTAGCCGTCGCGCGACACATGCCGAAAGGAGCACGCCATCATCGCCATGCGCCAAAGGAAGAGAACCCCCTGCTACCATCCCACCAGAGTACGACCGAACAGCGGCATCATTGCGAACATCCACACCGAGAACGTGGACACTCGAACTACTCGTCTTATCTAGGTTGACTCGCAACGTCGCTGTAACCAGCGGCGCGGCAACTTCAACACCCGGAACTGCAGCAACCAGAGCCACTAGTTCATCAGCCACTCCAAGACTGCCGCCAACAATCTCCGCCCCAGCGGCTCCCTCCAGGATCTCCTCCGTCCCTGCGAGCTCAGCCTCCATGCTACTAGTGCTAATCTCCAATGCTGTAGCCAGCATTACGCTCGCGGCAATCGCAAAGAGGGTGATTAGAGACGGCGNNACATTCCGACTAGAAGCCTCGCTACCACCGGCTGCTGACCGACCGATCGTGCCCAACCCGTGGGAATCAGAGACGCCTGGAGAGGCGCCTTATGGGCGCGTCACTCTCGATATGTCCGTCGCGGAGAATAACCACACGATCTGCACACGACGCCGCGCCTAGGTCGTGAGTGACTAGGATGATCGTCACCCCTCGGTCCTCGCGAACTCGACGAAGATAGGCCAGTACTTCTCCTCCCGAACGGCTATCTAGACGGGCTGTCGGTTCATCGGCAAGGATCAGGTCCGGACTCATGACCAGTGCTCGTGCTATCGCTACCCGCTGAATCTCATGGGCCAACAACTCACAAGGCATACAGCCTGCGCGGTCGCCAAGAGAAAACATCTCCAGGAGCGGCTCCACTCGATCTCGCAGGCAAGCGTATCGTGCACCGTCGAGCAGAAGAGGCAGGGCGACATTCTCCGCAACAGTTAACGCCGGAATCAGATTGAAGAATTGGAATATGAAACCGATATTTCGACGGCGGAACCTGGCGAGTTCATTATCCGAAAGCCCACAGATGTCAATGTCTGCAACTCGGAGCGAACCGGCAGTCGGTCTTTCAAGTCCACCCAATATATGGAGCAGCGTGCTCTTGCCGCTTCCTCGCGGCCCCATTATTGATACGAACTCCCCGCGCCTAACCGTGAGATCGACTCCATCCAGAGCTCGAATACTCGAAGCTCCTTGTGCATAGTGCTTCCCCAGACTTGTAGCGATAATGACAGAAGTCATAGAGACAAGCGGATCGTGTTTCTGTGAGGACAAGCTGACGTTCAATCTGCTACCCTTCACCTGCCACTTCAGGTCTTTGAAGCCNNGATGCCGTATTTTCGGAGCCTGTATCGGATAGTGCCTCGGTCGACGTTTAACCTTTCGGCCATTCGCGTGTAGTTACCACCGCATTCTTCAAACAATGTCAGTAGCTGAGCCCGCTCAAATCGGGCTCGTTCGCGCGCTGCCCTTGCCCTCGGATCGGAGTCAAGGAGCACCAGTTCCGCCTGCTGCGCTGTGATCTCGAGTCCTAGCGCGAATGCAGCGAGTGACTCGAGTACGGCCTCGAGTTCCAAAAAATTATCCCACCAAGCACACGCGGAGAGATGCTCGATTGCCTTTGCAGCGATTCCCACTCCTGGACGACCGATTCGCTCTCCCACTGTCCTGAGCGTAGAGTTAACTAGTTCCGGAAAATCATCACGTCTTTCTCNNCAAGGGAGGTAACCAAACCTCAAATTGGCAGAGCTCGCGGGCGAAATCAGACGAGAAGCGCCGTTGGCTGGCAAGGATTCGCAGGTCGTCGCTAGTTGAAGCAACGAAGCGGCTTTGGTGGGGCTCGCTTCCAAGCCTTGAGTCAAGAATCCGCTGATACCAGAAGCCTTGAGCTTCCAGAGAGAAGTCGCTGACCTTCTCTAGATACCAACTC
>DOUU01000204.1:4278-9624 GCA_003520425.1 Deltaproteobacteria bacterium
ACAATCCTTTCTCACCCGTTATCAAGACCGGAGTATTAAGCTCCGCTACAGAAAGGATCCTTTCACGAGCGGCAACAACGCTCGGACTACTTCCGAGTAACGTTGATGGGATTGGAGGATCATCGCCCGAAACCAAGTCGCAGGCCCGGACTACCATTGCAGCAATACCCTCATCATCAAGAGGAAAACAGTCAGTCACGCCCGCTCGCCCGGCAGCCGCCGCGGCGGAGAGGCTTCCGAGGGCTGTTAGCAAAAGAATCGGAGCCCGGGGTTCCCGCGACCGCGCCGACCGGATGCTCCGAATGAGGGAGATGCCATCATTCCCCGGCATTCGTAGGTTCGCCACCACGAGATCAAACGACTGCTCTTGGAAGAGGCTCCATGCTGCCTCACCATCCGGCACCGCCCGAACAATAAAGTCCGCTCGCTCCAATTGGCTCTGTAGTAGTTCGCGGGTCACCTCTCGATCATCTACCAGCAGTACTTCCTTGAGCCGAAGCGGCCGTGCAATGGCTCGTCGCGCGCGTCGTTTGTCGTTGTCTGCCACGGTGCATCTCAAGATAACATCACATCCTCACGTGAGAGATTGAAAAAAATACGAGAAACGCCGGGAAAGAGCGGGAAATCATGGGAAATGGACCACTGAGAACTGGCGGCCACGCGCTCGAGCGCGTTGGCCAGTCGAGATTGGGGCATCCACCGTCAGCCATTGGGCGTTTTTGAGCCAAGTGCGACCTGTCGATGGACGCTTCCGGTTTGACGGTTGGCTAGACACACAGCTGGCAACCTATTCTGGAAACGAGTCTAGGCGGAGAGGCGTTGACAGGCACTCATTACAGAAAAGCTACGCCCTTACCGGGGCTGCCTCGACAGAGTTACATCCCGAGCGGAGGAGGGGCACTGCGATCTAAGATGCTCTCGATGCGGGCACGGACGGCTTCGTCAGTGCGGCCTCCACGAGGAAGAATCCAGAATCGGTCTTGCTGTAGTGCCTCAACCGTGTAGTCCGCCACTTCTTTCGGTTGGGTGACGGAAAATTCCATCCCGGCTTGTTCAGCCATCCTGCGAACGTCGTCAAGCGTCGGCGGAGGCGTGCCAGTTCGCTCGGAGGGAAGATCCGCAGGACGATTGCGAGCGGCATCGAAGATGTTTGTCGCGACGATGTGCGGCCCGGGGAACAGCACGGACGCCCGAATCTTGGAGCGGGCCATCCGTAGCTGGTGATGCAGCACCTCCGTGATCGTTGTGACCGCGGCCTTGGTCGTCGCATAAATTGGAGTCGTAGGAAGAGGGTAGAGCCCGCCATTTGCAGACGAGGTGTTGACGATGTGCCCCTCCTCGCCTCCGGCCAGCATTCTTGGAACGAAGGCTTTGATGCCGTGGAGAACACCCCAGACGTTGACTCGGAACGCCCACGTCCAATCGTTCGCCGGCGAATCCCAGATTCGGCTCCGCGTCTCATCGGTTCCGATTCCCGCGTTGTTGCAGAGCACATGCACCGCACCGTGAGTCGCGTAGACTTCGTCCGCGAGCGCACATACCGATTCCTGTTTGGAGACATCGGTCGAAATACCGGTTACCGCGCCTCCTTCGCGCCGCAGATCCGCAACGGTCATGTCAAGCGCACTCTTCTCCACATCCGCAAGCACCACCCTCATGCCTTCCGCCGCGAAGCGGGCGCCAAGCGCGCGACCAATCCCGCTCGCGCCGCCTGTTACCACCGCAACCCTGCCAGAAAAGTCACGCATCAGGCTTCCGGGACCTCAATTCCCTGCGCGCGCGGATCGTCGTAGCGCTGGTGGAAGAAGGGCAGGAGCCACTCACCCGGGATCGACCGCAAGACAACCCCGCTGCTCTCGCTGGTCCCCTCCTCGTACTCCATCCGGACTAGCTTCCGAACGGGGACGTCCGCAACCGGGTCGAAAGGCGACGGGCGCAGGATCAGTTCTCCCTCGATGCGCTGCACGGCGCGATGGCGCTGCTTCCAGTCGAGCCGCACAAGGAGCGGCTCGCCATCGAACCCCTTGGACTTTTCACAAGAGGGCAGCGCTTTCACACAGAAGCCGTGCTCCACAAACTCGCGCGGCGCAAGCGCCTCGGCCAGCGTCCCTTTCGCTTCGAGGTAGGTCACGCCCATCCGAGTGACGGAAGCCGCGATGCACTCCCTGTCTTTGCGAAAGTCGATCTTCGCGATCTTCTTTGGCTCTCCGTAGGTCTCTCGCCCCCCGATCACCGCCTGCTCACTCGTCATCGGCATGGTGATGAGCCAGATGCCCTCCACACCGTCATAGGATGCCCGAACGCCAAAGATTGCGGATCCAATCTCGATCGTGACTTCAGGCGCGACGTGCATCGCGACGTGGGAGAAGGTTACGCAAATCTCCGGCCGCGAAGGTTGAAGAGGCTTCGGCACGAGTGCCGCCGCGATCGCGGGAGCCGTTTCGTAGACCACCCGCAGGGATCGCACCGTACTCTCGAGGAACTCGGGGTTTTGCTCGGCGTCGCGCTTCACTTGCTCGAGCGACTTCACATAACGAAGGCGTGCCATGGGGCCCTCCTGTGCATTTAGGCGCGAAATGTGGCTTTTTCGGGTCCGATGCGAGCAACAAGCGGTTCGAGCTTGCCGAGGTCAAAGTCGTAGACGCGCGCGGCGTTCCCGCCGAGCATCAAGGCGAGCTCGTCCTCAGGTACGCCACGGAAGGTCTCCACAAGATGGCGGCGGGTCGTCGGCCACGTGCCCTCAGGATGAGGATAGTCCGAGCCCCAGAGAATATTCTCGAGCCCGATCTCGCGGCGCAGCTCGACTTCGCGCCGGGCCATGCAGGAAGCGCCGACGAACACGCTCTCGCGGAAGTATTCGCTGGGTTTTCGCGACAAGTGGCTGCGATAGTCGCCGAGCTTCGCGCTGAAATGCGTTTCCGAGTAGCGCTGGTCCATGAGCGCGAGCGTCTCCGGCACCCAGATTGCGGTCGACTCGGTGATGGCGAGCTTCATGCGGGGATGCCGCTCAAACACGCCGCCCCAGATGAGAAACCAGAGGGGCCGCACGGACCACCAGATCACCTCGGTCACATAGATGCCCATCATTCCGAGGTGTTCGCCGTAGTCTTCCATCGGCGCAGCGCCGGAGTGGAGGTGTACGACCATGCCGAGCTCTTCGCAGGCAGACCAGATCGGCTCATACTTTGGATGGTGATAGGGATCGCATCTTCCCCAGCGCGAGGGAATGAGGATCCCTCGCAGTCCGTGCGCCTTGGCCCAGGCGATCTCCTTCACCGCCTCGCCCATGTCCCAACAGATCGGGACAAGCGCGATTCCTGCGCGCCGCTCGGGCGCCATCTGGCAGAGCTCGGCGAGCCAGCGGTTGTGCGCCCGGGCTCCCGCCCACTGAAGGTCCGGCACGACCCCGTCCGTCGGGAGCGAGAGGCCTGCGCCGAAGGGCGGCATGTTCATCTCGGTGATGCCATCGGGGAAGATGACCTCGCCGGCGATCCCGTCCTCGTCCATCACCTGGACACGCTGCTCGTGGTCCCAGGCGCCCGTGAGCGCCTTCTCGTGGCCCTTCCGCCACTGCGCGCTCACCTCGTCGACGAGGAACTTCTTGGCGGCCTTGCGGGTCTCCTCGAGCTGGATCGGGAGGGCAGCGTCGAAGGCGTCGCGGTACTGCGGATCGACGAAGTCGCGGTAGCGCTCGGGAGGGAGCCCGGCGTGGCAGTCGGAGGAGATCACGAGGTAGCGCTCGGCCATGGCAAGCTCCTTCACGCCGGCTCGGAGTAGAACTGACGCGCCCACTGGCGGAAGTCGGCGAGGTAGCGGTCGGCTTCGCATAGAACGGGACGCGCGCGGTGGACCTTGTTCTCCCAGATTCGCAGATCCTGCTTTACGCCAGCGGAGAGGTCCTGGATGAACTGCTCGCCGGCCAGATCGACGAGGTTCTTGGTGACCGTGAAGAGCCAGCGCGAGTGGCTGTGGCCTCGATCGACGGGCGTCGTCGAGGAGTACATGAGGAGGCCCGCGCCCGGAATCCCGGCGATCCGCACGGCGGAGAGGCCGAGGCCCCAGGAGTCGCGCTCGAGGAGCGTCTCGAAAGTGCCAAAGGGGGTCACGCGCTGGCTCTTTCCCACCATGCGCATGTAGCGCCCGCCCTCACCGAAGGTGATCTCCGACGGCGGAATCTCGGCGTTCGCGTGCACGAACTGAAAATGGACGGGGTCGTTGTTGTTCTCGTGCATGTCCTGCATGTGGACAGCAACCTTGAGCTCGAGGCTTCGAGGCTCGGTCCAGTCGGGATGGTCGAGCTCGGGCATCGCGGGAAAATCCCAGGACGGAGGCTTCCCCTCGGCGTGGTGCCACACGAAGATCATGCGGTTTTTCTCGACGACGTCCCAGCCGCGCACGCGCGCCTTCGGCGGGATGCGCTCGCAGTAGGGAATCTCGACGCAAAGGCCCGTGCCGTCGAAGCGCCAGCCGTGGAAGGGACAGCGAATGGTGTCGCCCACGACCCGGCCCCCCTCCGCGAGGTGCGCGCCGAGGTGCGGACAGTAGGCGTCGAGCACCCTCGGTGTCCCGTCCCGACCGCGGTAGAGGACCAGGTCCTCGTCGAAGTAGTGGAGGCGCCGCACCTCTCCCGGCACGAGCTCGTTCGAAAACGCCACCGCGAACCAGCCGTTCGGGATCGGGAGCTCGGTGTGGTGTCGCTCGCGCCTGCTCATCGGCGACTCCTGCGGGGGGAAGCCGCCATGGCGTCTCCCAGGAAGCGGGCCGCCGCGAGGGCGTGGCGCCTGAGCCCGTAGCCCTCGAGGTGAGCCCAGTTGAACATCAAGACGTAGAAGGCGCCGAGGATCATGTCGGTGAGCGTCTCGGGAGCATGCCGCCGCGTGAGATCGCCGGCCGCAATGCCGTCCGCCACGAGGGCGCCGAAGGCGTCCTTCAGGGCCCGCGCCTGTTCGCGCCCGGTCCGAGCCTCGTGGGCGATGTGGATGATCTCGGTGAGAAGCTCGCGGTGCATGGGTCCGGCCTCTTCCGTGTGGTCGGCGATGCACCCGAAAAAGGCGACGAGTCGCTCGCGCGTCGTCCCCGGCCGCTTGCGAGCCTGCTCGATATCGGCGAGAAGGCGCCCGAGTGCCGCCCCGGCCAGCTCGCGCAAGAGGTCCTGCTTGCTCACAAAGTGGTTGAAGAAGGTCTTCTCGGCGACGTCGGCACGCTCGCAGATCTCGGCGATCCGGGCGGCGGAGACACCCCGCGCGTCGAAGAGCGCCTCCGCCGCCTCGAGGATGCGGCGGCGCACCTCGAGCTTCCGGCGCTCGCGGCGGGTGAGGGCAGCGTCGGCTCCGGAAGGACTCGCTT
>DOUU01000371.1:0-5819 GCA_003520425.1 Deltaproteobacteria bacterium
AGGCGCGAAAGCGACTCCTGGCTGAGGAAAAACGCTTCACTCAGGAGCGGGACCGCCTTAGTCAAAAAAGGCGCGATCTACCCTGGGAGCGCGTGGAAAAGGAATACATCTTCGAGGGACCCAACGGCAAGGAGAACTTGGGCCAGCTCTTCGACGGAAAGAGCCAGCTNNTCGACGGGCGCTCCCAGCTCATCGTCTATCACTTCATGTTCGATCCCGGCTGGGAGGCCGGCTGCAAGAGCTGCTCCTTCTGGGCCGACAACTTCAATGGAATCGTGGTCCACCTTCGCCAGCGCGACGTCACCCTCCTTGCGGTCTCGCGTGCTCCGCTCGAGCGGCTGGAAGCATTCAAGAAACGTATGGGTTGGAGCTTCAAGTGGGTCTCGTCATTCGGTACGGACTTCAACCACGACTATCACGTGTCCTTCACTCCGGAAGAGCTCGCGACAGGCCAGATCGACTACAACTACGACAGGGGCAATCGCCCATTCTCTGGAGAGGCTCCGGGCATCAGTGTCTTCATTAAGAATCCACGCGGGGAACTGTTCCACACCTATTCCTGCTACGCACGGGGCCTGGATATGCTGAATGGTGCCTATCACTACCTCGATCTCGTCCCGAAGGGACGGGATGAGCGGAATCTCTCCCATCCCATGTCCTGGGTCCGCCATCACGATCGGTACGGAGTCTAGTCGCCGCTGCCGCAGGAGGTTCACGCGATGCGCTATCGCGAGACACGAGAGAAGCTGGCTGACTATCGTCGACAAATTGCAGAGCTGCGTCAGAAGATGCGCGAAGCGCAGTCCTCCGCAGAACCTGAAGAGATCGAGGACTATGAGTTTGCGACCCTAGAGGGACCCGTACGCCTGTCCCGCCTTTTCGGCGACAAGAAATACCTATTTATGATTCACAATATGGGCACATCGTGTCCCAGCTGCACGCTCTGGGCCGACGGCTTCAACGGCATCTACGATCATCTAGCGAACCGCGGGGCTTTTGTCGTTTCAAGCCCGGACCCTCCAGAAGTCCAGCGGGCATTCGCCAACGACCGTGGCTGGCGTTTCCGCATGGTGAGCCACCGAGGCACAACGTTCGCGGCCGACATGGGGTACCGCTCGGAGAACGGCAGCTGGCGTCCCGGGATCTCGGTCTTCCGCCGAGAGGACGACCGAATCGTGCGTGTATCGGACACTGGTTTCGACATCGGGGACGACTTCTGCCCGCTCTGGCACATCTTCGACCTCTTGCCCGAGCGCGCCGGCACTTGGAGACCGCAGTTCAAATATCAATGACTAGGCCCCCACCCGCCCAGCGCGCGACCGGGCAGGTTCCGCTCGGTCGNNGTCGTCATCCGGTTGGCAAAGTCCTCGGTGATTGGAGCCGCGAGGAGACGGGAAGGCGCTGTGTTCGGCGATCTCGATTCATGATTCGTACCGCAGCTCCGGGCGCCCCTTCAAATGCGTTGGCACCGCAAAGTCCGATCCCCCTTTGAAGTGCGCCTCCGATCCGTGCGGACCCTCAGGGAACTGCAGGCCATCTTGGATCCCCGGATCGAGCGCCTCGTGGGCGCTCCGCAAGGAGGGAGGGTTTGCCGCGGCTCGGCCGGCCCTCTTGTCGCCGTGGTTGAAAGTGGGGGTGCGGCAGCACGGGAACCTGCATGGGACGGCCCCCTGAGAGCGACCACCTCGGAGTGCGAGGAGCGCGTCTATCCCTGCGAATTGACGGGCACCCACTTGCCTGCTTAATCTCCGCGGTCTGCAGGTACGTGGAGGCACCCGATGAGAGACATTTTGGGCTATGAGGGCAAGCGAGTCGTGGTCACCGGAGCATCCTCGGGAATGGGGGCGGCGACCGCACGCACCCTTGTGGACCTCCGCGCCAAGGTCCACGCCTTGGATATCAAGCCCATCGAAGCGAAGGTTGAACAGGCACTCGAAGTGGACCTGAGCCAGCGCGACTCGATTGACGCGGCTGCACGGCGGCTACCCGGCCACGTGGATGCGCTCTTCAACTGCGCCGGCCTCCCTGGCCCGCCCTTCTCGAACCTCGACACGATGCTCGTCAACTTTGCCGGTCTTCGACACTTGACAGAAGCGCTTCTTCCGCGGATCCCGAGGGGGGGCGCTATCGCAAGCATCACCTCCGTGGCGGGCATGGGCTTTCGCAAGAACCTTGAGAATGTGAAGGCCCTTTGTGGCACCAAGGACTTCGATGAGGCACGCGCATGGTGCGAGGCGAACCCCGACAAGGCCAACGGCTACTTGTTTTCGAAGCAGTGCATCATTTGGTACACGATGCAGCGCGCCGTCGACCTCGTGGCTCGGGGTATCCGGATGAACTGCCTCTCCCCCGCACCGACCGACACACCGATGCTGCCGGCCTTCCATGCCCAGGCGACGCGAGATTTCATCAACAAGCACTTCCTTGCCCCGATCGGCCGCAATGCAACGCCCGAAGAGATGGCGGAGCCGCTCGTGCTGCTGAATTCCGACGCGGCACGGTTCATCTCCGGGGTGAACCTGTTTGTCGACTGGGGCTACCTCGCATCGGTGGAGGTGGGCGCACGCCCCGGGCTGCTCTGAGCCGAAGCTGCAGACCTATCAGCCTCTCCTGTCTCTGGACTCTCGAAGCGAGCCTGCCGCGAGCGCTGGCGTGCTCAGCTGTCCTCGCGGTCCACGATGGTGGCGTACCAGTCGAACTCCTCGCGGCGCACCCACCCCGGCTGCTTCGAGCCGCGCTTCAGACGCTCTTGCATCTCCGGCGAGAGGAGGCCCTTCTGGAGCAAGTCGAAGAACACGGCACCCGCGTTCCCATGGTCGAAGAAGTCACGCTGCCAGCTCCACTGCCAGTTGCCGGCATAGCGAAACCAAGATCCCCCTGTCCCAGCGATCTCGACCGGCTTTCCGTCGGGCCCGCTGTGCGGCGCAATCTGTCGCCAGATTCCGATCACCTCTCCTTTCTCGTCGTCGATCAGCCGGCGCACGTACGGATACACCCACTTGTCGAGGCCTGCCATTTCGGTGCCGAGCACCCACTTGCGGATCTCGTCGCGGCCGCGCGCGACAAACTCGAACTTCGGACCGACATTCCAGCTGTAGATGGCATCCTCGGTGTAGTAGCGCGCGAGCGCTTCCCAATCACCGCTGCGACCGCACTCGTCATTCGTGGCAACGAAGCGGCGAATCATTTCCTCGATCTCGGAGCGGGGAAAGGCGGGCATGAAGCCTCCGTTTGACGCGCCCTTGGGCGGGTCTCTAGTCTTCGGTCACGGAGAGGGCACCCGTCGGGCAGAACCGGACTGCACTCCTCACTTTCGCGCGCAATGCTTCCGGCGGCTGCTCCAGGCGTACAATCACCTTCGATTCCTTCTCGTCCACGGCAAAGACCTCGGGTGCCTCCTCGGCGCAGGTGCCATGGCCCTGACACAAATCGAGGTCGACGTGAATTCTCACGCCAGGGCCTTCGTCCGCCGACACGCGTACCGGACACGACAGGGCTGGGCAAGCTGTACGACCATCTTCGAGTGATCGTTGCGATAGGTTGCGGGCGGCTGCGCCAAGTTGAACTCGAAACGCTCCAGCAGGACACTGAAGATCGCTTTCAACTGAATCATGGCAAAGGCGGCACCGACGCAGCGGTGGCGTCCCGCCCCGAAGGGGATCCAGCCGAAGGGATGCAGACGATCCTCCTCCCGCCCCTCGCCGTAGCGGCCCGGATCGAAGCGCTCGGGATCACGGAAGCATTCCGGCAAGCGGTTCGACACGGCGGGCGAGGTCCCCACAAGCTTTCCGGCTGCCACCGTCCAGCTCTTGTAATGAAAGTCGTACAGGACCTTGCGCATCAGCACGATGAGCGGCGGATGGAGCCGGAGTGTTTCCTTGATCGCGTTTTCGAGAAGAGGAATCTCGCGCAGCGCGTGATAGGAGACTTCGCTGCCGTCGGCATACAGCTGGTCGAGCTCATTCACCACGCTCGCCCGATACTCGGGATGCCGCAGCAGCTCGATCAGTGTCCAGGCTGCGGTACCCGACGTCGTGTGATGCCCCGCGAACATCATCGAGATGAACATTCCGGTGATCTCATCGGCCGAGAAGCGGGGGCGACCATCCTCCTGACGCACGCGCATCAGGATGTCGAGCAGATCGCCCTTTTCCTGCCCCGTACGTTTGCGCGCCTCCATGATCGCGGTGACCAGCTCGACAAGGCGGCGTCTCGCGCGGTCTCGCTTGCGGAACGATGGGATCGGAAGGTGCGGGTTCACATACGCGATCGCGTCCGTGCCGCGCTCGAGCTCATGGTAAACGCTGGCAAATTCAGGCGTCAGCTCCTCGCGGAAGGGCTTCCCGATCAAGCACGCACTCGAAGTATAGATCGTGAGCTCCGCAAAGAAGTCGAGCAGGTCGATCTCCCCTTCCTTGCCCAGGCCCTCGACCATCCGCTCGGTCTCGTGGGCAATCACCTCCGCATGGCCACGCATCTGCTTGTCGCGCAGCGACTGATTGCGGAGCGCCTCCTTGCGTCGCTCGGGCGGCGCGTCGAACACAACGCCTTCGCCGAAGATTGGCTTCATGAACGGGTACGCCGCAGCCTGGTCAAGCTGCTCTTCAGGCGCCCGAAAGAAGGCCTCTTGCGCCTCCTCACCGTAGAGCATGACCAAGGGCAGACGCGCAAGCCGAAGCTCCGCCACCTCGCCGCACTCTGCGTGCGCTCGAGAAAGGAGCTCGATGGGCTGGCGGCGGAGCTCGAGGAGGTGACCCAGAACCGGAAGTCCGCCAGAGACGCGGGGCGGCGGCCTCCCTCCAGGATGCACAACCGCGTCTGTGCCCACACCGACGGCGGCGTCCACGGTCGTCATCGTCCCGTCTTCCCGGCGTCCGACGACGCCCCTGGGAGCGCGATTACCTTGGTTTCAAGGTATTCCTCGAAGCCGAGCAGGCCATTTTCGCGACCCACTCCGCTTTGTCGGTAACCACCGAACGGCGTATCCACGTCGAACCACATGCCTCCGTTCACCGCTAGCGTTCCGCTGCGGACCCTTCGTGCAACATCGAGTGCACGCGCCTCGCTGGCACTGGTGACCGCGCCCGAAAGCCCGTAGATGGAGTGGTTCGCGATCCGCACCGCATCGTCATCATCGTCGAAGGGAATCACGACCAAGACGGGCCCAAAGATCTCCTCCTGGGCCAGGGTCGAGCTCGCATCTACGTCGGCGAAAAGCGTGGGCTCCACGTAGAAGCCCTTCGTGAGGTGGCGCGGCACGCCACCTCCTGTCACAAGGCGCGCGCCGTCGCGCTTTCCTTTCTCGATATAGGCCAGCACGCGCTCCTGCTGGCGACGACTTACCTGCGGGCCTTGAAGGTTCTTGGGATCTGTCGGGTCGCCGTAGTTCCAGCGCTCGAACGCCTGTTTGGCGATCTCGACCCCCTCGGCATATCGAGAGCGCGGGAGGAGAAGTCGAGTCGTAAGAGCACAGCCCTGCCCTGCGTGAGTACACATGGTAGCAACGCCCCCGAGCGCCTGCGCGAGGTCGGCGTCGTCGAGGATGACGTTCGCGGACTTGCCTCCGAGCTCAAGGAAGACCTTTTTCACGGTGGCGGACGCGCATTCCATGACGCGCCGGCCAGTCGCCGTGGAGCCGGTGAAGGTGACGAGGTCCACGCGCGGGTCGGTGGCCAGGAGTTCCCCCACCTGATGGTCGGAGGATGCAACCACGTTCACGACGCCACGCGGAATCTCCGTCCTTTCTGCAACGAGGCGACCCAACGTCGTGGCGGACCACGGTGTATCAGGCGCGGGCTTCAGCACCACCGTGTTCCCGG
>DOUU01000371.1:5831-5972 GCA_003520425.1 Deltaproteobacteria bacterium
GGCGTGATCGCGCCAACGACTCCGATTGCCTCTCGGCGCAGCAGACGACGCTGCGGCTGGCCGAGAAAGCGAATCTCCCTCATCGGCTGCTCATATGCATAGCTTCCTGCCAGGTCGGCCCAGTAGCCAAACTGTTCGATC
>DOUU01000200.1:0-3325 GCA_003520425.1 Deltaproteobacteria bacterium
CGAGCTCTATGCGAGCCGCCTTCTGCCCGAGCGCTTTGGACGCGAGCGCCGCTATGCCCTGGGCAAGCTCTCCGGCAAAGCCTCCCTCGAACAGAATCTCCGGCACCTTGGCATCGAGCTTCCGGAGGCGGACCGCGAGCTCGTGCTCCGCCGCATCGTTGAGCTCGGCGACAAGAAGCACACGGTCGTCCCCGAAGACCTGCCCCTCATCATCGCCGACGTGCTCAAGGCGCCCGCCGCTTTGCGGGTGAGGGTCGACTCCTACCGTGTGACGGTGGCAAAGGGGGAGCTCCCCGTGGCAGAGGTGGCGGTCTCCTATGGCGGACGCACCCACAAGGCGCAGTCCACCGGCGACGGTGGCTACGACGCCTTCATGAAGGCGCTCGCGAAGGCGCTCGAGGGCTCCGGGATCGAGCTGCCGCGCCTTGAGGATTTCCGGGTCCGGATCCCACCCGGCGGACGCACCGAGGCGCTCGTCGAGACCCTGATCAGCTGGCGATACGACGATGGCGGGGCCACCTTCTCCACCCTCGGGGTCGACTCCGACCAGATGGCTGCGGCCGTCATCGCTACGGAGAAGATGCTCAATGTCCGACGCGGAGCGCGCGAGATGAAGCGCAAACCCCGCCGCCGCAGCAGCTGAGCGGCGTGCGCGCCGTCCGCCCCCTCTTTGCTCTCGTGGCCCTCGGGGCTGCGCTTAGCGCCTGTGCCTCCTCGCGCCCGCCCGATCCGCGCTACCGCCCGCCGGAGAATTTGCTCGAGGTCGTCGCGGTTTTGCGCCAGCATGTGCCCGATGACACCTACCGCTTCGAGCCGGCCCGGGATTTCACCGGGCGGAACATCTACCGCGCTTCGCTATTGCGCCTTGAGAACATCGAGCGCGCCTACGCCGAGGGGCTCCAGGCCGGACACATGGACGACGTGATCGCCTTCTCCAAGGGACGCGCCCTCGAGCGCCTGCGCGCCTTCGATCTGGCCGCGGCGAGCTACCGCCGGGCTGCCGAGCGCGAGGGCGAGCTTGCGCAAGAAGCGAGGCGCAGCGCCTCGATCTGCGACTCCCTCGACGAGGCCGCACGCATCGGCTTCGACGCCGACCGGCCGGATGATGCTCCCGGAGAGAAGCCCGCGAGCGGGCCCCCCCGCGACGCGCAGGGCGTCGTGGAAGCATCCGCGCAGCGCACGGCGCTCCTCGAAGCCCTTCAAGCGGAGACCACGGGCACCCACTATGAGGCCGTGATTCGCGAGGAGATCGAGCGGGCGGAGATGGCCCGCGCGCGCTACTTCGTCGCGACGCGGCGTTCGACACCCGACGGCGACGTGCGGGCGCTGGCGGAGCTGCAGCAGCTTGTCGTCCACAACCAGGACAGCAAGCTTCGCAGCCGGCACATGCTGGAGCTCGCCGACCTGTACGCGACGCTCGCCGAGGAGTACGTCGTGAAGCATCCGCCGGAGGGCTTGCTCTTCGATCCCGCGAGCTTTCAAGAGCTCGTCGACTCGGCCGCCCGNNCCCGCCTCTACGAGGCGGTCGGAAAACAGGATGGGACGCCGGAGAAGCTCGAGGCGTCCAGGCGCCTTGAAGCCTTCCTCGCCTTCACCTTGCGGGTGGACCGTGATCGCTTCACGCAATAGGGTCGCCCCGCGAGGGCGCGCTGCGGCAGCGCTTTCCCTCCTGCTCGGGGCCTGTGTGNNGTGTCCTCCCACGCACCGCCGCCCCCGCCCGTCGGCTCCGCCTTCGAGCCGATCGCAGAACGCGCGCCGCTCGTGCCCGACGAAGCGGACCACGCCGCACACGATCTCATGGCCGCTGTGCTCTCCGCCGACGCTGCTCGCGCGGACCAAGCGATCGCGACTCTCGAGTCCTTGGAAACCGATCGCCGCGCTTCGGACGAGCGGCCGACCGGTCTCGTCCCCTATGCCTACGACCTGCGGAACGCGACCCTGCCGAGCGCCCACAGCTACAGGCAAGCGAGCGAGAAGCTGCTCGAGCGCTCCGACCTCGAGCCCGCCCTGCGTACGCGCCTTGAGCAGACCCTGAGCGAGGATCCGCTCGAGCAGGCGGACCAACGGATCCGCGAGTCCCACGTCATCACCTACGGCGGCATCTTCAATGCGATCGCCGAGCCCGCTTCCCACGCCGCGACGACCGGCTATCGGGCAGCCATCGGGGTCGCCCGCGCGCTTCTGGGCCTGGTCGTCGCCTGGCACAACTCCGAAGAGCTGACGCTCCAGGAGCGTCAGGCGCTCGTGCAGTGGCGCCGCTATCTGGTGGAGAACCCCGCCGCACCCGACGCTGCGGAGCTGCGCGAGCGCGTCCGGGACGCGGAGGCAGCCTGGAACCGGACCCAGCGCGACCGCGCCCTGCGTGCCGCGCGCTCGGCCCTAAAGAACGATCATCCCGAGCTCGCTCTCGTGGCCGCGGAGCGTGCCCTGCGCTTCGTTCCCGAGGACCCCGCCGCGAGTGCACTCGCGCGCGAGGCCGGGGAGCTGGTCGAGCAGGCCCGCGCCAACCAGTTCCGCAGCTTCGAGGCGCCCTCCACCCTCGAGCCGCTCGACGCCGATGCAGCGGCCCTCGCGCGCGCCTTGCTGTCGCCCCATGGCGATATCACCGGCGCAGCGCAGCGCGTCCTCGCGCGAGGGAGCCAGGGCCCCGATGCGGACGAGGCGCAGTACGCCCTCGCGATCGCCGCGGGGGAGCGCGGCGATGAGTACGGGATGGGGCGCGCCATGCAGAGCCTCGCGAGCCAGGATCCCTCGCGCAGCAATATGGCCCGCCACGCCGCAACCACGACCGACGACCCCGAGCAGAATCCGTATGACGCGTTTGCCCATGCGCGCAGCCGCGACCGGGCGCAGCAGGTGGGCTGGATCTTCCTCGGGCCGCTTGCCAGCGGGCCGCACGAGCGCGACCTGCCCCGGCCCGTGGAATGGTTGATCGACCTCCCGTCCTTTTTTGACGTATTCACCTCCTTCCCGAACCGGCTTGTGGAATATCCATGGCTCTCCCCCTGGCCCTTTGGCCGCGAGCCCGCCGCCTACGCGCGCAGCTACCTCGCGCACCGACCCCAGGGCATCCACGCGGACGAAGTGCGCAACTGGCTGGTGGGCTACGAAGAGGACCGCGGCAACTGGGTCGGCGCCCTCGACGTGGCGGAGGCCGGCAGGGGAAGCGACCTCGCCCCGATGCGCGAAAAAGCCGCTGCCCAGGCGCTCGAGAGCGCGAAAAAGGAGCACAACCGGGCCTTCAGGAGCGCCCTTCTAAGACGCATCGCGCGCGAGTTCCACGACACGAGCGCGGGTCGCGAAGCGGGCGCGCTCGCGCGCAAGG
>DOUU01000200.1:3338-24071 GCA_003520425.1 Deltaproteobacteria bacterium
CTCGTGGATGGCGATCCGCGCAACGGCGAGCTCCATCCCGACGGCGTGATTCTCGCCGGGGGCCGTGTGCTGGAGATCTGTTATTTGAACGAGAGGGGCGACGAGTCGGCGCCGCCGCGCGTCGTGCGCCAGCAGGTGTCGGCGGAGCGAATGGCGCGACTTGTGGCGATGCTCGAAGAGACGACTCGCCAAAACGCGCTTTCCGACCCCGATGACGACGTGAAGCCCGATGCGGCGCGGGATGTCTTCTTCGAACGCGCGCGCCTCGGCGTGCTCGACGATCCGGATTCGCGCGCGGGGGCCTCGTCGGACTATGCCTTCCTCAGCATGCGGGAGCGCTACGGGCTCGTGCGGGGACGCGAGTCCATCCTTCCCGTCGACCTCGTGATCCAGGGCTCGTTCCCCGATATCGGGCTCGGGGCGTTTCCGCGCATTCGCATGCCGAAGCCGACCCCGGACGCAGTGCTCTACCGCTAGTACACCCTGCGCACCCCCGCGAGTACCGTTTCATTGGGCTTCGCGTAGAGTTTGCGCAGGGTCTCGCGGTCCCGCGAGGTGAGCTCCTTGCTCTTGCTGGGAAGGACCCACCCTTCCGCCATCGAGCCCGGTTTCATGTCCCGCACCCAGGGATACATGATGTCCTCGGGGTTCGGGCTGTGGCCCGCGATCCCGAGGGCGTGGCCCATCTCGTGGAGGAGCGTGCGGTGGAGGTCCTCGAGGGAGACCTGTGTACCGTCGCGATTCCACGCCGTGATGAGAACGTTCTCCACGGCAAAACGCCGGGTGGGGAAGTCGACCTGCATCATGCAGTGTGCGACGGACCACGAGGGCGAGACATCCGCCCACATGACCGGGATGTCGGCGTCGCCCGCCTTGGGCACGAACTCGAAGCTCGGCAGGCCCGGGCCGCCGCGTCCGTCCAATCGGTGACCTCGCGGCGCGTCGCCTCCAAGACCGCGTCAGAGTCCGCGAACCAGCCCGCGGGCGGCGCGGGCAGATAGACCTTGAGCGGCATCTTGCGCTGCGGCCAGTGCAAGAGCAGACCCAGATGATCGGGGGACTCGAACGCGGCGTACGTGAGATAGTCGCTTGTCGCCTCGGGCTGCGCGAAGAGATGGGTCCCGCATCCAAGGAGGACGAGCCCGGCGAGCGCCAAGACGCACCCGGCAATCCTACACCCGACGCAGACACACGGGGGGACGGGGGGCAGGGCCTCCTCTCAAATCTCCCGGCCGCGAAAGACCCGCCCGTCTTCGATCCGTGCAACCGCACGGCCTCTCGCCTCGAGGCCCTCCACCCAGACGATCTGCATCCCGCGACTCGCCCGGTGGCCCGCCGGAGTCTCCTCCTCCCGGTCCTGCGTGAAATACCGGAAGCGTCCGATCTCCACCGTCCGAATCCGCCCGGCCTTGACCATCCGGATCGGATGGCGGGTGCCGTCGAGCAGCGACAAGCATTCACCCGCGTCGCTGTGAAGGGAGCGGAACACGGCCTCGAGGAGCGGATACTTCTCCATCGGCTCCCCCGGCCGCTCGTCCTGGTCCTCCTCGATGAGATGCGCGGGCTGACGCTGCAAGAGCTCGATCAGCGGCTCCTCGCTCGACTCGCCATCGAGGGGCTGAGGCTGGACGGCAAGCAGGCGATAGAGAGCCTTCGGTTTCACGGCGCGCGCAGCAGAGACGTCGGAAGCAGCGGCGGCCATGCGCGCGTGGACCCGCCGCACCACGCGCCGCGCCCCCTCGACGTCAGCGCCAATCAAGAGCGCCAGCAGCCGCTCCTCGGAGACCCGGCAGAAGGCGTCCTCGGCGCGAATCCCCTTGGCCAGCGTCGCTTCGAAGAGGTCCACGAAGCGGCGGCCCTCCGGCCCGTCCGCGAAGCGGAACTCGTAGCCAAGCAGGGAGAGCGTCGCGCCCACTTCGCGGGCGCGGGCCGCCTCGGCATGGACACGCGCCAGCACCTCGGCGGGATCGATGCGCGTGGGGCCAAGGCGTGCCACCGCTTCGGTGACGTTGATCGCAGGCCACCCCGCACGACCCTGGGCCCCGGTCCGCTTGGCGAGGGCGAGAGCCTGCGCCCGAAGCTGCGCCGGATCTCCGGCGAGAACACAGTCGTCGCCGCCCACGGCACGGGCGCTCGCGCGCTCGCTCGGCGGCGCCGTGTCGTCGGACACGAAGAGACAGGGGACGAGAGCCCCGTGTTCACGCAGGATGCGACACAGCCCAATGCCGTTGAGCCGCGGCATGGAGGGCGCGAGCACGACGACGTCGGGCCGCACCCGGAGCACGAGATGAAGCCCTTCCAGTCCGTCCCGCCCTTCATGCGCGTCGCATGCGCCCGCGAGGGCGGCCACCATCTCCCCTCGCACACGCGCGTCCGCATGGAGGACGACGGCCACGGGCCGACCCGCCACGCCCGCCACGGGCGCGGACTCCGGCCGCGCTTGCGCCGCGGGATTCGCTGCTCGCTCCGCTTGCGCTTCGCCCGCAGGAGGTTTGGCAGCGGGAAGGCGAAACTTGGCGAAGGGCGCCTTGCCGGGCAGAGCCTTCGCCGCGGGCTCGGCGCCGCGGATTCCGCCAGGCCCGATCTGGATCGCCAATCGGCTGCGCGCGGGACGCGCGCCGCGCATCTTGTAGATGAGAAAGTCGATCCTTCCCTCTTCGGGCGCCCGCCGGAGCTCGAAGATCCCCCAGCACGCTTCCGAGAAAACGCGCATCACGTGGGGGCCTCGGGACAAGGTCGCGTCCTCGCACAGAAGGAGGAGCGACCAGCCCAGGGCTTCGCAGCGGCTCGTGATGGCCCGAAGCTCCGCCCGCAGGACGCCCTCGTCTTCGAGGCTGGAGAAGAACGGATCCACCGGGTCCAGGACCACGCGGCGGACCGCCTTCTCGTCGACCTGCGCGCGGAGGTCGTCGAAGAGGGCCTCGGGCCCCTGACGCGCGGCGATGTCGCGGAAGTCCGCGTCATACTGGAGGACGCTGAGTCTTTCCTCGCGGATGCGCTGCGAGAGCGGGAAGCCGAGGCGCTCGCCCTGGTCGACAAGGTCCTGCGCCCTCTCCCGGCAGACATAGAGCGCCCCCTCCCCGCGCTCGAGCCCTGCGTTCGCGAACTGGAGACCGAGAATCGACTTGCCCGTCCCGCTCGCCCCGAAGACGAGATAGGGCTTGCCTCGGAAGAGACTGCCGGGCCTCCGGTCGAGGAAGTCGATGTCCGACGGGATGCAGTCCATTCCTCTCTCCGGCGTCCCCACCCGCAACGAGCAAAAGACGAGCCTCGCCCCAGGGGGAGGCGCGAGCCCCCGCACACGACGGATCGGAGGGCTTCTCCCGGGGCTTGAGCGATGGCTTGGGTGCCGCTGGGCAGGCGCCCGCGGGGCAAGAGGCTTGCCGACTTCGAACCAACGCCTCCCGGAAAAACGCGGGGCGGCCCACTAACCCGAAGTTCCTGACGGTTCTGAGGNNCCCTTCAGACTCGGGGAACTTCGGACTAACTACGTTTGGAGGGGAGGCCTTCTTCTGCCGCGTACGCCTCGTCGAGGAGCTCGATCGGGTGTGCGACGCGCGCCCGCAGACCGCTGCGCGCCACACCAGTCCGCAGCTGAAGGATGCAGCCCGGATTGCCGGACGCCACGACATCGGGGTCTACCGCGGCGAGAGACGCCATCTTGCGCTCGAGCACCGCCGACGCCATTGCGCGGTGGGTGAGTGCGTAGATTCCCGCAGCGCCACAGCAGCTTGTGGGGTCCTCATGGGCGACGAGCTCCACGCCCGGGATCCGTCGCAACAGGCGCCGGGGCGCCTCGGCCACCCGCTGCCCGTGGACGAGATGACAGGGGTCGTCGTAACACACGCGCAGCGGGGGCTTAGCGCCTCCTTGCGCCGCCGGCGCGCGCAGGCCTGCGGCGTCGAGCAGCTCGCACACGTCGCGCACGGAGACGGCGAGGGCCGCACCCTCCTCGCCCAGCCACTCGCCCGCCTCTCGCAAGGCTGCTCCGCAGCCGGCCGAGTTCACGACCAGGGCATCCACCTGCGCGCGGCCGATCGCAGCGGCAT
Source organism: Deltaproteobacteria bacterium (assembly GCA_003520425.1). GTDB lineage: Bacteria > Myxococcota_A > UBA9160 > UBA9160 > UBA9160 > UBA9160. Next base: position 7,388 of record DOUU01000200.1, read on the forward strand.
TGCGACGCGCGAGATGCTGGGCGAACTCCGCGTCCCCCGCGTGGGCATGCAGGGCGCCGCAGCAGCCCTGGTCGGGCGGTACGACGACGTCGAACCCGTTGCGCGCGAGCACGCGCGCCGTGGCGTGATTGACCCGACCAAAAAGTTCCGGCATGACGCATCCCACGAACAGGGCCACCCGTCCCCGTCGCGTCCCCTGCGCGCGCACGAATCCCGGCAAGGGGCGCCTGTCGCGAAGAGGTGGAACGCGCGGCGCAAGCGCGGCGAGCTCGCGCAAGGGACCGGGCAAAACGCGGGTCGAAAGCCGATCGAGGCGAAGCCGCTCAACGATCGCCAGGGCGTCGATCGCGCGACGCAGACGCCGGGGATGGGGCACGAGAGCGCGCAGGGCGAAGGTCTCGATGCGCTTGGCGAGCCCCCGGCGCAGCCCAGCCTTCTCGACCTCGGTGCGCATCGCCTCCAGCATGCTCCCGTAGCGCACTCCCGATGGACAGGCGGTCTCGCACGCGCGGCAGCCAAGACACAGGTACATCTCCTCCGCGACGCCCGGGCCGAGCGGAATCCGGCCCTCGGCGAAAGCCCGCATGAGATACACGCGACCGCGTGGTGAAGACTGCTCTCGTCCGCTCTCCCGGTAGGTCGGACAAACGGGGAGGCACAGGCCGCAGTGGACGCAGTCAAGGGTGCGGGTGGAGAGTTCTCGAAGCGGGCCTCGCTCTGCAGGGTCTACGTCCATCAAAGTCCTGCAGCAAAACGGCCGGGGTTCAAGACACAAGACGGATCGAACTTCGCCTTGAGTGCCCGCAGGAGGGGGAGGGCCGGCGGCGCATCGGCGAAAACATCGCGACCCTGAGCGAGCCACTCCGGCAGCGCCTCGAGCAAAGCGCTTCCCGCGCCCTCGCGCAGGGCTTCACGCAGGGCGCGCAGCGGACGGGCGGCCGCGACCTCGTCGGCCTCCAGCTCGAGCGGGAAGCGCGCCCACAGAAGGCCCGACTCGGGATAACCGAACGCCGCAGCGCCTGCGCGGCGCAGGATTTCGAAGGTACGCACGAAAGCCGAGCGCCGGCACGAAAGGCGAAGACGCAGGAAGGAGGCCGCGGGAGGCTCGCCCTGGCAGGCTCGCAGCAAGCCCGTGACGTCGTCCTTCCCGGGCTCGGCGCCAAGCTCCGCACGCAGCCAGCCGGCCTCGCGCTCCACGAGGGAAGCTTGCCCCGCAAGCTCCACGACGAGGGCGACGCCCGGCGCAGCGGAAGGGGCTTCGGCAGCTGCTCCGAGAAGGGAACGGTCCGCCAGGGCCACGCAGCGCGCGGAGGAGAGGCGGGCAGCCCGCGTGCACGCCCCAAACCCACGAGCCGTGTCTGCGACAGGCGCGAGGAGACCCAGCACACGCTCGGCGCGTGGCCTCAGTCTCAGCCACGCGCCCTCGATCACACCCAGTGTGCCGAGCGAGCCGGTGTAGAGCTTGGCGAGGTCGTAGCCGGTGACGTTCTTCACCACCCGGCCGCCGCAGCGCGTGCGCTCGCCCGATCCGAGCACCACCTCGAGCCCAAGCACGCTGTCGCGGGGTCGGCCAAGACGCAGGCAGCGCGGGCCGACCTCGCCGGTCGCAAGGACGCCGCCCACGGTCGCCCGGGGGCTCGCAGGATCGAGCGCGGGCTCCCAGCCCGCGCGTTCCGCGAGAGAGCGCAGCTCCGAGACCGGGGTGCCCGCGAACACGTGGGCCACACCCTCGTCGCCGTCCAGCAGATCCACGCCCGCAAGGCCCGCCGTCGAGAGGATGACGTCGGCACGGCGTGGCGGATTGCCGAGCCAGAGCTTGCTCCCGCCGCCACGAATCACGGCCGCGAGGCCACGCGCCCCGAGAACCCCCACCACCCGCGCGAGCGCCGCGCCGTCCCCCGGCGTGAGCGTGATGCCGATCTTCGTGCCGGGCAGGCCCGGGAGAGCTCCCGTCTCATGCTCGGCCACGCCCTGTGCCCCTGCGGCATCGCGCAGGGCACGCAGATCGGCGGGCGCCATCATGCGTCGAAGCGGACGCGGTCGTAGCCGCGCGCTTTGGGATTGGACTCGACGCAGAAGCGCGTGGTCGGAAAGATCTTGCCGGGATTGCACACGTGCTCGGGATCGAACGCGTCTCGCAGCCGGCGCATCGCGTCGAGGTCGGCTTTCCCAAAGAGCAGGCCCATGAAGTCGCGCTTCTCCGTGCCGATGCCGTGCTCCCCGCTGATCACGCCGCCCGCCTCGACGCAGACCCGGAGAATTTCTTCTCCCGCAGCAAGCACGCGGGCCAGTTCGTCGGCATCGCGGCGGTCGAAGGAGATGTTGGGATGCAGATTCCCGTCGCCGGCATGGAAGACATTGGACAGCCGCAGACTGTAGCGTTCGCCGATGGCGAGGATCCGCTCCAGCACCTCGGGGAGCTTCGGCCGCGGCACCACGGCATCGTGGACGTAGAGGTCAGGCGCGAGGCGTCCGAGGGCACCGAACGCTCCCTTGCGGGCGCGCCAGAGACGCTGGCGCTCCGCCGCGTCGCGGGCCACCTCCACCCGCGTCGCGCGCTCTGCGGCGACGAGCTCGCGGACCCGCTGCATCTGCTCCGGGAGGAGATGCGCCGCTCCGTCGAGCTCGACGATCAGCACCGCGCCCGCATCCGTTGGAAGACCTGCGGCGTACACGCTCGCCTCGATGGCCTCGATCGTCTTGCGGTCCACGATCTCAAGCGCAGCGGGCACGAGTCCGGTGCGGATCACCTCGCCCACCGCGCGGCACGCCGACACCACATCGGGGAAGATGGCGAGCAGCGTCTCCACGGCCTCAGGCAGCGCCGTGAGCCGCACCGTCGCCTCCGTCACCACACCGAGGGTGCCTTCGCTCCCGACCACCGCCCCCACGAGGTCGTAGGCGAAGTCCCACCCCGTCCGGGATCCGAGCCGGACAATCTCGCCGTCCGGGAGCACGAGCTCGAGGGCCAGCACATGGTTCGTCGTGGTGCCGTACTTGAGGGTGTGCGGGCCGCCAGAGTTCTCGGCGATGTTGCCGCCGATCGTGCATGCGAGCTGGCTCGAGGGATCCGGAGCGAAGTGGAGGCCGAAGCCTGCAACGGCCTTGGACAGATCCGCGTTCACCACACCGGGCTGCACCACGGCCACGCGGTCCTCCGGGTCGATCTCAAGGATCCGATTGAGGCGCGAGCACTCGATCACCACAGAGCCTTCAGGAGCGAGCGCTCCGCCTGAAAGCCCCGTCCCCGCGCCGCGCGGCACGAAGGGCACGCCCGCTGCGCGACATGCCCGGATGACGCGCGAGACCTCGGTCTTGTCCCTCGCAAGCACCACCGCCGCAGGTCGACCTCGGTGGTGCGTGAGGCCGTCGCACTCGTAGGTGAGGAGGTGCTCGGGCGACGAGATACAGGCCTCGGGACCCACGATGGCCTCGAGGGAGGAGAGCAGGCGGGCCGCCGCTCCCGCCATGCCGTCAGGCGAGCCCGAGGCGCTCGAGGGATTCGTCGTCGAGACCGAGGTAGTGGCCGATCTCGTGTTTCACCGTGACTTGGATCTGCTCAATCAGCTCGTTGCGGTCGCGACACACCTTCTCGAGATTTTTCTTGAACAGGATCACGCGGTCCAGGTCCTGGACGGGCGCGGTGAGCGCAGCTTCCGTGCGCGGAACGCCGACAAAGATGCCCAGAATCTGGGGCGAGACGTTCTCCTGAACCAGCAGCTCCTCCGACGGGAAGTCCTCCACCAGGAGCGGCACATGCTCCACGTACTCGCGAACCGAGCGCGGCAGGTCACGAAGCGCGGCCTCGGCGGCCTGGCGGAAGCCCTCTTCGTCGATCTCGACGGGCATTGGATAGCTTTCGGGGGAAAGGGCGTTCGCCTTCGTAAAGGCACGCCCCGCCTCCTCCGGCTGTCCGAGCCGCTCGAGCACGAGCCCCAGGTGATAGACGGCATGTGCGGAGTCGGGATCCAGCGAGCAGGCGTGCTCGAGCAGCCGCCGAGCCTCGTCGAAGCGACCGAGCTCGAACAGGATCTGCCCCTCGAAGGCCCGGAAGATGGGCTGCTCCCCTCCCGTCTTGAGGGCACGGCGCACGAGGAAGAGCGCTCCCTCGAGATCGTCCAGGTAGAAGAGCGCCTTGGACTTGAGGTAGTAGATCTCAGCCTCGATCCCGCGGTCGGGCCGGGCCAGCTCCGGGGTGCCTTTGAGCAGCGCGTCGCACTGCTCGATGGCCTGTTCATACTCACCAAGCTCCTCGATCAAGAGCTCGGCGCGGTTCAGATAGGCGTGGATGAACTTGCTGTCGGCGCGAATCGAGAGGTCGAACTCATAGAGCGCCTCTTCGATCTTGTCTTCGTCCCAGAGGATCTCTCCCCGCGTGTTGTGCGCCTCGGCTCCGTTGGGGTCGGCTTTGAGGGCCTCGTCGAGCCAAGCGAGCGCCTCGTCGGTGCGTCCACCGTTCGTGGCCTCGATCGCTTGGTCCAGGCAATCCCAGTAGCGATCCTTGTCCTTCATCGATCCTTCGCAAGACGCGGCCGGAAGATCCGGCTGGCGCAGGGGTGGCGGCCAGCATAGCAGAGTCAAGCCGGCACCGGGTCCCAGAAGCTCCGTCGAGACGAGACCGTAACCCTTTGATTTAAAAAAGAAAAAATAAACTTTCTGCCGACGCCCAAGCGGACTGGAAGGAGCCGCAGGACCCTCCGCAAACCAGCGTCTTTCCCGGAGAACTCTAGGGCCGAAGCGCCCGCAGCCGAGCCTCGATCATCGCATCCCGCACTGCCCGCAGCCGTCTTGGCAGACCCCCTCCAGCCGGCAGGCGGCCGGACGCGGCGAGCTCGACGAATCCATGAACCCAGGCCCAACCAATGTTCGCCTCGATCTCGGGATCGCTCTGTCGGAAGGCTCCGCTTGCAATGCCGCGCTCGTAGAGTGTCCGCCCGAGCGCCCAGGTTCGCGCCACGCGGGCTTGCTCGACGGGCCCGAGCTGCCCCGTGAGCGGGATGTCGTGGAACATGAGCCGGTAGAGCGCGTGGTGCTCGAGCCCAAAATCGATATAGCGCCTCGCCGTTTCGGCAATCGCTTCGAAGGGATCTTCGAGGGCATGCGCCGGCGCAACGGCGTCACCGAGCGCGTCGAATCCGTGGAGTGCGATCTCCTTGAGGAGCTCCTGCTTGTTGCGGAAATGGAGATAGATCGTGCCCGGGGAGTATCCGAGCTTCTCGGCCAGGGAGCGCATCGTGATCCGTCGCGGGCCATGCCGATAGACGATCCCGATCGCTTCCTCGAGGATCTTGGCGCGAGGGGCTTCACTCGGGGGCGTCACCGCGGATTCCTGTCGAAGACTCGTTCCAAAACGGATCGCACCCTACCACCCGCCAAAGAGAGGGGTCAACGCACCGCCGGCCTGCAGGTCCACCCCTTCGCCCCGGGGCGCCGCACCGCGAGGACACGCTCGCGGGGACTGCTCTCCCGCCCGAGCCTGAGAAGGCGGCCTTGCCGGGGCCCGGGAGAGCCGCCGCACGTGCGCGCAGAGCGTACAGACCTCCTTCATGCAGAGCTCGGGCTTGCCTGCTAAATTGGTGTTTGATTTGGCGCCCGAGCGCCGCGGGCTCATCCCCTCGCGCTCTTCGGCTCTAGCCCAGCGCCTTCTCAAGCTCTCAAGGACTGGCCGGTTGCCCGTTTTGAGGGCACTCAAACTCCGATGGGCGAGTCGCCCCCAAGGAGGATCACAGCGTGTTCGAGGGGCTCTTCCAGCCGACCCATCTCCTCCTCATTCTCCTCATCGCCCTGATCATCTTTGGCCCGAGGCGCCTGCCTGAACTGGGGCGAAGCCTTGGCACAGCGATCCGCGACTTCAAGCAGGGGCTCACCGCGAGCGGATCTGCGCCGGGCGAGACTCCGCGCGTCGAAGGGAACCCCGAGACGCGCACGGCGAGCGATTCCTCCCCCGCCAAAGTGAACTCGCAGCCCCAGTAGCTCCGCGCGAACACGCCGAAGGCAAAGAGTCCTTGCAGCTGGGCCTTGCTTTCCCCCGTCCACTCGCGAGCGGAACGAGATTCACACCCCACCCGCCCGGGCCTGGCAAGGATGTGTCAGGACGAGCGAACCTCGATCCGCCGCACAGCACTTTCCGCCTCGACCTTCGGCAGCGTGACACGGAGGACGCCATTCAGGTACTTGGCGGAGACCCTCTCCGCGTCCACCTCGCACGGCAGCATGATCGCCCGCTCGAAGCGGCCATAGGCGCGCTCGACATGGCGCGTCTCGCCGCCCGGGGCTTCGTGCTCGGGACGCTTCTCGCCCTTTAAGGTCAGCAAATCACCCTCGAGCAGGACCTCGAAGTCCTTCTCGCCAAGACCAGGCAAATCCGCATCGACCCGAATCTCGGATTCGCTCTCGGAGAGGGCGACGCGAGGAGTCCAAGCTCCAGCCTTCTCGGCTTCGGGCGCGAAAAATCCCTCGGGTTCGAAGCTCTGCCACAGCCCTTCGAAGAGTCGGTCCATGTCCTCCCGGAACGCGAAGAACGGATCTCGTGCGCCGAGCGTTCGGTCGCGGCGCCAGGGAAGAAGACTCGTCATGCCACCACTCCGCACCTCCCTCAGGGCACGCCGGCTCGCAGCGACGCCCGAGTTCTCGTTGCTGATCTAGGCGCGGAGAGGCCGCGGTCAAGTCCTTTTCAAAGGACCGGGCGCTTTGCGAAGCGCGGAACCGGCAAGATCGTCCCGGCGGGGAACTCCCCGAGGGCGCGGCAGACGCCTGAGCTGCTCCCGGGAAGGTCTTCTCCGGTGCCATCTGGACAGATGGCTGCTATGCATATGGCCAAATGGCGAAGGCGTCTTGCCCCGCCTTTGCGCAAGAGGAGATCGCGACGTGCCGAGACGGCGAGCCAGCGCGCCGACCGAGGCCCGAGCCCGGGCGCGCCCGCGCGCCCTGTCGTCGGCCCCCGGTGCTCTCGCCCTTCTCGGCCTTCCGGCGAGCAGCACGAGCAACCTTGTCGCGGAGGTGGAGCGAGGTCTTCCCTTTTCCTCGCTCGAGCGATTCAAGCAGCACACGGCGCTCCCCTGGGAGGCGATCTGCGCCCTGGTCCAGCTCCCGATGCGCACCCTCACCCGGCGGCGCGCGGCGGGCCGCCTTGACTCCGCGGAGTCAGACCGCTTGGTTCGCGCGGCGCGCCTCTACCACCAGATGCTCCAACTCTTTGAAGGCGATGAAGAGGACGCGCGCGCGTGGCTCACGCGGCCGCAGCGCGGGCTCGGCGGCGCGACTCCTCTGGAGTTCGCCCGGACGGAGACGGGCGCGCGCGAGGTGGAGCAGCTGCTCGGGCGGCTCGAGCACGGTGTCGTGGCCTAAGTGCCTCGAGCCTTCCGCCTCGTCAAGCGCAAACACGCAGGGCACAGCTTTGACGGCGAAGGAGCTCGCCTCTTTGGCGGACGCTGGAATCGGCCCGGCGTGGCCGTGGTCTACGCGTCGGAGAACCTCTCCCTCGCGGCCCTCGAGCTGCTCGTACACCTCGAGCGGGGAGCTACCCTTGCGCACTACGTGTTCTGTCGCGTCGAGTTTCCCGACTCCGCGGTCGAGGATCTCCCGGCCAGGCGGCTCCCGGCCCACTGGCGCGTGTCTCCCGCACCGCTCGCTCTCCAAGAGATCGGAACGCGCTGGGCCCGCGCACGGCGCTCCGCCGTGCTGCGGGTTCCGAGCGCCGTCATCCCTCTCGAGAGCAACTTCCTCCTGAATCCCGATCATCCGAGCTTTGCGCGTTTCGTGCGCGCAGGCCCCGAACGCTTCGACTTCGATCCGCGGCTAGAAGCGCACAGGTAGGCGCTCCCTGAGCACCGCCCTTACGAATCCTTTGCCCAGAAATGATCCCGCCGCGCGTTCGCGCTCGGACGGCGGAGCGAGAGGATCCTAAAATCCACGCCCTCCTTGAACCCGCGCTTCGTCATGGGGTTGGAGGTGGCCGACCGCACCCGGTCGAAGTCGATGAAGCGGTAGAGCAGGTGCTCGTCTCGGCCCTTTGGAATCCCGAGCCGCCTGGCCTGGATGAGGCGGCTCGGTCGGTAGCCCACGTCCTCGACGAAGAAGGTTTGGGGGTCGAACGTGCGGCGATTCCAATCCACCACCCTGAGCTCGAGCGCGCGGCAGATCAAGGTCTGACCCGAGCAGAGTCTCTCCAGGGGGCGCTCTCCGCGCGAACCAGGATTCAGCTCGTGCATCCGGTCGAGGCTCTCCGGCGGAGAGAGGGCGTCGGTGAACGGACGCCCGGCCTTGAACAGGACGGCGTTGCCGGCTCCGCGACAGCTCACATTGAGCGAGTCAGCGCCGCGCGAGTAGTACATGTAGATGGTGCCCGCAGGCATGAAGAGCGCTTCGCGGCTTGGCGTGCGCCCGAGGGAGGCGTGGCTTCCCTTCTCGCGAATGGAGTAGGCCTCGACTTCGACGATCTGCACCGACAGCCAGCTCGACCGGATCCTGCGCCGAAGCACTTTCCCGACGAGGTCCTTCGCGACCGTCCGGGGATCTCGATCGAAGAATACAGCGCCGAGCACGCGCCTCACGTTGGATTCGGGAGGGATGCCCTGTCAAGCACCCGAGCCCGTCCCGCGCAAGCCATGCGACTGCCAAGCTGACCTCGCGTGCGCAGGCGATCGATTTCGACATAAAGTATGCCATAAACTTGGACAGGATCGGCTGGCTTGTGCCGATCGACGCAGGCCGGCGACCCGGCACAGAGGGAGCGGGTGCGCCGGACGGGGTGCGGGCCGAGCTCCCTTTGGTGGACGAGCGCGCGTTGGGCTTCGCAGAAGGCGAGGTGTGTTCATGAACGAGCGGCCTCTTTCCATCGTGGGCGCACCGGGCTCTCCCTACAGCCGAAAGCTGCGTGCGGTGCTGCGCTACCGACGCATTCCCCATGTGTTCGTCCAACGCGGCTCGAGGGAGGCGCGCGGCCTTCCAAAGCCACGGGTCGAGCTCTTGCCGCAGCTCATCATGCCGGCGGCGGGAGGGGGGCTCGAGGCCCTCGTCGATTCGACGCCACTCATCCGTCTCCTCGAGACCTTGCAGCAAGGGCGCTCTGTCATTCCACCCGGGCCGGACCTTGCCTTCCTCGATGCCCTGCTCGAGGACTACGCGGACGAGTGGCTCACCAAAGCCATGTTCTACTACCGCTGGGCCTACAGCGCCGACATCTCGAAGGCGGCGAAGATCCTGCCTCGCTGGGCGCAGACGGATCAGCCCGAGTCGCAGGCGGTGGCCCTCGGCCGCGCGTTCGCCGAACGGCAGATCGCGCGCCTTTCGGTGGTGGGCTCGAGCGAGACCACGCGCCCGGTGATCGAAGAGAGCTACCGGCGACTCCTCCTTCTCCTGGACGCCCACCTCGAGCGCTCTCGCTTTGTCTTGGGCGGCCGGCCCGGCGCCGCCGATTTCGGCCTCTACGGCCAGCTCACCCAGCTGGCCGGCTTCGACCCGACGCCTTTGGCCATCGCGTTGGAGACGACGCCGCGTGTGGTGGCCTGGGTGGAGACGACGGACGACCTCTCGGGCCTCGAGCCGCGGGACGAGGACTGGGTGGATCGCAACGCCGTCCCGGACACCTTGCGGGCGCTGCTCGCCGAGGTGGGTCGCGTCTACACACCGTTCCTGCTCGCCAATGCCGAGGCGATCGCCCGCGGCGCGCCGCGCGTGGAGTGCTTGATCGACGGCCGTCCCTGGGTCCAGCGACCCTTCCCCTACCAGGCGAAGTGTCTCGGCTGGCTCCGCGAAGCCTACGGCGCACTCGCCCGGGAAGACCGCCACAGGGTCGATGCGCTCCTCGCCGGCACCGGCTGCGAGCGACTCTTCGCCCGCTGAGGTCCGCGGCCAGAAGCGACGCTCGGTCACTACACAAAAAGAAGTTGCGCCGGGGGCACCGCGGTCGAGCCCGGGCTGCTGTGCGAGGTCGTGGCTCCCGGACCTCGTCCCTCGCCCTCGGCCGACGCAGCGCCCTCCGCGCACCGGCGGCTCCAGGATTCGGTCCCGCTGCGAAGCGGCAGCCAACCGCTGATCGCTTTGCAGCGCGTGCGAGCGAAAGGGCCGGGACCCGGGGTACCTTCAGCGTCAACCAAGAACCTGCGAGCTTCGTCGTGTGTGGCGGAGGGGAGGCGAAATGGCACCGCTTGCAGACACGATCTCCCGGCCCGCTCGCCTTGCCGATCGCTACGTGCGCTCGTATCTTCGGGTCCCGGGCGTACCGGGAGATCTTCGCGGGCATCCGGGCCTACTGCATGTTCCTCGGCTACCCGCGGAGCGGCCACAGCCTGGTGGGCTCGCTGCTCGACGCCCATCCCCATGCGATCATCGCCCACGAGCTCCACGCCCTGCGCTACGTCCGCTATGGATTCAGTCGCGATCAGCTCTTCTGGCTTCTGCTCGAGAACTCGCGGGATTTCAGCCGCCAGGGTCGGGTGTGGACGGGCTATTCGTACCTCGTGCCGGGCCAGTGGCAAGGCCGCTTCTCCGACCTGCGTGTGATCGGAGACAAACGCGGCGGAACCTCTGTGCGGGAGCTCCGCCGTCGGCCTTGGCTGCTCGAGGAGCTGCGCGCACGCGTCGCCCTGCCTCTCAAGTTCATCCATGTCGTCCGCAACCCCTACGACAACATTGCGACCATGCACGTAAAGAACTCGAAGGGCCGCCCCCTCGAGGTGGCCTTTGACCACTACCTTGGAATGGCGCACGGCGTTCTCGAGCTCAAGCAGAAGCTTCCCGAAGACGACATGGTTGATCTTCGCCACGAAGACCTCGTCGCCGATCCACAGACCCGTCTGCAGGCGCTCTGTCATTTCCTCGGGCTCGAGCCCGAGACGGACTACCTGAACGCGTGTGCAAGCATCGTGTTCCGCTCGCCGCACCGAACGCGCAAGGACGTGCAGTGGAGCCCCGAGCTTCTCGCGCGCGCCGAGCGCGAGTTCAGCGCGCTGCCGTTCCTTTCCGGCTATTCCTTCGACGCGTGAGGAAACGAACGGGGCTCCCCATTCCCTTCCCCANNCGGAGGAAGGGCGCCTCGTTGAGCCCGAATCCCCTCGCGGCGGCCGCGGATCCCTCGAGCAAGGGCGGCGGCGCTCTGCGCGTGCGGGAGGGAAGAGCCCGTCGTCAGAGCGCGCGGGAAGGCCGAGGCGCTATCGTCGGCAGGCTGCCCCGAGCAGACATCGGGCCGTCTCTCGTGACCCCCAGACGGGAGACTCCGCCATGTGGAGCGCGTCCCGCCTCTTCTTCCCCCTCCTCGTCGCCGGGCTTGCGCTCGCAGCCTGCTCCGCCGAGGGTGCTCGCTCTGCGGCAAACGCGCCCACTCCGCGCTTCTTCCCCTTCTTTGAGCCGCTCGTTCCACCGCGCTCGGTTCAGGTGATGGCGCACCGGGGACTTGCGAGCGCGGCTCCCGAGAACACCGCCCGTGCCGTCGAGATGAGCATCGAGGACGGCTACGAATGGGTCGAGGTCGACGTTCGAGAGACCAAGGACGGCCACTTCGTTCTCTTCCACGGCAAGCAACTCGAAGACAAGACGGATGGCAAAGGGCTGCCGGAGGACCACACGCTCGATGAGCTGCTCAAGCTCGATGCGGGAGCCCGCTTTTCTCCGCGTTATGAGGGGGCGAAGCTCCTCACCCTCCGCGAGGCCCTCCGGCTCGCAAAGGGCCGGATCAACCTCTACCTCGACTGCCGGGAGAAGGACGTCGACGCCCGCCTGCTCGTGCACGAGATCATGGCTACGAAGATGGAGAACCAGGTCATCTTCTATGGAACGAAGGACATGATCGCGCGGGTGCGCAGCCTCTCGAACAACTCGATTCCGGTGATGACGAAGTGGCATGCCGGATGGTTCCAGTACCCCAGGCGTTTCGCACGACTGCACGGTCTGGCCGCGGTCGAGATCGACGCGGATGAACTCACGCCCGAGCTGGTGAAGGGCTTCCACGCCGCCGGCGTCAAGGTCGAAGCGAAGATGATCAGCGAGGAGCTGGACAATCCAAAGGGATGGGAAGCCGCAATTGCTGCGGGCGCAGACTGGGTACAGACCGACCACCCGCTGGCCGTTCTCACCCAGGCATTTCACCGCCGGGAGCCCGCGTGGCCGGTCGCGGTCGCCTACCACGGCGGGGCCGACCGATACGCCCCGGAGAATACGATCCCGGCCGTCGAACTTGCCGCGGCGCTCGGAGCCGACTACATCGAGCTCGACGTCCGCACCACGAAAGACGGCTCCACGGTGCTCCTGGACGACAGCACGTTCGAGCGCACGACAAGCGGCAAGGGCGAGGTCGCGGGAGCGCTTGCCGAGGAGGTCCGAAAACTCGATGCCGGAACTTGGTTCGGCCGGCCCTACGCGGGAGCGAAGGTGCCAACGCTCGACGAAGCTCTCACAGCGATCGGCGATCGATCCCAGCCCTATCTCGACGCCAAGGACATTTCACCTGAACAGCTTTCCCTGGCCTTGCGCACGCACGGGCTCGTGCGGCGCTCGGTCGTGTACCAGTCCCCTGACTATTTGAAGCGGCTCAAGGAGGTCGAGCCCTCCGTTCGGCTTGTGGCGCCAATCTCCCAACCCGGGGACTTGGAGACGCTGACGGAGCTTCAGCTCTATGGCATCCAGGCCCCTTGGCGGATTCTCTCGAAGGAGCTCGTGGAGCAGAGCCATGCCCGTGGCACTCGTGTGTTCTTCGACTCGCTGGATTCCCCCGAGACCGTGCCCGTCTACCGGCAAGCAATGGACTGGGGAGTCGACGTGATCGAGACCGATCGGCCCGCGCAGGTTCTGCGAGCCGCCGAGCTCGAGGTCGCCGACGCAAAGCCTGTGGCGGCCGGCGAGCAAGCCCGTACGACGCAAGCCGTTCCGCATCCCGGGCGGGGAGGCTCCGAGCCGTGACCGCGCCGTCTCGCACGCGCAAGCTGACGCGGGAGTTCCTGTACCTCCTCGCGGGGATCCTCGTCGGGCTGCTCTTCGTCCCGGCGATCGGGAGCGTCTACTACCACGAGGACATCGGGATCGGATATCGCCAGTTCCTGGGCGGCCTCCTCGACCCGGAAACCGCACTCACGGCGGTCGTGTTTGTGCTCGCACCCTACCTTCTTGCGCTGCTCGTGCGATCCGTAGCGTGGGCGTGGCACAGGTTTGTGCTCCAGCACGAGACCAGCGTGAGTCGACGGTGACCTGCTTCGCGACCTGTCTTGGAGTCGGCATCGTCCCTCTCTCCCGCGCTTAAGGCGCGAGGCCATCGAGGCTCCGCGGCCAGAGACTGCGAGCCTGGGGGGGCGATTCTCACAGGGCTGCGCCCCACGGCTTGGATCGGGCCGGTTTCGGCGCCGCTTTCAAGGAGCTCTTCGCCAAGTTCGGCTCAAGCGAGAGGGAGCCGCGGCCGAAACCCCCTCCGGAGGCGAGTGCATGCCGTCGGTGCCTTCGATCAAGGGGTCGGTGTTCGCGACCGTCGTGGAGGACGTGGGCAAGTCTCTGGCGAAGGGAGCCGTGCGGCGCGACCAGCTAAGCCGGTGGCTGCGGCCCGAAGACATCGCCTTTCTCGACGAGAAGATCGCCGTCGCAAGCTGGTACCCCATCCACTCCTATACCCGCATGGGTGAGCTGCTCCGGGATGTGGAGGGCGGGGGCAGCCACGAGTACCTCCGCCAGTGCGGTCGCCAGACCGCTCGGCGTCTTCTGGAAGCGGGTTTTTACTCGCAGCTTCAATACCTCCACCGGGCGGAAGTCGGAAGGGCAAGCGGCGACCGCGCACGCTTCGAGGCCTTTGGCCGCGACCTGCGGCTGCTCACGACCATTAGCGCCAGCATTCTGAGCTTTTCGCGTTGGACGGTGAAGCCCGACGCCGAGAACGACCTTCAGTACGTGATCGAAGTCTCGGAGGCCAAGGATTTCCCCGAGGTCTTGTGCTGGCGATCGGACGGCTTCGTGAATGAGATGGCGACGCAGCATGGCGACTCCGATCTTTGGCGCTGGTCGCGCCCCCGCCAGGACCTTGTCGTCTTCCGCATGACCCGAAGGCTCTAAGGCGCGCGGAGAGCCCTCGCCAGTCGTTCCGCGGCGAGCGTGCCGCGGAACGAAACGAAGGAGGCGCACGCGGGCCCCCTAGCGGCGTTCTCTATTCGGACGTGTAGGGAAGGGGATCGACCCGCGATTTCCGGGGACGCGGTGACTCGCCCTTCGGACTAGATCCGCATCGCAAAGGGAGCCACCCGGAGGGTCCGGGCACATGCTTCGCTGGCCCGAGCCTGCGCGGGCTCACGCACACACGCCAGTGGCGATGAGCCGCCTTACCGCAGAACGCTTTAGCCCCAGCACGCCCGTCAGCACCGCTTCGGTGTCGGCGCCCAGACACGGAGCCGGCGCTGCGGTCTCAAGCCGCGCTCGCGCAAGGCGAATCGGATTCGCGACGTGCCGTACCGGACCGATCTCCGGATCCTCGAGCGTCACGAAAGCACCCCGCTCGGCGAGGTGCGGATCGTCCCGCTGATCCTCCGCCGTCTCGACCGGCATCGCGGAGATGCCGACCGCTTGAAGGACCTCTGCGATTTTTGCGGCGTTTCGCCTTCGGCTCCAGGCCGCGATCCGGCGGTCGATGGAAGCCCGGGCTGCGATTCGACCGGGCAGCTTTGCAAGCGCCGGGTCGCTGCGCCAGCCGAGGAGCTTCTGGAACCGTTTCCAAGCGTCGTCCCCCACGACGGCGATGGCCACCCAGCGGTCCTGACCGGCGGCGGGATACACGCCGTGGGGACAGGCGAACTCCGCGCTGTTTCCGCGCGGCGCGGTGCGCCGCCCGGTCAAGGGGGCTTCGAGGTAGAACTCACCGAGCAGGAACGCGGCGGCCTCGCTCTGCGACATCTCGATCCTCTGCCCCTCACCCGTGCGGCGTCGGTGCTCGAGAGCCGCCAGCGCGGCGAGGGCTGCGAGCTGTGACGCGATGTGGTCCGGATGCTCGAGAGCGGATCCGGCTGGGTAGGGAGCGTCGGGGTGGTTCCACAGAAATGCGACGCCTGAGAATGCCGCGTTAAGCGGTCCGAAGGACGGGGCTTCCCCGAGCGGGCCGCCCTTGCCGAAACCCTGAGAGCTCAGATAGACCACGTCGGAACGCACTCGCCTTATGCTCTCGTAGTCGAGGCCGAAGCGATCGAGAGCCCCGCCTTGGTGATTTTCGACCACGATGTCGGCCCGGGCACAAAGGTCGAGCGCAAGCTCGCGGGCACGGGCCTTCCTCAAGTTCAGACACACGCTCTTGTGGCCACGATTCTCGTCGTTGAACGGCCAGGAGCGGTTCATCGCCTCAGGCTCCAAGCTCAGGCGCCGGAGAAAGTCGAGACTTGCGCGCGACTCGATCTTGATCACCTCGCATCCGAGCTCCGAGAAGGTACGACACAATCCCGGCACCGCGGCGCCGACGCCGAAGCTCACGACCCGCAGGCCGGCAAGGGGCGGGCCGTCGTTCCTCGCCGCGGTCCCGATCGGCTCCCGCGGCGCGAACCCCGGGTCGTCGCTCTCGCCCGGAGCGGGGGCCGGGCGACGGAGCGTGACCGGCGTGCGGCTCAGCTGGCAGGGAAACGGGGCGAACGGCGCCTTGCCGAGCTGCGGGAAGCCGGTCGACCGGAAGTACCCGCGCAGGCGGGTCTGCTCTTCTGAGACGAACTCCTCGGGCGTGTTGACGGGGACGATGGGCAGGCCGAGAGAATGCCCTTTCGCGAGCACCTCCTCGCGGGAGCGCCGGACGAGAGCCTCACGGCCGACGAAACGCAAGGTCGCCAGGATGCGCTGGAAGACCGGGAGAAAGCTCCCCGGGAGAGGCAGGTGCGCAGCCGCTCCGACGGCTCGCCNNTCGCCGGGCCGTGTGCGCCGCCTCGTGGGCCATCGCAGTGAGACCGCCTGCAAGCAGGCCGCGGCGGCTTCGAACCCCACCCTGCGACGCGGGCTTCGCCGCTCCTTTCCCAGGGGAGACCTTGCGGTCCGCGAGAAGTGCGAGAAATGCCCTCCAGTGGCGGGGTGCAATGGGAAGGACGCGGACGTAGCCATCGGCGGTGGGCAGCACGAGGGCGGGACCCTCCCCGTTGCGCGGGAGCAAGCTGGGGAGGACCGGGTACACCCGCGCGTAGTCGGGGAGCGCGATCGCCCAGGGGTCGAGCGCGCTGCGCGCCGCCTCCTGCACGGAGACCTCGACCCGCTCCCCGCCGCCCGAGCGGGTGCCGAGCGCGGCGAGCGCACCGATCACCGCCGCCACCGATGCGCAGTCGTGTGCGATATAGCCGGGCAGCCAGCACGGCGGGCGATCCGGGAAGCCCGATGCCCACAAAGCTCCCGAGGCGGCGAAAGCAACGAGCGGTTCGAGCCGCCAGGAGGCGCGCGGGCCCGAGAGGCCGAAATCGGCCATGGCCACGTGGATCAGCTCGGGCAGGCGGGCCTTCACCTCATCCGACATGATCTGGTGTCGAAGCTCATCGTCTGGCGCGAGATTCTCGATCAGAATGTCGGCCCCTTGGCAGAGTTCGATGAAGCGGCGCCAGCCCGCCTTCGAGTGAAGGTCCAGCGTGACGGCGCGCTTGTTGGCATTGCGGAACAAGAAGGGAATCGAGCGGTCTTTCGAGGCCACCTCGCCTACGAATGGCGGGCAGAGCCGGGCGGGATCGCCCCCCGGCGGCTCGACTTTCACGACGTCGGCTCC
>DOUU01000291.1 GCA_003520425.1 Deltaproteobacteria bacterium
GTTAGGAGTTCTCGATCTCGTGTGAGAGGCAAATTCCCGCAGATTCCCGGTGTTTCCGGACGATTCTCGTTGTAGGCCGATCTCTGAGTGCGTACCGTCATCTCCGCGCTACTCGTCGGAGGCGTTGACAAANNCCTGAACTACTGGAACCGTTAGATGACCCTTCAGTTATCGAGGTGATGGTCAACAGTGACGGGAGAGTCTGGCTCGATCACCTCGCAAAGGGGGTCGAAAGGACGGAAAGAGTGATTGTTCCGAATCGAGTGGAAAGCATGCTTGGCACGATCGCGGCCTTTCGGGGGGGAGTCATCAACTACGACGTGCCGATTCTTGAGTGCGAACTACCCGGCTATGACGCCCGCCTCGAAGGCATCGTTCCGCCAGTGTCGCAGGCTCCGATGTTCGCCATTCGGAAGCACAGCTCGGTGGTTCGCTGTCTTCAAGACTATCGAGCTATGGGTGAGCTCGATGTGACGCAGGGAGACGCGCTACGCGACGCGATTCGTGATCGCAGCAACGTCGTTATCTGCGGTGGGACCGGCTCTGGGAAAACCACGCTCGCTAATGCGCTGCTTCTAGAGAAGCTTCGGCTCGGCAGCCCTGCTCAACGGATTGTGATTCTCGAGGACACGCGCGAGCTCCAATGTCGCGGCGAGAACGTGGTGTCGTTGCGGACCTGTGAGGCGGCGGACTTGGCGCGACTTGTGCGGGCCACGCTTCGGCTTCGGCCCGACGCGATCATTGTGGGGGAGGTTCGGGGGAGAGAGGCGCTCGAGATGCTAAAGGCATGGAATACCGGTCATCCCGGTGGAATTGCGACCGTGCATGCCAATGATGCGGGCGCCGCTCTCTCCCGCCTCGACCAGCTGGTCCAAGAAGCCGGCGTACCGTCACAGCCGCAGCTGATCGCGGAGGCCGTGGATCTCGTCGTAGCGATTGAGCGGACGCCGACCGGAAGGCGGGTCACGGAGGTCGTTCGAGTTGAAGGCTATGACCAAGCGAATGGATATCGACTTCGTGAGCTTTGACTCACGAGGCACAGGGGAGGGTATGCGGCTGATTCGGCGATTGAACCGACGCACAAGGCGCTGGGTAGGCGCGACATTCCAAGAGTTGCTGCTGCGCGGTGCCACAGCGGTTGCTCTAGTAGTCGGAAATGCCGTGCCTGTCTGCGCAGCACCTACGGGTGCCGCCATGCCGTGGGACGCGCCGCTTACGACCATCCTAGACAACCTCCAGGGAACGGTGGCGCGCGTCCTGATCACCATCGCCGTGGTTCTCACCGGACTTCTCTTCGCATTCGGAGAGGCCGGAGGAGCGTTCAAGAAGGTCTTCGGGATCGCCTTTGGCGGTGCCTTGGCGCTCGGAGCACTTACGTTTCTGTCTGCACTCGGCTTCACCGGCGCGACGTTCTAGAGGAGAGCGGATGCAAGTGAGTACGGCTCGAGATGCAACCCAGGAAGGTCACCGCCGAATGCCGATTCATGCTGCGCTGGTTCGCCCGATTCTCTTCGGCGGCGCGGACCGCGAGCTCACACTCGCAAATGGAATCACCTGCATCGCACTCCTCTTCGGGATCGGTGTCTCCCGATACACCGTGTCGATTGTGGTCATCCTGCTCACCGTCGGTCACTGGGCGCTGACTCGGATTACGAAAGCCGACCCTTGCTTCCGGCATGTTTACATGCGGCATGTTTGGCTGCAGTCCTTCTATCCCGCCGCCGGCTCTCCGAGGGCGCGCTCAGCGGTCATCCATCGCTCAATCCCTCTCTCAGAATAGGAAGTCCCGTGCTGCGCGAGTATCGAAAGCATCCCCAGGGGTTTGCAGATCTTCTCAATGCCTTCGCCCTCGTCTCGGAGGGCGCGCTCCTGCAGAAAGACGGCTCGTTAGTCGCCGCCTGGCGGTACGAGGGCCCAGACATGGAGTCGGCTACAGGAGATGAGCTTGCAGTTCTTGCATCCCAGGTGGCTGCCGCGCTCCGTGACCTCGGGAACGGGTGGATGGTCCAAGCGGACGCGATTCGACGACCCGCACCCGGGTATCCGGATCGCGGAGCGTTTCCGGACCCGACGTCGCTCGTGATTGATGAGGAGCGGCGCCGTCAGTACGAGTCGGCCGGATCGACATACGAATGCCCGTATGTGTTCAGCGCTTGCTATTTGCCTCCATCTGACGTTCAGGGGAAGTTGAGCGACTTCTTTATCAACGGGGGCGACACCCAGCGTGTGCGCCCGGGCTGGGAGTCTGTCCTTGTGGGTTTTATTCGCCGATGCGATGAGCTCGAAGACGCGCTCTCTGACCGTCTCGCACTCCAACGCATGCGATCAGAGGAGCTCCTCAGCTTCCTGCACACGTGCGCAACAGGCCTCTCCCATGCCTTGCGCGTTCCGCAAGTTCCTGTCGACCTGGACCATCTCATTGGGAGCGAGGACCTAGTCGGTGGTTTCGAGCCTCGGGTGGGCAGGCTTCACATCCGGCCCATCGCCATCACAGGCTACCCAGCCGACTCCTTCCCAGGGATTCTCGACCTCCTGAATCACCTCCCGATCCCCTATCGCTGGTCCAATCGATTCATCCTGCTCGATCCCGCGACCGCAGAGGCCCGTCTGAGGGTTCTCCGCCGGAACTGGTGGCAGAAGCGACAGGGTCTCTCGGGCATGATGAAGGAAGCCCTCCGCCAGGGCGGCGACACGTTTGGAAATCGAGATGCGGTGCGCATGGCCGAGGACGCAGATGATGCGGTTACCGAGGCTACCTCGGGCCTCGTACGCTTTGGCTACTACACGAATGTCCTGCTGCTCTTCGGGGAAGATCCTGGAGAGCTGGAGGTGCAGGCGCGGATCGTACTGCGAGAGTTTCAGCACCAAGGGTTTGCCGCTCGCGTCGAGACCGTGAACGCGCTCGAGGCTTTTCTGGGGTCGATCCCGGGCCACGGCTATCGCAACGTACGCCGGCCGCTACTTCATACGCTCAACTTCGCGGACCTGATCCCCACGACGAGCATCTTTCCGGGTCTCCCCACGAATCCATGTCCGTTCTATCCAGCGGGATCGCCTCCGCTCTTCACCGCGAACACATCTGGCTGCACGCCCTTCCGGTTCCACCTTCACGTTTCGGACGTGGGCCACGCCCTTGTGATTGGTCCCACGGGCTCCGGGAAGTCGACGCTTCTAGGCCTCCTCATGGCGCAGTTTCTCCGCTACGAGGGCGCACAAGTGTTCGCTTTCGACAAAGGCTACTCCGCGTTCGTCTTGACCAAGGCCGTCCGGGGGGATCACTACGACGTGGCCGGTCCGGAAGCGGCGGGACTGGCCTTTACCCCCCTTGCGCACGTCGACGACCCGGGCGAGCGGATGTGGGCCCAGGACTGGATTGAGAGCCTCCTGGCGCTTCAGAGCGTCGCCGTGACTCCCGCGCACCGGGCTGCGATTTCCTCGGCGCTTGTTCGCTTGGGTAGCGGTGAGAGCCGAACCCTCACGGACTTCCTGCACACGGTGCAGCATCACGACGTCCGAGACGGTCTTCGCCACTACACGCTCGAGGGCGCCATGGGGCGCCTCCTGGACGCCGAGTCAGACGGACTCTCGGGGACGGGGAACTTCCAGGTCTTCGAGCTTGAGCACCTCCTGCGGTTGGGGCCGGCCAATGTGATCCCAGTTCTCCTCTACCTCTTCCATCGCATTGAGCAGAGGCTCACAGGGACCCCATCGTTGCTCGTGCTCGAGGAAGCGTGGCTTCTGCTCGATCATCCCGTCTTTGCTCCGAAGATCGAGGAGTGGCTGCGGGTTCTCCGCAAGCGCAACTGCGCCGTGGTGCTCGCGAGCCAGAGTCTGGCCGAGGTTTATGCCTCTCCGAAGAGGGATCTCCTTCTGGAGTCCTGTCCAACCAAGATCTTCCTCCCGAACCCGGAGGCGCGTTCCTCGCACTCGAGCACGCAGTACCGAGAGCTGGGTCTCAGCTCCCGTCAGATTGAGCTCATCGCCGACTCGGTGCCCAAGCGCCACTACTACGTGCTTTCGCCCCTTGGGAGGCGCCTCATTGAGCTGGCGCTGGGTCCGACTGCTTTGTCGTTCATCGGCGTCTCCGGGCCTGAGGAGCGCGGACGCGTTCAGGCTCTCATCGATGTAGAAGGCGACCGTTGGCCGTTCGCCTGGCTGCGGGATCGGGAGATTCCTGCAGCAGCGGAAGAGTGGGCCTACTTGGAGGAGGAGCTGCGAAATGCGAAGGCGTGAGGATCAGAAGGTGAGGAAGTGGAGTCGTATTGCTCTTGTGATGCTTCTTCTGCTCATCATACCGCCGCATGGCTACGGCCAGATGATGGTCATGGATCTCGGCAACTTGGTCGAGAACGTGATCTCAGCCATCGAATCGATCGAGGGAGTAGCTCAGCAGGCAAGCCAGCTCTCCAATGAGGAGAACATGCTGTCTAATGAGGTGAGCCAGCTCGAGCAACTCATCTCGATTCTGAACGATCTCCGGCAGAACTCTGCGGGCGGCAGCACTGTGGCATGGGGTGAGGTAGGCCCGACGCTCGACGCTCTCGCCCGAGCGATCCAGGTAGGTCATGCGATCTCCTACGACCTCGGAAACCTCTCGAGTGAATTCCAGAGGCGGTTTCCTGGATACGTCCCGCCCACGGACTGGAACCAGTCCTACCGCGAGTGGTCGGAGTCCTCGCTGGACACGCTCCGCGGGACGCTCCTCTCGGCTGGCCGGAATGTGGGCGACGCCTCGAGCGTGCAGGCCGAGCTCGATGCCCTTCGATCTGCGAACCAGTCGACCGACAGTCGCCTTGACGCGATCCAGATTGGAAACCAGCTCGCGAGCCTTGAGATCGCGGAAATGACGAAGCTTCGCCAGTTGGTCGCGGCGCAGATCACTTCGCAAAACACGTACGCCGCCTCCGAGGAGGCGCGCCGGGCCGGCGCGGACGC
>DOUU01000054.1 GCA_003520425.1 Deltaproteobacteria bacterium
GGCCTCCAGCATGTACATCTTCACTCCCAGGAGGACCTCCTCGATGTCGACGGCTTCCTCGCCGGAGACGACGCGCGAAGGGGCAAGGAACTCTCCGAGCTTTTTGCCGATCCGCAGATCGACGTGGTCGTTTGCGCCCGGGGTGGGTACGGGTGTCACCGGATCGTGTCGATGCTCGACCCGCATCAAGTTCGCGCGTCCCGCAAGCCGCTCGTGGGCTACAGCGACATCACGACGCTTCTGCTCTGGCAACGTCGTTGCGCGGGCGTAGTCGGCTTCCACGGTCCGATGCTGGAAAAGGGCGACCAGCAGGCGCCGGAGGCGCTTTCGGAGCTCGTCTCCGTGCTGACCGGCGCCTCGCCGGGGCCTGTGCTTCGCGGACGCGGCTGCGGAGGCGGCCGCGCCGAGGGGTGTTTGGTGGGCGGGAACCTGGTGACGCTGGTGGCGAGCCTCGGAACACCCTGGGAGATCGACACGCGAGGTGCAATCCTGCTCTTCGAGGAGATCGGCGAGCGCCCCTACCGCATCGACCGACTCCTGCAGCAGCTCCGGGCCGCCGGCAAGCTCGACGCCGTTTCGGGGGTGGGCGTTGGCTATCTGAGCGGCTGCGACGATTCGCGCTACCCGCGGCCCTCCGCCGAGGAGGTCGTGGCCGCGGTGGTCGGGCCGCTTCGCGTCCCCCTCGTCTTGGGCCTCCCCTTCGGGCACGGGGCGCCCAATCTGGCGTGGCCCTTCGGGGTGCGCGGCAGGATCGACGGGGAGCTTGGAGTGGTGGAGCCGCTTGAGCGGGGCGTGATGTCGGCGGAATGAGCGCATGAGGAAGTCGGTCATCCGACGCAAGCTTGCTCGTGTCGATCGTGCGCTCGACAAGGCGATCGAGAGCGGGGAGACCGCAGGCGCGGTCGTGCTCGCCCGCATGCCTCGCGAGGGGGAGCTGCTCGAGCACGTCTCCGTCCGAGGCCTCGCAGCCTCGCGGCCGGAACGCGTGCCGATGGCTCGCGAGACGCTCTTCGACCTCGCGTCCCTCACCAAGCCGCTGGCCACGACGAGTGCGCTTTTGTGGCTCGTCCACGAAGGTGCCGTCACGCTCGATGATCCGGTGGCCAAGCATCTATCGGCGTTTGCCGAGCGTGGGAAGGAGGCGGTGACGCTGCGCCACCTGCTCACGCACTCCTCCGGGCTCAAACCCTGGCGGGCCTTTCATGAGCTGTTGGTCGAGAGGGAGCGCAAGACGGGCGAGCGCCTCATCGGTACTCCGGCGGCACGGGACTTCGTGCTGCAGAGGATCTGTCGCTCCGCCCTGATGCACGAGCCCGGCGCAGCCGCGGTGTATGGGGACCTGGACTTCATCGTGCTCGGGGCGCTGGTCGAGCACGTGACACGCCAGAGCCTCGATGCCTTCTGCGACGCGCGCATCTTCCATCCCCTGGGCTTGTCCCACACCTCCTTCGTCAGGCCCCCGCTCGGGGGAGGCGTTCCGCCGGAGAACGTGCGCCGACACTTTGCAGCGACCGAGAACTGTCCCTGGCGGGGCCGCATCATCTGGGGCGAGGTGCACGATCCAAACGCATCGGTGATGGGAGGTGTGGCCGGGCACGCCGGTCTTTTTGCCAGCGCCGACGACGTGATGCGCTATGCCCAGGNNTTCTTTACGCGTCAACATCTGCCCCAGACCTCCGATTGGGCCCTCGGATGGGACACGCCGACGAAGGGCGCCTCGTCGTCGGGTCAGTACTTCTCGGAGCGTTCCGTCGGGCACCTCGGATTTACCGGAACCTCGCTCTGGATCGATCTCGATCGCGAGTGCATCGTGGTGATGCTCACCAACCGCATCCACCTCATTGCCAAGCGCAGCCAGTACAAGCTGCGACCCTTGATCCACGACCTCTTGCTCGAATCGTTTCTGGCGGACGCATGACGCCGGGCCACGTCCATTTCATTGCCATCGCCGGGACGGGCATGGGATCTCTCGCGGGCTTGCTGAAGGCCCGCGGGATCAAAGTCACCGGGTCGGACGAGAATCTCTATCCTCCGATGAGCACCGCCCTCGAACGCTGGGGAATCTCCGTCTTCCAGGGTTTTGCTCCCGAACACCTGCAGGGAGACCGGCCCGACCTCATCGTGATCGGGAACGCAGTGCGGCCGACAAACCCCGAAGCCCAGGCCGCGCTCCAAAGCGGCGTGCGCTGCCTGTCTTTCCCCGATGCGCTCCACGAGCTCGCGATCGCCGGCAAGCACTCCGTGGTTGTTGCCGGAACGCACGGCAAGACCACCACGACGAGCCTCGTCGCCACCTTGCTGCTCGAAACCGGACGCGATCCCTCGCTGCTCGTGGGCGGCATCGCCGAGAACTTCGGCGGTAGCTTCCGGGAGGGGAAGGGACCGCATTTTGTCGTCGAGGGAGACGAGTACGACACCGCGTTCTTCGACAAGACGCCGAAGTTCCTCCACTACGGAGCGCGCACGGCGGTGATTACCTCTGTCGAGTTCGACCACGCCGACATCTACCGCGACCTCGACCATGTCAAAGAGGCCTTCCGCGCGCTGCTGGCCCGCATGCCGAAGGACGGGACCCTGGTGGCGGCGATCGACCACGCGGGCGTGCGGGACGTAATCGAAAAGCCGCCCTGTCGGATCATCCCGTACGGCGTTGATGAACCCGGCAAGAGCGGCAAAGGCCCAAGGACAGGGCTTCGCGCCAGCGCGCTCGAGGTGACACCCGAGGGTACGCGTTTCCGGATTGCCCGGGATGGCACTCCCCAAGGCACAGCGCTCGTGCCCCTCGACGGTCGGCACAACGTGGAAAACGCAGTGGCTGCACTCGCAGTCGTGGAGGCGCTCGGCGTCCCGCTCGGCGAAGCCATCGCCGCCCTGCCTGCCTTCCGCGGCGTGAAGCGCCGGCAGGAGGTGCGCGGGCAGGCGCGGGGGATCGTGGTGCTCGACGATTTCGCGCATCACCCGACGGCGGTGCGAGAGACGGTTGCGGCGGTGCGCGCGCGCTACACGGGCCACCGCCTGGTCGCGGTCTTCGAGCCCAGGACCAACACGAGCCGCCGGAAGGTCTTTCAGGCCGACTACGCGGCGGCCTTCCAGGGAGCCGACCTCGTCGTGGTGGCCGCCGTGCCCGACGTTCCGCTCTACAGCGCAACCGGCGAGGTCACCGAGCGGTTTTCCGCGGAAGAACTGGCGCGTGATCTGTCCCGGCGCGGGACGCCGGCCCGGGCCATCGAGGGCACGGACGCCATCGTGGAGTGGCTGTGCGGCGAACTCGTGCCGGGCGACGTCGTCCTCGCCATGAGCAACGGCGCCTTCGGCGGCTTCTGGGACAAGCTCCTTTCGAGGCTCGGCGGGGATCGCCCCGCCCAATGATCCCCTCGCGCGTGCTGGCGGTCGGCGCGCACCCCGACGATCTCGAGTTTTATGCCGGTGCGACGCTGGCGGGCCTTGCCCGGGAGGGGGCGGAAGTCAGGATTGTGATCTGCACCGACGGGTCTCGAGGCGGAGGCGCCGGAGCGGAGCTTGCGGCAGAGCGCCGGAGCGAGGCGGAACGTGCGGCCGCGGCGCTGGGATGCGCGAGGCCGCGGTTTCTCGGATATGCCGACGGCGAGCTCGTGAACGACGAGGCGCTGCGCCGCGACCTGGTGCGCGAGATTCGAACGGCGCGCCCCGAGTTATTGCTCGCCCATGACCCCACCACGTTCTGGACACGCAGCGGCGCCCTCGCTCGCCTCGGCCACAGCGATCATCGGGCGGCCGGTGAAGCCGTGCTCGACGCCCTCTACCCGCGAGCGATGCTGGGAAGCTTCTACCCCGAGCTCGCAGGGCAGGGACTGGTGCCCTGGATCGTGCGTGAGCTGTGGCTGTTCGACACCATAGCGCCCGATCACTTTCAAGAGGTCACTGCCATGAGCGCGGCGAAGCGCGAGGCGCTCCTCTGCCACGCAAGCCAGAATCCGACGGCGCTCGCCCGGGACGCAGACCTTGAGGCCGAGGGGCTGCGCGAACGGGCCGGTTTTGCGGCGGAAGGATTTCGCAAACTGCGGCTCTACTGAAAGGCAGCCGATCGAGCTCAGCTTGCGAGGGACCCCCATGCGGCGGCGGCGCGGGGGAGAGCCGCCGTGAGGATGAAGAGAAGGACCTGCGAAGCGGGTCGCAAGACTGCCGCCCTTCGCCGGCTCGGCATCGGCTCCCTCCTCACCCGTGCTTCGGAATTTGCCGCAGCGCTACGGATTGGCG
Source organism: Deltaproteobacteria bacterium (assembly GCA_003520425.1). GTDB lineage: Bacteria > Myxococcota_A > UBA9160 > UBA9160 > UBA9160 > UBA9160. Next base: position 4,237 of record DOUU01000054.1, read on the forward strand.
ACGGGCTCGCCCGCCGCGAGGCCCCCCTTGGGCATGGCGTCCTCCGGTGGGTGTACCGGGCGCTCGTGCGGATCATCGGACCCTTCTAGAGGGCCGTCGATGTCGCTCACCGTGAAGTTGATGGCGATGAAGACGGTAAAATCGTCGTGCTTCGCGCGACCCACCTCGGGTCCGAACTTGGCCAGGAGGTCCCCGCTCCCGGGATCGAGCGCGTCCACTTCAAGCTCGACGAATCCGCGATGGCGGACCCACTTGAAAAAGGCGATCTCCGGCGCGGGCAAGGCGACCACGGGCAGCTCCATGGCTGGGGAGCCCACGAGGGTCTCCCCGCGATCGGTCCCAAGGACGGTCGCGAGCACGAGGAGTTTGAGTTCCGGAGCATCGGAGGACAGGTGCACGCCTTGCTCCCGGAGCCTCTCCTTCAGGAGCTCCTTTGCAAATGCCACATTTCCTGCTTGGCCGACGAATTCGACGTCGACGCGTCGACCGCTCAGGCGACTGAGGTCGAGCTGGCCGAAGGCGCGGTCGAGGGAGCGCGCGAGGAGAAGCTGGCTCGTGGCCGAGGGCTCCTGCGGCGTGAGCATCATGGAATGGCCACAGGCCCCGGTCATCAGCAGCAACCCGGCCCATGCCACCTGCCGAGCGCGGGTCACAGCGGGGGGGCGCCCCGCGAAGCGGCTCCGGGGGAGCGTCACGAGAGCCTTCCAGGGTCTTCCGATGCGATTCACCGGTTCGCTTCCTCCGCCCTTCGGTGGAGCCCGCCGAACTCGTCTCGGAAGACCCGGTCGATCTCTTGAATCTCAAGTTCTTCCTTCCCGGGCCCTGCGGAGGGAGCAGCGGTCTCGTCACACCTCGAGCCCGACCGCTCGCATCAGCGCAAGGGCGTTGCTCTTGTGCACGACGCCAGGACGGAGGTGGAAGTCGAAGCTCATCCGGCCCTCCTCGAGCTGATCCTCGAAGTGGACGTTCGCGGCGCGAGGAGCGAGGGCGTCGGCGATCCGCGCGAGGGCGAGGTCGTGAGTCGTGATGAGGCCGATGGCGCCTCGCTCCACGAAGCCGCGCACCACCGCCTCGGCACCGATCCTGCGGTCATGGGAGTTCGTGCCGGCGAGGATCTCGTCCAGCAAGAAGAGCAGGGGGGGGCCTTCGGATGCCTGCTCGACCAGCCGACGGATCCGGGTGATCTCCGCATAGAAGCGCGAGCTCCCCGTCTCGAGGGAGTCCTGGATCCGGATCGACGCTCCAAGGGCCAGAGGAGAGAGGCGCAGCCGATGCGCGCAGACCGGAGCTCCCGCCTGAGCGAGCAATGCATTCGTGCCGACGCTGCGCAAGAGCGTGCTCTTGCCGGACATGTTGGATCCACTCACCACGAGCACGCGCAGCTCCCCGCCAAGCCGCAGGTCATTGCGCACGCAGCGCTCGGCGGGCAAGAGGGGATGGCCGAGCCCCTCACTCTCAAATCGGGCTTCGCCCTCCACGACCTCCGGGAAGGGATGCTCGGGGTGCTCGTACGCAAACCCCGCAAGTGCGCAGAGGGCCTCGATCTCTCCCACGGTCGAAATCCACTGCGGTACCGCGGCGCCGCATTGCGCCCGCCAGGCTTCAATGGCGCGCGTGATCTGCGTGGTCCAGAGCACAAGCGCCGCAAGGGGGGCGAAGAGCTGGTTGCGGCGTGCATCCAGGAGGTCGACGAAAAGGCGCAGGCGTGTGACGCGCCGAGAAGGAGGGACGCCTTGGGTGTCGAGCGTCCTGCGCAGCGAGGCGAGCTTCTCCGACTCGAAGCGCTCGGACTCAATCCGTGCCAGAAGCCCGCCGAGCAACGCGAGGTCGCGGCACGGCCTTTCGACGCCACGTGCGATGGCAGCCGTTTGCTTGCGAGCGAGAAGGCCGAGCGCGCCTTCGAGGATGAGGACACCAAGCAGCGGAATCGCGTTCCAGACCCCTGCGATCCAGGCGCCGAGACTCGCGAGAGCTGAGGCGGCAAGCACAGCGCCGGCCGTCCGCAGTGCGCGATGGAAAGAGGCACGAGGCGTCACGGCCCAGTGCGCAAGCGCCTCGGGCGCAAGACCCGCCCGAACCTCATCCCCGAGGAGTGCGAGCTCTTCCCGAAGGTCGAGGCGCGGCGCGAGTTCAGCGACGGCCGCTTGACGCGCGCGCACCTCCTCGGGCGCCGCCGGGGCGCACAGCCACGCCGCGAGGGTGTCCTCGCCGGCGCGGGTGCGTGCCGTGCAAAGGAACTCGAAAAGCGAGCCACGCCCAAACACGTCAAGGTCCGCGGCGTAGAGGTGATCGCCGCTCAAGAAACGTTCTCCCTGCTCGCCTCCTCCGATCCAGCGGGCCTCAAGCCGAGCGATCCCTCGCTCGTAGAGGGCGGCGGCGCGCTCCGCGCGCCTGCGCGCGCGGATGGTGCGGTCGTGCAGCACGACGAGCAGCACGAAGAAAAGCGCAGGTGGGAGGAGCATCGCCGGGTGCACCGTGCCCTGAATGAAGACCCACCAGGCGAGGGCAGCCGCAGCGAAGAAGACGAGAAGGCGCGTGTTGGACAGCCAGCGCTCACGGCGTTCAAGCTCGAGCGCTGCGGCGCGCCGTGCGGCAAGACGCCGCGCGTATTCCGGCGCGGGCTCCGGGGCTTTCGACGCTTGCGGCAGCTGCGACGGCACACGCAGCTTCACGGGAAGACCAGAAGCCGGGCTCCGTGCCCCGCCGTTTGTGCACGACGGATGGCGCTTGCGACGAATGCGCGCGCCGAGTCCACGGCAGCCGCGAGATCTTGCCCGCGGGCCAGACCCGCGGCAATCGCTGCAGCGAGCGCGCAGCCCGTGCCATGCACACGGGATCCTGCGATGCGCTCCCCCCGGAGCCAGGTGATGCGGACGCCCGCCTCTTCCCGGAGCGCGAGGCAGTCGTCGCAAGGGCCATCGCGGTGGCCGCCTTTCACCAGGGCAGCCGCGGCTCCGAACTCGCTGACGAAGGTCCGCGCGGCGCTCTCGATCCCGCCGGCACTCGACACGTCCCGCTCGGCCAGATGTTCGGCCTCTCGAAGGTTCGGCGTCACGAGAGCGGCGTGCGCAAAGAGCGCGATGAGCGTGCCCCAGGCACGGCGCTCGAGAAGGGGCGTGCCGTCGCTCGCGGCGAGGACCGGATCGATCACGACGGGCGGCGCTCCGGGGGAGCGTGCGCTGCCCGCTCGGGCCGCCGGCGGCTCCAGCTCCGCGAGGCCGAGCGCCACCGCCCGGGCGACGTCGTCGGTTGCAAGCATGCCGAGCTTTACGGCGGACGGCGCGACGTCCCTCAGCAAGACGCGAATCTGATCGAGGACGACGTTCGGGAATGCGGGCAAGACACGGTGGACCTTCACCGTGTCTTGAACCGTGAGCGCGGTGATGACGCCTGCGCCGTGGACCCCGAGCGTCCGAAAGACCTGCAGGTCGAGCTGGAGCCCGGCGCCTCCAGTCGGGTCCGAGCCGGCGATCGACACAGCGAGCTGCACGGGCGTGATGGTAAGATCCGCCCCCATGGCGCGCATCACCCCGAGAGCTCTCGTTGCCTTCTGGGCGCTCGTGCTCGGCCTCACCCTGACTCCTGCCCAGGGCCGCGGCGCTGCGGAAGGTTCTCCCGAGACCTGGTTCGCAGAGGCGATTACGCAGTCCGATCTTGGGATCGAGAGCAGCTATCTCTGGTCCAAGGGGCGAAAGATGCGTGCCGACACCGTGGTCGGCGGAATCCCTGTCGTCACCATCGTGAACGGCTCCACCTACTACGCGATCAACGGCAGAACCTTGATGGGAACAGCGATTGAGCGCGCGCCGAAAGCGCTTGCAAACGACGCAAAAGGAGGTCGCCCGTTTCTCAACGATGGCGAACGGATGATTGCGATGGGCGGCGAAAAGATCTCGAGTGAGCGCATCGCAGGCCGGCCGTGTGACGTGTACCGGCTGACCGACAGTGACGGCAAGAAGACGGTGTGGATGACAGAGGACAGCCTGCACTTGCCCGTGAAGATCGAACTCTTCGGGCGGGCGGCCGGACAAACCGGGACGACCATCATCAATTGGAGCCGAGGCTTTGATGTGCCCGACGCGTTTTTCGAACCCGATCCACGCGTCACGCTGGAACGCATCTCCTACGAGGAGTACGTGAGGCGCGCCCCGAACGGGATGCCAAGCGCCGTTCCCGTGCTTTACGCGGACCTGCTGCATGGGCACTAGACCCTCGGGAACCGGGCGGGCGGCTCTCGGAGGCGACGCGTGGGCTCGTGCTTTCGCGTGGCCGGATCTGCGGGCCTAAGGAGCAAGTCCGATGACAGACCTCCCTGCCGAGCGCTGGCGCGTCGGAGACATCGAGATCACCCGAGTGGTCGAGAGCGAAACTCCGGTCTCCGCGAAATTCCTGTTTGGCGAGGCACAGCTCGAGATCCTGCAAAAGGCGCCATGGCTCAAGCCTTGCTACGTCACGGAGGAAGGCCGGCTCGTGCTGTCTGTTCACGCCTTCGTCGTGGATGATGGGCAGCGCAAGATTGTCGTCGACACCTGCGTAGGGAACGACAAGCTGCGCAGGATGCCGTTCTGGAGCCAGCTGCAGGGTCCCTTCCTGTCGCGGATGGCGGAACTGGGCCATCCGGCGGAATCGATCCACCGGGTGCTCTGCACCCACCTCCACGTCGATCACGTGGGCTGGAATACGCGACTCGTCGGTGGACGGTGGGTGCCCACCTTTCCGAACGCCCGTTACCTGTTCGGGCGCTCCGAGTGGGAGCATTGGTCCGGCGAGGCGCCGACCCCAGGGGAGGACATCATCGGCGACTCGGTGAAACCCATTCTGGACGCGGGGCTCGCGGAGTTCGTGGAAAGCGATCACCGCGTTTCGCCGCTCGTCTGGCTCGAGCCGACGCATGGGCACACGCCTGGGCATGTGAGCGTGCGGATCCGTTCACAGGGAGCCGAAGCCGTGATCACAGGCGATCTCATGCACCACCCGCTTCAGATCGCGGACCCCGAGATCGCGACTCCCTTCGACTACGACACCGAGTGGGCACGAAGGACGCGACGGGAGTTCCTCGCGCGCTACACGGACGCGCCCGTGCTCGTGCTCGGTACGCATTTCGCCACGCCGGCGGCCGGGCAGATCGTTCAAGAGCGGGGCGTGCGTCGGCTCGTGCCGAGAGGCTCGGGGTCTTGATGGCTCTTCGGACGAGAGGGAATCGTGGACAGGCGCCTCCAGGCGCATCAAGGGATGCATCTTCGATGCGAAGGCAGGTGCCGCCCAGAATGCCAAGACTCTCGCGGTCTTCGGAGGCTCCACGATCGCCGGCCCATCCGCCCTCTCGCATCGCCCCTCGCCCCCGCCACCTGCATCCCGGTGTCCGGGGCAGCCTTCTGTCCGGAAAGCGCGCTAGTGCGGCAATGGGATCACGATGTTGATGCTGGGCGACGGTGCAAAGACCACCGGCGGCGGAGGTGGATAGACGGGCGGCGGCGCGTAGACCACGGGCGGCGGGGCGTAAACGTGCGGAGGATACTCGTGCCAGTGCTTGTGTTTGTGATGCCCGTCCTCTCCGTGCCCTTCATCCTCGTCATGGTGCTTCGCCAAAGCCGGGGAAACGGAGACGGCGGCGCCCAGGAACAGGGCCGCGAGGAGCATTGCGATCGGCTTGATGCGGAGATCACCCCTCATGTNNCCTCGGTCTGCGATGTCTTTCAACGGGCCGCTTCCCCGGCGTTCCGACACGCTCACTGGCTGGCGTGCCGTGGGCGCCTCTCATGCTTTGCGAACACCGCGTCGGCTGTCTTCTTCTGATCCGCTGACATCGTGTTGTAGAGGGCCTCGAAGGCCGGAACGAGTTTCTTGAGTCCCTCCGCGTGCGCATCCGCGAGTTTCTGATAGGAGCGCAGGTCTTCAACGGCATTCATTGCGTGAAGGTTCTCGGACCGCTCCTTGAGAGCGGCATCGATCGCGTGTGCGTTGTCTCGCATCACCTGAGCGAACGCATTCCATTGCGACTCCTGCGCGGGGGTAATCTTGAGCTTCTGGTGCAGGTCCTTGATCCGCTCCTCTACCCGGTCCTCGTTGGAGCGGCGACCACGGGACGGAGGGGGCGGGGGAGCGCCTTCAGGCGGCGCACCGGCGGGGGGTGCGCCTTCGGGCGGCGCCGCCTGGGCCAATACCGCAGACGCACCGGCGCTCGCTTCCTGGCTCGCGGACGAAGAACCGGCGAAGCCGATGGCGCTGAAAAGCGTCGCAACGGCAAGAGCACGGATCACGGTGTCAGAACGGTGGAACATGATACCCCCCTTTGTCGGTAGTTGGTCCGGACACTTGAGACTTTGCCCGGGCGGGTTCAACTCCCTCGCACGTCGGCGGCGGTAGGTGCCCCCCCCGTTGATCCTTTCAGATCGCTACGACTGCGCGCGAAGATAGCGTCGAGCCCTCGAATCGGTCGGCCACAGCCACGCCGCCGCGATCCACTCGGTCTCCGCGACGCTTGTTCGAAGCGGCGAGGAGCTTCACCCCCGGAGGTCGATCCCTGCGTCGGCGCTCGGCCCAGAGCCGCCAATACCCTGCAGCACAATCGCCGTGGGGCCTACGGCTTGGGCGCGACCAGATTGTGCATCTGCTCGTGGAGCGCCTGGATCTGGGACTTGAGCTGCGCGGCCTGGGCCAGCTGATCAGGCCGCAGCACATTCCGGATCGCAACCGCAGTCTGAATCCGCTGCTCCAGGAGCTGCTGCTGGACGCCGGCCAGCTGCTGGATCTGCGGTTCGAGGTCCGCGCTCTGGAGCGCGCCGGGGGCGAAGAACTTTTCGCCGAGCGCGGCCTTGTCGCTATGGAGCTGCTGGTGGAGAGTCCGCGCGGACTCGCGCTCTTGCGACAGGATGGTCTGGATCTGTGTGCGCTGCGCATCGGTGAGATTCAGCCGGTGGAGCAGCGGCCCGAGCCCGATCCCATCCCCCTCTCCGTGCCTGCAGTGGGAGTGGAAGCCGCCCGGCCCAGAGGGCCCGCTCCCGCCCGCGTTCGAGGCGCTCGCGCTCAGAAAGCCCGTCGCTCCGACCGCCACGAGAGCAGTCACCGCAGCTGAGAGTGCCCAGATTCGTCGGCTCACCGTCCGTCTCCCTTCTCGTTGGTCCTTGGAAAGCCCTGCGGGTCCCGCCCTTTGCCCGCGCGCGGATCCCCCGCCGCAGCGCGTCAAAGCCCCTCCCGCGTTGCCCGTGCACGGGAGAGCTCTCCATCCCTCGGACGAGATCCCAGTGGGTGCGGTTGACGCGCCTAAGGTTGGAAATGGAGCGCGGCTCCCACGCGCGCATCTGCGGCTCGAAGCCCCCGCTTCGGCTCGTGGGATCGAAACCCTCCTCCGCGTTGGGCAGGCGCGGCAACTTTCTCCAAGTCGCCCGAGCGCAGCGCTCCTAGGCTTGAGCCCAAGGAGGTGGAAGCCATGGTCGACCACATTTCGCTGCAAGTGAGGAACTTTCAAACCGCATTGGCGTTCTACACCCAGGCGCTGTCGCCGCTCGGGTATGTTCCCCTGCACGTCGATTTAGCCGGGAAGAGCGCGGGCTTCGGCTTGAAAGGCGGCGGGTGCCCCTGGTTCGCGCGGGGCAGTCTTTGGATCGCCGAGGGGGAGCCAGCGGCGAAGATCCACCTCGCGCTCCGGAGTCCGAGCCGCGAAGCCGTTGCCGGATTCCACGCCGCGGCCTTGCGCGCGGGAGGCAAGGACAACGGCAAGCCGGGCTTGCGCCCCGACTATCATGCGAGCTACTACGCCGCGTTCGTCTTTGATCCCGAGGGCAACAATGTGGAAGCGCTCACGCACGAGGCGGCGTGAGCCGAGGGCCGGGGGGTGCAGCCCCCCGGCCGCAGGGTCACGTCTGTGCCGAGGCGTTGAGACGCAGGCGCTCCTTGCTCTCGGCGGACCAGACTTCCTCGATCTTGTAGCCCTCCTGGAAGGCGCGCACGCCCTGCGGAAGCGCAAGCCACGGGAGCTTGCTCCGCGTGAAGATATGAACATCCGGGCGGATCGCGGCCGGCGTATCGAGCGTCCCGGCGCGAACGAACAAGGCATCGCCGGGAGCGATCTGATAGCGGCTCCAGAGGGTTGTTCCACAGCTGCCGCAGAAGAACACATCGTGGTGCCGCCCCGTGCCTCCGGCGAGCCGGAAGGACTTCGGAGCCGGGGAGTCCACCGTCACGAAGCGGCTTTCGATCCAGACGTTGATGACAAACGCGCTGCCCGTGAGACGCTGGCAGTCCAGACAGTGACACGCGTGAACGATCAGCGGGCTCGCGGTCAGAGCGTACCGGATGGCTCCGCAAGCGCAGCCGCCCTCCAGCTCCGTCGTCGGCTTGCTCATGGGCGTCTCCCATGCGAGGTTGTGAGGGCTCGAGTCTAGTCCCCGCGGACTTCGGAGACTTGGGGAAAGTTGCTCTCGTCACCGACAGCCCCTTCCCATCCGCTCGTGATGGCGCTTCGGCGCAAGGCCCAAACCGGCGCGCCGGGTGCGGCCGAAGGCCGGCCGGTCGCCTCGGGAGAGGGGTGGCGCGTACTCGACATCGTCTGCACGTCCGGGCCCGAGGACCGGCCTTTCGAAGAGCGACATGCCTCGGCATCGATCTCGCTCGTCCTGTCCGGAAGCTTCGTCTACCGGAGTGATCATGGTTCGTGCTTGATGGCACCCGGCGCGCTGCTCCTCGGCAGCCCGCGGCAGACGTTCGAGTGCTCACACCCCCATGGTGAGGGCGACCGCTGTCTTTCCTTTCAGTTCGATCCCGGACTCTTCGAGCGACTCGCGCACGACGCCGGGAGCCGAGGCGGCGCGTTCGGTCTTGACCGCCTTCCCCCGCTCCGCGCCCTCGCACCCCTTGCAGCCAGGGCCCGGAGGGCGCTCGCAAGGCCTGACTCCTTCGAAGAGCTCGCTCTCGAGTTGGCCGGGGCCGTCGTCCAGATGGCCCATCCCGCTCGACCGGGGCGAATCCCGGCGCAGGACCCCGCTCGGGTCGCCCGGGTGCTTCGGCACTTGGAGTCTCGAATGGCACAGTCGCAGAAGCTGGCCGACTTGGCGCGCATCGCGGGTCTGAGCCCCTACCATTTCCTGCGCACATTCAAGCGTGTCACGGGGGTTACGCCCCATCAGTGGTTGCTGCGGGCACGTCTGCGCGAGGCAGCGCAGCGACTGGTCGCGAGTCGGGATCCGGTGACGGAGATTGCCCTTCAGGTAGGCTTCCAAGACCTGTCGAACTTCATTCACAGCTTTCGCGCCGAGTTCGGAATGTCGCCGCGGCGGTACCGCGCCCGATTCCCTGGCGCAGGCGAGGGAGCGAGGGGGAGGACATGAAGAGTCAGGAAGGTCGCGCAGGCCCTCCCCACCGGATTGGGGATCGAGAGGAATGGCTCGCTTCGTCCCAGGAGCCCGCGGGCAAGGCGAAGGGGTTCGCACAGCCGCCGGATGTGCTCGCATACTACGCCAGCCCCGGACCCTTCACGGAGCTCAGCGTGCATGCCCCCCGAGTGCGCGAGCTGCCCGAGGCCGTGCCGGAGCTCTGTCGTGTCGTGCAGGGGCTCGTGGTCCACCCATTTCTCGCCCACCTCTACGGGCTCGATCCGCAAGCACTGCGGCAGGACGACTTGCAGGTCCGGGACGCCTCGGAGATGCTCGATCGGATTCTGGCCCTCGACCCGCAGCCCCTTTCTCAAGCACGCCCCCCCGAGCACCGCTTTGTGGGAAACTGTCGACACTTCACGGTGCTGCTTTGCGCCTTCTTGCGGGCTCAGGGCGTTCCGGCGCGGGCGCGCTGCGGATTCGGCCTTTGGTTTAACCCCGGGAGCTACGAAGATCACTGGGTCTGCGAGGTGTGGAACGAGGCGCGAGGCCTGTGGCACCTGGTGGATGCCCAGCTCGATGCGGTCCAGTGCAAGACGTTCCAGATCTCGTTCGATCCGCTCGACGTGCCCCGCTCGCAGTTCCTGGTTGCGGGCGACGCTTGGCAGCGCTGTCGGAGCGGCCGGGCCGAGCCGCAGCAGTTCGGCATTCTTCAGATTCGGGGCCTGTGGTTCGTGCGCGGGAATCTCGTTCGGGACCTGGCCGCACACGCGAAGCGGGAGCTCTTGCCCTGGGACGGCTGGGGCCTCGCCGACAACCAAGGCGACTCGAACGATTCCAGCGAGCTCGCGCTCCTGGACCGGGTGGCGGATCTCACCCAGGGGTTGAATTCCGCGCACGCGGAGGTGCTCGGGCTCTACGCCAAAGATGCCCGCCTACGGGTGCCGCGCGTCATCAGGAGCTTCGGGCCGGGAGGGAACGTCTCCGTCGACCTCGGGCCTCGCGTCGCCGAGGAGTGGAGGGACGACGGGGACCTGGCCGCAGAGTTCTCGCCAGGATGACGAGGCGGATCGGGCCCTTCCTGCGTGTGCACGAGGGCCTGTGCCCGAAACGGATCGGAAGCGCTCCGCCTCTTCTTGCTTGCCTTCTCCCGCCCGCGCGAATCTAATCTCGACGAGGTCCGCTGCGCCGACGCTCCTGTGCCATGCAGCTTCGAGAGGACCCACGCCAACCCTCTGCCTCCGCCGCGGAAAGGGAATTCATGAGACCCAAGGCCATCGTCACTGCAAGTTCGCTCTGCTTCCTCCTCTCCTTCGGTCTGTCCGTGCCGACAGCAGCCGCGCATGGGGACCTGCGAAAGTTGCAGCACGTCATCATCGTGATGCAGGAGAACCACTCCTTTGACAACTATTTCGGGGCGCTTCCCTACGTACCGGGCGGCCCCTACCACGGACCTCGTCACCGAGAGGGGGACCGAGACGACGACAAGACGGGATGCAGCAAGCATGACCACGCCTGCGTGGACGGCCTCACCTGCAGCGTCGATGCGCTCGGCAATCTCAGCTGCGAGAATTCGAACGCGGAGAGCGACGGCAGCGTCGTGCACGCCTTCCACGATCTGCGCTACTGCACCGGGCCGGATTTGGATCACTCCTGGTCGGGCAGCCATCTCGAGGCCAATTTCAACCATCCGGCAGAGACGATTCTCTCGAGCCCCAACGACGGCTTCGTTCTTCGAAACGACAGCACCTCTCAGGGCCAGCTCGACACCGGCCCAGAGACCGCGACCGACGACGACACGATGGGCTTCTACACGCAAACCGATCTGCCGTTCTACTACAGCCTCGCGCAGACGTTCGCCATTGACGATCGCTACTTCTGTTCCGTCATCGGGCAGACCTTCCCGAACCGGGCCTACGCGTTAGCGGCGACTTCATTTGGTCATCTGACGACCGCAGAAATTTTTCCGCCGCCGGGCGGTTACAAGCCCATCACCGGCACGTTCTTCGACCTCCTGGACCAGCATGGCGTTTCATGGGTCGACTACTTCAATGACCTGCCGACGGCATTCATCTTCCGTCCGTCGTTTCCGTTCGAAACGGCGCACACCAAGCCAGTGTCCGCGTTTCTCGCAGATGCCGCAGCCGGCACGCTCCCGCAGGTTTCATTCGTAGATCCCGATTTCGGTTTTGCGAGCACCAAAGGCGAGAACGATGAGCATCCTCCCACCGACATCCGCAAGGGCGAGAAGTTCGTCTCCGAGATCGTGAACGCAGTCCGCAACGGCCCCAGTTGGAAGGACTCGATCATCTTCATTACCTACGACGAGCACGGCGGTTTCTATGACCACGTCGCCCCGGCCCGTGCGCCGCAGGGAGGGGCGCTCAATCCCGACGGGATCAATCCCGGCCAGTGTGCGGATCTCTCGAATCCGCCCGCGAGCGAGCTGCCTGGAGGAGGGGCCGAGTGCTCCTCGAGCCAGGCGGAAGCGCTGGCGATCTGCCCGGAATTCACGAGCACCGGGCCGTATCCGGCGAACTGTGCGAATTTCAACCAGCTCGGCTTCCGCGTCCCGTTTATCGCGGTGTCGCCGTTTTCGAAACCCCACTACGTGTCGCACACGATCGGCGACCACACTTCGATGCTCGCCCTGATCGAGAAGCGGTTCATGGGGGGCATGAAGGACGACGAACGAGAGGACGACCGCGACCGCCCGCATCCCGCCCTCACTGCACGGGATGCGAATGCCGACCCGCTTGAGGACATGTTCGATTTCTCGAGTGCGCCGTCGATGGACGCTCCCGTTCCCACCGCACCCGGGGATAGCCCGAGCGACCCGGGGTGCCCGTTCGTACCGGGCCAAAGCGGGTGACCCGCGGCTCCGCGCGCGCTCGGCGCGGAGGCGGGCAGTGCGTGCGCGGGAAGGTGCCCGTAGTCCGCGAAAAGCCGGGGGTCGAGGGGATCCGAAGNNGGCCGGCAGGCCGCGGCGTGTCGAAGGTCGCGGGCTCGGCTAGCTCACCCAGACGATGTTCGCGTCCGCCGCCCGAGGGGCCTTCGCCGCGAGCACCGAAAGCTTGCGTGCGATGCTGCCTGCGAGCTCGCGGAATGCACGGGCGGCCTCCGACTCCGGTGCGTGCACGAGGATCGGCTTCCCGGCGTCTCCCCCTTCCACGATGCGGGGGTCGATCGGCACCTCGCCCAAGAAGTCGACGCCGAGCTCTTCGGCANNCATGTTCTCGATGATGCCGAGCACCGGCACGTTCACCTTCTCGAACATCTTGAGCCCTTTTCGCGCGTCGATGAGCGAGAGGTCGTTCGCGGTCGTGACGATCACCGCTCCGGAGAGCGGCGCCTGCTGGGTCAGCGTGAGCGCGGCGTCTCCCGTGCCGGGCGGAAGGTCGATCACGAGATAGTCGAGCTCCCCCCAGTCGACGTCGGTGAGGAACTGTCGAATCAGGCCGTGCACCATGGGTCCGCGCCAGATGACCGGGGAATTCTCACTCACGAGAAAACCCATGGACATGAGCTTCAGGCCGTAGCCCTCGAGCGGGAAGATCCGCTTGTCTTCGCTCAACGGGCGTCCGTGAACTCCGGTGAGCAGCGGGAGCGACGGGCCGTAGACGTCCGCATCCATCAGCCCCACCCTGGCACCGGACTCTCGAAGCGCGAGCGCGAGGTTGACCGCTGTCGTGCTCTTGCCCACGCCTCCTTTGCCCGAGGCCACTGCGATCGTGTTCTTCACGCCGGGCAGGGAGATGCCCTGCGGCGTGGGCGCCCTGGCTGCGCTGGCTCGGGTGTTTGAGGTCATCTCGACCTCGACGCTCTCGACCCCGGGAATCTGAGCGACCTTTTCGCGCGCCGCGCGCTCGAACTCCGCCTTCACGGGGCAGGCCGGGGTGGTGAGCTCGATTTTGAACGAGACGCGGCCCCCCTCGATCCGCAGGTCCTTCACGAACCCGAGATCGACGATGCTCTTCCCGAAGTCCGGATCGACGATCGGGCGGAGGACGCTCAGCACTTCGCTCTCGGACACGCGGGATGACATTCCAAGGCTCCTTGGAGGCTTCTGGATCGAGAACGAGGCTAGCGCAGGGCGTGGCATGGCGTGGAGGTCGGCTGCGGCGCCCCCGACGACCCGGAGCGCCGCCTCAATGGCTCGCGAGTACGAAGAGCGCATGGAGCCAGGGACGGAAGGCGTCGTCGAGGAGTCCCCGGGCCGCGAGCGCATCGCCGTCTGCGACGAGATCCTGCGCCCGCTCGCGGGCGTGTTGGCACCGCGCGTCCGCGCCACCACAAGCGATCTGCGGAACCCCCCGGTCCACGGTCGACCCCACTGCCAGAGTGAGCTGGTCGTCGAGATCGCCCGTTGCCTCGCCCAGCGGCGGCATGCGGAGCGCCATTTCGATGCTCCGCAGGAGCGCGACCGCAGCCTCGTCCTGGCCGTCGCGGAAGAGCCGCAGGGCGAAGCGCACAAGCGAAGAGAGCTGGCTTCTCAAGAATTCCGCGCGCTCCTCCCGCAGCCCTGGGATCCGCTGCGCCAGCTCCTGATCGATCGATTCGAGTGTCCAGATGAGGTTCGCGAAACGGCCGGGCGTCGCTGCCGTGGTCGGGACTCCGGAGGAGAGATTCTTCGTGTGTCGCCGGTCGCGGCCGAACCCCTGCCAGGGGATGGCGCTTGCCTTTGCAGGCGCGGGCGTGCTCCAGACGAAGAGGTTGCCCTCGCGGGACGAGGCCACGACGGAGATCATGCCGCTGCCGTCCACGTCGCCCGGCGTCGGCGATCCAAGCATCCAACCGTGCGTGAACTTGGGCCAGCCCGCCGGCTCGCTGCCGTCGCCTCGGAAGGCGTGGACGAGATAGGCCCCGCTTCCCTGGATCACCTCCGGAACTCCATCACCATCCACGTCGGCGATGGCCGGGCTCGCCAGGAACTGCATGTCGTCCATCTTGCGGGGGTAGGCGGGCAGGAGCTCGCCCGTGCGCGGATTCCACGCCGTCACGCTGTGGTCGCTGTAGCTTTGATTGCCGGGGACGTCGAGGTCGAGCAGCTTGCGAAGGCCCCCCGTCGGCGCGACGTATTCCGGGAGGCCGTCTCCGGTGATATCGCCGAAGGCCCCCGACCCGAGAGCTCCGAAAAACGGAGCGTCGCCCGATCCCGCGGAGGGCGGAACCTGCGGGAACCCGCCGTTCGGGAAGTCCACGGCGAGAACGCGCGGCGAGTTGTGCTGCTTTGGATCGGGGCCCAGCAAGGGGTTGCCGTCTTTGTCGAAGAGCATGACCGGGCCGATCGCGCCAAAGATCGCGATCGCGAGGTTCCCCGTGCCGTCGAGGTCGGCGATGGCTGGGGACCCGGGGGTTCCGGTGGCGACGGTCGGCAAGATGCCGGGCGCGAGCAGGGGAATGGCGACCGGCCAGCCGGGCCGGAAGGGCCCGCCCGGATGGAGGTTCCCGTCGTGCTGGACCACGTAGATCCGTCCGGCCGTGTCGAGCGACAAGCCGCCGACGCCCGCGGCGCCGCTTTGCAGAAGCGCCAGCAGATTCGAGGGAGAGGAAAAACCCTCGGTGTAGCCCGCGTACTCCTCGTTCGTTGCGATGACGAGCTCCGGGAAGCCGTCGCCGTCGAGGTCGGCCGCCGCGGGAGAGCTCACGATCTTCACCAGGCGATTTCGCGCGGAGCTACCGCTTTTCGGTGTCACCTTTCCGGTCGCCGGATCGACGTCGAGCTGCGAGAGGTCGGCGAGCTGGACCGGGAAGCCGGGGACCTCGGAGCCGTCGGGCTTCCAGGCGTAGAGATGCCCGTCGAGGCCGGCCACGACGATGTCGAGCTTCTTGCCGCCAGCCCCTCCCTCGAGGTTCACGAGCACGGGTGCGCTCAAAAAGCCCGGGTCGGAGTCATTCTTGCTGTCGCGGTTCGAGGGGTTCGAAAACGCGGGGTTCGAGCTCACCGGGAATCCGGGTCGCCGCTTTCCGTGGTCGTCGAATACGTAGACCTTGCCTTCGGTCGACGCCGCCACGATTTCGATCCGCCCATCCCCGTCGAGGTCGTCGGCCGCCACTGCGCCTGTGATTGCCTCCCGCGGCGCCGGGAGCTTGCCTGTGGCGTACGCGGAGCTGCCCGAGTCCGGCACCGGATTGAAGTCGGTGTAGGCGGGAAAGCCTGGGAGCTCGCTGCCGTCTTTACCGTGCAGCACGTGCACGGCCCCCGCTGCGGTCCCCACCACGATGTCGAGCACGCCGTCCCGGTCGATATCCGCCAAGACCGGCGACGCCTCTCCGGAGGCTCCGAGATGCTTCGGCCCAAAGCGCAGCGAGGGATCGCTGTGGATCGCGATCTCACGTCGGTCCTCGCCGAGATTGCCTGTGGCGTCGGTGACGCGCAGCCGCAGCTGCACCGTGTCCGCGTCGGGGTCTTGGATCGGCGCCGCGGGATCGAAACCGCAGGCCGCCGCGGTGGCGGCCGGGTCCAAGGTCCCGAGCACGGCTCGTTCATGCTTGCCCTTGCCCGAGCCGCTGCCGATCTGCGTGAAGCTCGTCGGCTGGACGCCGCATCCGACCTCGAGCGTCCACGTGAAGCCGCGGCCCGTGCGCACCCGTTCACGCTCCGCTGCAACCGAGCCCACGATCTCGACTTTCGGCGTGCGCTTGGGGTCGATCGTGTCGAACCACTCGACGCTTCCGGAGAGGTCCGCTTCGGGTGGAATCGTGTCGGGCGAGATCGCGAGCAGCCTTGTCGCGTCGGGGCGTCCAAACCCCGTGAACTCATCCCAACCCGCCTGGGTCGGGAAATCCTGGGAGGAGAACACAAAGCGCGGCGGCGCGCTCAGCAGGCTGTTGATCAGTTCCCCGATCCCCGTCAGCGGAAGCGCCAGGTCCGCCGACTGGTTGATGTCGTCGGCGGAACGGCGAAAGATCTGACGCACCTCCTCCGCGGAAAATGGCGCCGAGAGGCCGGGATAGGGCTCGAGCAGGCCGCGGTCGATGAGGTCCTTTCCATAGGAGATGAGCAGCGCGGTGAGCCCCGCGGCCTTTCCGGTCGCCTCGGACGAGCACGAAGCGGACGAGATCGCGACCCAGGCCCGGCCGCCATAGTTCGTGCATCCGTTCAGGATGGTGTAGTCGTTCGTTTGTGCGACGAAGGTTCCGTCGCCGTTTCGGATCGAGTTGACCCAGATCGTATGCTCGAAATTGGCGGGGTAGTTGTGGTGGCGGCTTTCCTCGTCTGCCGCGCTCGCGATGACCGGGATGCCGCGCGCATAGGCGTAGTTGATGGCCTGCTGGCTGGTCGGGCTCGCCGTGACCGCCCCGAGGGCCTCGGAGATCAGGTCGACGTGAAGGTCCGTTGCGTACACCACGGCGCGGGCAAAATCGGTATCGACCGCGACGAAGCTGTCGGCGACCTTGACGGGCACAAACATCGAGCTCGGCGAGACTCCGGGGAAGGCGGTTCCGAAGTTCGCTTCGCTGACTTGGTCGTGCGCCTCGCCCGTTCCGTGGCCATAGTCGACGTCGTCCACCGGGTCGTTGTTGTTCTCGTCGAAGTTCCACCCCGCGATGTCGTCGACGTATCCGTTCCCGTCGTCATCCACGCCGTTGCTGTAGAAGTGAATGAGGTCCTGCGCGTCGAGAACGCCGTTGTGGTTGTAATCGGGGACGCCTACGCCAGCGAAGTCGTCCACGTTCACCACGCCGTCGCCGTTGCAATCGTAGGGCTTGAACGCGGGCATCTTCTCCGGGCAGGGATTCGGGAGCTCGCCGAGGTTCAGGCGGACCTTGAGCCGAAGGGCCGGATCGCTCCAAAGAATTCCGCTGTCGAGGATGGCCACCACGACGTCGGGCCGGCCCGTGCTGAGCGCCCAGGCGCCGACGATGTTCATCCCCGTCCCCGGGTTGTACTTCCATGCGTCTCCGGAGGTCGGGTCGAAATTGCTCGGCAGCTGTCCGGGCGGGAGAAAGAGATAGGAGGCGTAGTCGTAGGGATTCGTGCAGGCCGGCGCAACGCATCTCGGATACGGAACGTCGGCCGGGCTTGAGGTGGCGAAGAGGGCGGTCGCAAGCGTGCCGGCGAGGAGGGCTAAGAGCGGGCGCAGGCGCATAGGGACCCCAGATGCGGCGCAACCGTCGCAGTCTATCACGCGGTGCTCTGTGGTTTGGGAAGCCAAAATGGCGAAAGGCCATTCCGGCGAGCCGGCTCGGACCGGGCCGGGGATGAAGTGGGCTTCACACTCGCTGGGTTGTAGCCCCCGGTTGCCTCCGGTATCTACACCCTATCCCTGTCCCTTGCGTCTGCTACCGAGAAAACCCTCACCAGGAGTCCGAAAAGAGTGGACTGGAGCGACTCGATCGCGTGGCTCGTTCTTGGCCTCACGGGCAACGCCGCCTTCTTCTCCCGCTTTCTCGTGCAGTGGGTTGCGTCGGAGCGGGCGCGAGAGAGCATCATCCCGCGGTCCTTCTGGCATCTCAGCATCGTCGGGTCGCTCCTGCTGCTGACCTACGCGTTTCACAAGCGGGACCCGATCTTCATTCTCGCCTACCTGCCCAACGCGTTCGTCTACATCCGCAATCTCGTTCTCATCCGCAGAAAAGAGGCAGGCGAGACGGACGCCTCCGTGCTGCACCAGAACNNCGGACGCCTCCGTGCTGCACCGGAACTCTCCGGTCGATCCCGGCTAGACCGCCTGCTCGTCCTTCTCCCAGGTCTCGAAAACCGCATCAATACGCGCCGCCCGGCGGCGCAGGATCTCACGCTGTTCGGGATGGGTGAGGATGTAGAGATCCTGGCGCTCGATGCCCCGGACCACCTTTGCGGCGACGCTCTCGGCGCTCACGGTCCCGCCCCGCATCGCGCCCGCAACCGCCGCCGAGGGCGTAGCCTCTCTCTCGGGTCGTTCGGCGCCCAGACGCAGACGCTGTGAATTCTCTCCGATGTTGGTGGCCACGATCATCGGGCACAGGACGCTCGCGCCGATCCCATGCGGCTTGAGCTCGCGGTGCAGCGCNNATGAGCTCCCGGTGCAGGGCCTCGGTGAGGCCGACCACCGCGAACTTCGCGGCGCAGTAGATGCCGAGCCACTGCATCCCGACGAGTCCGGCCATCGAGGCGGTATTCACCACATGGCCCCCTTCGTGCTGCTCGATCAAACGGGGCACGAAGGCCTCCACGCCGTGCACCACACCCCAGAAGTCGACGTTCATGGTGAACTCCCAATCCTCGTGGCGTGCCTTTGCCATCTCGCCCAGCAGGGCGATGCCCGCGTTGTTGCAGACGATGTGCGCGGCGCCAAAACGCCGAAAGGTCGCGTCGGCGAGAGCGTGGACGCTCGACCTCAGCGAAACGTCGGTGGGAACCCCAAGGACGGCTGCCCCCGCGCTCGCGAGCTCGCGCTCCATCGCCGCAAGACCCTGTTCATCGATGTCCGCCAGCACGATTTTGGCCCCGCGTGCCACGAAGGCACGGGCCATCGCGGCACCGATCCCACTCGCCCCTCCTGTAATGACCGCGACGCGATTGCGAAACACGTCCATCTCGTCTCCCTGGACCTAACGAAGCGTGCAGCCGAGCCCGTCGTGGTACTCGGCCCGCGCACTGCGCACGAGGAGCGCTCTCGAGTCGACGGCGCGCCCCGCAAGATCCACCTGCGCCTGGAAAAGACCCATGTAAGTGCCGAGATCTTCGCGCAGGCACGAAGTGGCATCGCGCCCAGAGACGAAGACGCACGAGCAGAGCACCTTTGCGGTGTAGCCCGAAATGATCTCGCCACCCCGCCACGCCAGCCACGCGAAGACAAAGAGCAGGAGCGCCGCGAAAAGCGCGATCCCCCGAGCGATGCGTCGAGCCGTGCGGTTCATGGGTCTCGGTCGTTCCTTCGTGCGCGCCTTGCGCCGAAGGTATCATGCGCGGTGCGATGGCTCTTTGGGCGCGTGGGTGGCGGCACGGGTCTTGGCTGTGCGCGCTCTTGTCCCCGCTCTCAGCCGCGGCCGCGCAGCCAGCCCTCGTCCCGCTCCCCCCGCAGCCGGCCAGCATCGCATTCCCGACGGTCGACTGGGAGGTGGCGGGGCCCGCGAGCGACGGCGAAGCCGCGCGCCTGTCCCGTGCCCTCGGCGACGCCTTCTCCGAGCCCGAACCGGCGCGACCCCGCCGCACGCGGGCGGTCGTTGTCGTCCATGGCGGGCGCATCGTCGCAGAGCGCTACGCGCCAGGCTTCGGGCCGGAAACGCCCCTGCTTGGCTGGTCCATGACAAAGAGCTTGACCAACGCGCTCTGCGGGATCCTCGTGCGTCAGGGCAAGCTCGACCTCTCCGCGCCGGCACCGGTGCCCGAGTGGGATCGTCCCGGCGACGCGCGGCGGAGCATCACCGTCGACCTCTTGCTGCGTCAGTCGAGCGGCCTGCGTTGGAACGAGGTCTACGAAACCTCTCCTTTCGACTCGAGCGTGATCGCCATGCTGTATGGACTCGGGCACCGGGACATGGCGGCCTTCGCTGCGTCGCAGCCCCTCGCCCATCCTCCAGGCACGTTCTGGTCGTACTCGAGCGGGACGACGCTCATCCTCTCGCGCATCCTGCGCTCGTTGATCGGAAGCGACGCGGACTATCACGCGTTCCCGCGCCGGGAGCTTTTCGGGCGTCTCGGGATGAGGAGCGCGTTGATGGAGCCCGACGCCGCAGGAACCTTCGTCGGCTCCTCCTACAGCTACGCGACGGCGCGCGATTGGGCGCGCTTTGGGCTGCTCTACCTGCGCGACGGCGTCTGGGAGGGCGCACGCATCCTGCCCGCGGGATGGGTGGACTACACGCGGACACCGGCGCCTGCGGCACCGCACGGAGAGTATGGGGCGCACTTCTGGCTCAACGCCGGCGCTTTGGCCCGGGGCGCCCCCCGCCCGGACCCGCGCGCTCCCGCCGACCTGTTCTACGCGAGCGGTCACGACGGGCAAGTGGTCGCGATTGTTCCATCGCGTGACCTTGTGATCGTGCGGGCCGGCCTCACGCCCGATGACGGGCGCTACGACGTCAACGGCTTCGTGGCCGAGCTGGTGGCGGCCTTCACTCCCGTCGCTCCCTGAGCCCGGGCCTCAGCCTTTGGCGGCGAGGCTCACGAAGTCACCCTCGGTCAGAATTCCAACCAGCTTGCCGCCCTCCACGACTGGAAGGCAACCGAGCTTGCGGTGGGTCATGAGGCGCGCGGCCTCGACGAGGGGCGTGTCGGGGGTCGTGGTGATGAGCTCGGTCGTCATCACCTCCTTCACAAACAGCATGTCGAGGAGCTTTTGCTGGGCGCGCGTGCCGTAGCCGAGCGCGCGCGCGAGCGAGCCTCGGAACAGATCGCGCAGGCTCACGAGCCCCACGAGCTTCGTCTCGTCGTCGTCCTCGACCACGGGGAGATGACGAATCCGGCCAAGACGCATGACATCATCGACGTGCGACAGCCGGTCATTGCGCCGCACGGACGTGACCTCATGGGTCATGAGGTCGCGGACATAGATCGCGGGGCTCGCCTTCGACACCGCCATGGAGCGAGTCTAAGGGATCAGAAGGGTGGCCGCTGCGTCAGGGCGGTTTCGGTCGGGCCCGAGGTCTGCGATGCGGCTGCTCCCTTGGGGCGAGAGGACGCGAGGCGCAGCACCGCGGGATAGCCCTGGGTGACGCACGCCCCTTCGAGCTGACCGCGCTGCCGCAGGAGGCGATGCAGGCGCGGCAGGTGATAGTGCGGAACGGTCATGAGAAGGTGGTGCTCGAGGTGATAGTTCACACGGTTCGGCGCGATGAAGACCCGCTCCCACCAGCGCGCGAGCGTGGTCCGGGTATTGCGAAGCTCGTCGGCCGGGTCGGGCACCATGCCGTGCTCGGCGATGGAACGGATCCGCATGACCAAGCTGTACGTCGTGAGCCATGCTGCGGGCCAAAGCAGGTAGAGCGCGGGAAAGCCGGCCACGGCGCACAGACCGAACAGCACGGCGTTGGTGATCGCCACTCCGCGCAGGTTCGCAAGGCCGCCCCCGTCGCGTCGCCGCACCTTTCCGCGGGAAAGCCCGAGATCCCGGCGCAGGGTGGCCACCGCGCGCTTGACGCCCGTGCGACCCGTCAGGTCGCGAAAGACCTTTCGGCGCAGGCTCGCGCGGGTCACCGGGAAGGGAGCGGCGAGGCCGAGGTCGGGGTCCTCGGCGGTCCCGGTCTTGGCGTGGTGCTGCAGGTGGTACGCGCGGTAGGGGTGAAGGTCACCCCACACCGGATAGGCACAGAGCCAGTTTCCAGCCCAATCATTGAAGCGGCGGTTGCGGAAGAGCGTGCGGTGGGCGGCTTCGTGCATGAGGACCGCCAGACCAAGCTGGCGCCCTCCGATCACAAAGAGCGCGAGAACGACCGTAAGCGGGTTGGGCCAGCGCGCGACCAGCGCGAACGACGCGGCGATCAAGCTCCAATCCGCAAGGAGCGAGAGCCACGAGTGCCAATCCTGCAGTTCCAGCAGCTCCTCCATCTCGTCCCGATGGAGCGAGCGCAGCCAGGGCTTCTCCGCGCTCTCGCTCGGCGCGGCGATCGACGAGCTCATGACCACCCTCCTGCCACGGCGAGCGTCGCCGCCGCATCGGTCATCCGCAGGTCCTGGGCACCGCGCGAGTGGCGCACGCCATGCTGGTCGAGAAACTCCGCCCAGGCCGCCCGGCCGATTCGATCGTAGCGGCGCATTTCGTCCAAGAGCGCGCTCCGGTCGGCCGACGGGCAGATCTCTTCGGGCAGGAGCGGGTCCAGGGCGAGCTGTCGGATCACCCGGCCGCCGCATAGGAAGGATTCGACCATGGCCTCTCGCGCGTCCAGCCGAGCGAAACGCTCCGCGCTGCGGCGGAGAGCTTCGCGAGCGTCTTGGTAACCCCTCTCGAGGGCGCGGGAGTCCCAGAGCCCTCGCGCCTTTCCATCGGTTGCAGGATCGAGCTCTTGCAGCGAGGCCACGAGCACGCCGGATCCGAGTCCGAGACCCGAAAGCGTCGCGCGAGCATGAGCGACGCCCCCCACGAGGTTGTCGGGACGCACGCTCAAACTCGGCGCGAGCGGGCGGAAACCGAGGAAGCGAAGGGCTCGCGCGCTGCGACGGCCGCTTTCACGCACGCGATCCCCGCCCGGCGCTGCGAACGCGGCGATCCAGCCGCCCCCCCAGACGCGTGTCTTCTCTCCCAGGCGGCGCCACGAGGTGACCTGCTGTTCGATCGCCCCCGCCGCGAAACCCAAGCGGTAGCGGCCGCGCTCGTCTCGCTCCACGAGGCCTCGGGCGAGCAGCCGGGCGAGCGCCACGCGTACGCTGTTGCCCCCGATTCCGAAAAGCTCTCCCGCCTCCACCAGCGCCCGCACCGGCATTGAGCCGCGGCGCAGGGTCGAAAGCAGGTCGAGCACAAGGCTCCCGGCGCGCGGAACGGCGGGGCTCGATATGGTCTTCTCGCGGCGCACGAGGTCTATATTACAGAAATCGGAAGAGATCTGCAATTTTTGTAATAAATCGGCTGCTGCCAGGGAGGACCTCCATATGGACGAGCTTCTTTTCACGCGCGACGGGGCGGTGGCCACGCTCACGCTCAACCGTCCGGACCGGCTCAACGCCATCTCGTCAGGCATGCTGGACGCCCTCTCGCGGGCTCTTGTGGATTGCGACCGTGACCCCGGCGTGCGCGTGGTGGTGCTGACCGGTGCGGGCAAGGGCTTCTGCGCCGGCCTCGACCTCAAGGATGTGGCGGCCGGGAAGGGCTTCGGCAGCGCCGGCGAGATCGCAGATCTGGGCAGGTTTGATCTGCGCGACGCTCCGCCCATCGTGCTTCACAACCTCGACAAGCCCACGATCTGCGCCTTGAACGGTGCCGCGGCGGGCTACGGGATGGATCTCGCCTTGGGTTGCGACATCCGGATCGCGGCCGCCCGCGCGAAGCTGGCGCCGGCCTTTGCGAAGCGCGGCGTCTTGCCCGAGAGCGGGGGGACTTGGCTTCTGCCCCGGCTTGTGGGTTGGTCACGCGCCTGCGAGATCGCCTTCACCGGACGCACGCTCCCGGCCGAGGAGTGCCTGTCTCTTGGACTGGTCTCCCGCGTGGTGCCCGACGAGCTCCTCGCAAAGGAAGTCCATGCTCTCGCGATGGAGATTGCCGCCAACGCGCCGCTCGCCGTCCAGGCGACGAAGCGCATGATGCGTCTCGGCCAGGACGAAACCTTCGAGGCCAACGTGCACCACGTCTTTCTGCAGGTTCTGCCGCTCTTGCGCAGCCGGGATTTCAAGGAGGGCGTGGCGGCCTTCGCGCAGGGGCGCGCCCCGAAGTTCGAGGGGCGCTGAGGACGAGGAGGCCTCGCAGCTCGTACGGCAAGGGACCCTCCGTCCAAGGCGCACCGCACGCCCTCTTCTGGCAGTGCGCCAGCGGGTTATGCTGCGCCCCGGCGGGAAGGAGGGGGGCCATGCATTTTTCGACTCGGCGTCGGCTCGTGCGCCGGGCGGCGCTCGCCGCCGCTCTCGCGACACTTTCTTGTGGGAGAAGAGAAGCGGCTGCGCCGGCGGCGCCTGACGCGCGCGCTCCCGCCACCGCGCCGGCTGCGAGCTCGACGGCTCCGCAGGGAGTCCCGGAACGCGGGACGCCGCTCCAAGACCTCCCCGCCGACCTCCCGAGCTATCCCGGGGCGAGCGTCGTCTCGAGCTCACGTGCGCCCGGGCAAGGACTCTCGGTCGCCTTCCAAGCCAAGGAGAGCCCCGAGAAGGTCTTCGAGTTCTACCGGCAAAAGCTCGCGGAGCAGGGCTGGAACGTGAAGGGCGAGATGACCTCTGCGGATCAGCGGATGTTGATCGCTGGAAAGGGAGATCGAAGGGCAAGCGTACTCGTGTCCGTGGGCGAGTCGGGTGAAACGGAGATCATGCTCACGCTCACCCACGAGGAGGGCTAGCCCGAGACAGTTTGCCGAAGAACTGGCTTGGCTGGCTCGGGTCTCCCAAAGCGCAGCTCCCAGCGTGCTCGCGCGGGCCTTCAATGAGCCAGGGAGCAGCGCGCAGACGCGAGTGGTCTAGAGCAGGACTCCGGCGATGCACGCCGTCATGAAGGTTGCCAGGGAGCCGGCCAGAATCGAGCGCAGGCCGAGTCGCGCGACGTCGCCGCGACGCGTCGGGGCCATGCCGCCCAGCCCCCCCAGCAAGATCGCGAGCGAGCCGAAGTTGGCGAAGCCGCAAAGGGCGTACGAGGCGATCACCGCGGAGCGGTGCGAGAGGGCGCCCGCCTTGATCAACTCGCCGAGCTGCTGATAGGCGAGAAACTCGTTCAGGACCGTCTTCACCCCGAGCAGGCCTCCGACGTGGGTCGCCTCCGACCAGGGGATCCCCATGAGCCACGCGATCGGCGCCATCACCCAGCCGAGCACACGCTGGAGCGTGAGCCCGTCGATCCCCGCCATGCCGCCCAGCGCCGCAAGGCCATCGTTCAGCATGGCGATCGCGGCGACGAACGCCAGCAGCGTCGCGCCGACGTAGCCGGCGACGCGCATCCCGTCGGCGGCGCCGGTCGCAGCGGCATCGATCAAATTGAGAGAGGTGGGCTCGACGATGGTGTGCCCCGTGGCTCCCGTCTCCGGTACGCCGGTCTCTGGCACCATGACCTTGGCGATCAGGATGCCCGCCGGGGCGGTGAGGATGCTCGAGATCACGAGGTGCCCTGCGAAGTCGCCGCCGCCCAGCATCTGGACGTACGCCACGAGCACCGAGCCTGCGATGCCTGCCATTCCCGTGGTCATCACACAGAAAAGCTCGGATTCCGTCATGCCTGCCAGATAGGGACGAACGAGCAGCGGTGCCTCCACCATCCCAAGNNCCGGAGATCCCGAGGCTGCGCGCGAGGGCGCGGGCCAGCAGCGTCACCACCGGCTGGATGACGCCGATGTGGTAGAGCACTGCGAACAGGCTGCCCATGAAGACGATGATCGGGAGCACGTTGATCACGAACGAGAAGCCGGTGTCCACGAGGGCACCGAACACGAACCGCACCCCTGTGTCGGTGTATGCGATGAAGCCATTGACGGCATCGTTTGCGGCCACGAAGAACCGCCGTCCGGGATCCGTGCGCAGCATCAGGAGAGCGAGAGCGAACTGGATCGCCGTTCCGTAGACGATGATGCGCCAGGGAACCCGCCTGCGGTCACTCGATGCGGTCCACGCGATGGCGACCATCGTCACCATGCCGGTCGCGGAGACTGCGCGGGCCGAGAAGTCGTTCATCGAAAGGGCGCCTCCAGCACCTGGACGAGGGCGCGCGCCGCGGCGGCGGGATCCTCGGCCCCCGCCACCGCGGAGATCACGGCGACGCCCGCGGCTCCGGCGCGCTTCGCGGACGCTGCGCGGGCGAGGTCGATGCCTCCGATCGCGATCACGGGGTGGGGGGCCACGGTCTTTACCGCCTCGGCGAGCAGAGCGAGCCCGCGTGGATCGTAGGGCGAGTCCTTCGAACGCGTCTCAAACACAGGCCCGAACGCGACGTAGTCCACGGGCTCCGCGCGCGCGGCCCTGGCCTGCACGAGGGTATGGGTCGAGCGCCCGACGAGCAGGCGCCTGCGCGCTGCGGCGGGCAGGGAGGCCGGCGCCAGGTCGTCTTGACCGAGGTGCACGCCGTCGGCTTCGGCGAGAAGCGCGAGGTCGAAACGATCGTTGATGAAGAAGAGGGCGCCGCTCGAGCGCGTGATGCTGCGGATGTCGGCCGCCATGGCGAGCGTGGCGCGATCCGCCGCGTGCTTCGCCCGCAGTTGGACGACGGAGGCGCCGCCTTCGCAGGCGGCCCGGGCCTGCTCCACGGGGCTCCACCGAAAGGCCGGGCTGTCGTCGGCCACGACGAAGAGCCCGCGCAGGCCCGCGGCGAGCGGGCGTGACGTCACTCCCGTCCCGGCAGCTCGATGGCGAGCTCCACGATCTTCTTGCGCAAGGTGTTGCGGTTGATCCCGAGCAGCGCCGCGGCGCGGATCTGGTTCCAGCCCGTGTGTTCGAGCACGGCGACGAGCAGCGGACGCTCCGCGCGTTCCATAAGACGCGGGTACAGGTCCCGCGCCGCGCTCTCCGAGAGGGCGCTGCGCGCCTCCTCCGCCATGAGCTGCTCGAGTGTGGCGCGGGTGCGGCCTTCACCGACGGGGGTCTCAAGGAAGGCGAAGTCCTCGGGCGTCAGCACCTCGCTCGAAGCCAGAACCAGGGCGCGCTTGATCGCATTCTCGAGCTCCCGAACGTTGCCTGGCCACGGATACGCCGAAAGATGTCGGAGCGTGGCCTCCGCGAGGAAACGCGGCCCCGTGCCCATCTCCTCGGAGTAGCGCGACACGAAGTGCTCGGCGAGGATCGGGATGTCTTCGGGCCTCTCGCGCAGCGGCGGAAGGTGAATGGGGACGACCCGCAGGCGGTAGAGCAGGTCCTCTCGGAATCTTCCCGCCTTGACCTCGGCGTCGAGATCCCGGTGTGTCGCGGCGATGATGCGCACATCGACGTGCTCGGGACGACGCCCCCCGACCGCGGTCACCTCGCCGCTCTGCAAGACGCGCAAGAGCTTGGCCTGCAGCTCGACCGGCATATCCCCGATCTCGTCGAGGAAGAGTGTGCCGCCCGAGGCCTCGCGGAATCGTCCCGCGCGCGCCTCGATTGCGCCGGTAAACGCTCCCCGCTCGTGGCCGAAGAGCTCGCTTTCCAGGAGCTCTCGGGGGATCGCGGCTGCGTTCACCGCCACAAAGGCGCCGGAGGCGCGCGGGCTCGCGACGTGGATGGCGCGGGCCACGAGTTCCTTGCCGGTTCCACTCTCGCCGGTGATGAGCACCGAGACGTCGCTGCGCGCCACGCGTCCGATCGTCTTGAAGACCTCGAGCAAAGCGTCGCTGCGGCCGACCAGGCGGTCGCCGGGGGCGATGCGCGCGCCGACCTCCCGGCGCAGCTGCCGGACCTCGCGCTCGAGATCGCGCGTGCGGAGCGCGCGCTCGACGAGAGCGCTCACCTCGGCGAGGCGGAACGGTTTCACGAGATAGTCCAGCGCTCCGCGTTTCATGGCCTCGACGGCATTCTCAAACGTGTTCTGCGCAGTGATCACGACCACCGCCGTCTCCGCACCCAGGGCCCGGATGCGGTCGATGAGCTCGAGGCCCGAGGGGCCGGGCATCCGGATGTCGAGAAAGGCGATATCGAAGGGGCCCTGGCTGGAGAGGGCTTCGATCGCGGCTTCGCCCGAGTCGACGTCGAAGACCTCATGGCCGCCTGCGCCGAGCGCCTCGCGCAGCACGAAGCGGATCGATGCTTCGTCGTCCGCGACAAGGATTCGAGCGCGGCGCTCGGCCGCGCGCTCGTTCATTCCGTCCTCCGCAGCGGAAGGGAGACGCGGACGGTCGTGCCCTTCCCAGGGACACTTTCGACGCGCAACACGCCGCCGTGGCGCGCGACCCAGTGCTTGGAGAGGGCGAGGCCCAGACCCGTGCCACGGGCTCGGGTGGTGAAGAACGGAGTCGAGACATTCTCGAGCACGTCGGCGGGAATGCCGGGCCCCGTGTCCTCGAACTCGACCAGGACCTCGGGGACGCGGGCTCCATCTTCGGTGAGGAGTCGATGGTCAACGCTCACCCGGGTGCGGATGAGGAGCGTCCCGCCCTTCGCCTCGAGGGCCTGAAGCGCATTGCGCGCGAGATTCAAGAAGACCTGGACCAGTCGATCCGGGTCGGCGAGGAGCTCCGGCAGAGAGGGGTCGAAATGGCGCTCGACTCTGGCGCTTGCGGAGAGCGGATCGTGGGCCAAGAGGTCGAGGACGTCGTCGAGGAGCCGGTGCAGATTCACGGGGGCGAGCTGGAGCTTCTCCCCGCGCGCAAACACCATGAGGTCGTCGACGAGCGTCGCGATGCGATCCACTTCCCGGACGATGAGCCGCGCCGACTCGCGGGTCTGCGAATCTGTGGCCCGCAGCTCGAGCAGCTCCGCCGCGCCGCGGATTCCTCCGAGCGGGTTCTTGACCTCGTGAGCGATTCCGGCCGCGATCCGTCCGAACGCCGCGAGCCTCTCCCGCTCGGTCACGACCCGCTGGAGCGAGTGCTGGATCGTGCGGTCCCGAAGCGCGAGCACGACACCATCGGGCGTACCCCGCTCGTCGAAGGTGGCGGAGGCGGCGACGTCCACCACGAGCTTCACCTCGTGGCGCCGTTCGACGGCTTGGTCGCTTGCGAGGGCCGTGCGCCCGCTTGAGAGCGCAGCCCGCGCCAGCTTTGCCATGGCGTGGTCCGGGCCGAGCACGCCCTCGATGGGCTCTCCGCCGATGGCCTCGGGGGAGGTCTCCAGGATGCGGCAAGCCTCGGCGTTGACGTGCTCGACGCGGCCCTCGCGGTCCACCACAAGGACCCCATCGAGGACCGCATCAAGCACGCGCTGGAGGTCGACGGGCAACGGAGTTGGTCCTCCCCACGGGGAAATCGTGCCTAAAGCTTAGGCACCTTAGCAACACCTCTCCGGGCGTCGAGGCGCTCGGGGGCGAGGGAGGGTAAGGTGAACCCGGTGAACCATTTGAGGACTGGGCTTTCGGTGGCGGAAGCGCAGCGCGTCGTTCTCGCGCTTGCGCCGCAGCTCGGGTCTGAGACCGTGGCCACCGCCGACGCGCTCGGGCGGGTGCTCGCCGAGCCGGTTGTCTCCACACGCACGCTTCCCCCGGCCGACAACTCGGCGATGGACGGCTACGCCCTTCGCTGCGCCGACCTCGCGGGCGCGACCCGCGAGACGCCGGTCGCCCTGCGAGTCGCTTTCGAGGTCCCCGCCGGCGGCAGCTCCCCCGAGCGCGCACTCGCCCCGGGTGAGGCCGCTCGCATCTTTACCGGCGCCCCGATCCCGCCGGGCGCAGACGCAGTCGTTCGGCAAGAGGATGCCGAGCGCGAGGGCGCTCTCGTGCGCATGCGCGGGGTCCCGCGCCCTGGCGAGAACGTGCGCTCGGCAGGCGAGGATGTGCGCAAGGGCGAGCTCGTGCTCGATTGCGGGGCGGAGCTCGGGCCCGCGGCTCTCGGGCTCCTGGCCTCTCTCGGCCGCACGGTGGTCGCGGTACGCCAGCGGCCGCGGGTCGCCGTGGTCTCGGGAGGCGACGAGCTCGTCGAGCCCGACACCGCTCCGTTCGACGGAAAGATCGTGTCCTCGAACTCCTACACGCTCTCCGCACAGTGCCGACTCGCGGGCGCCGAACCGATCTACCTCGGGATCGCGCGCGATACACCCGACGCCCTCGAGGACCGGCTCCGCGCCGGGAACCGGGCGGATCTCATCGTTTCATCGGGCGGCGTCTCGGTGGGAGACCGCGACTACGTGCGGCCGGTTCTCGAGAAGCTTGGCTGCACGCTCGTGTTCTGGGGAGTGCAGATGAAGCCGGGCTACCCCATCGTCTTCGGACGCTTCGGGGACACCGGCCCCCTTGTGTTCGGCCTCCCGGGCAACCCCGTGTCCGCCATGGTGACGTTCGAGCAATTCGTCCGCCCTGTGCTGCGAAAGATGGCCGGCCACAGGGCTCTCTTCCGCCCGCTGGTTCGCGCGACGCTGGCCCACGACTTTGAGAAGTCTGCAGGACGCATGCACTTTGTGCGGGTCTTTCTCGAGCCCAAGCCCGACGCGGCCGGCGAGTTCGTGGCGCGGAGCACGGGCACCCAGAGCTCGGGCGTCTTGCGCTCCATGGCCCTCGCCCACGGCCTGCTCATCCTTCCCGCGGCGAAGACGCGGCTTGCCGCCGGCGAGCGCGGCCTGGTGCAGGTCCTCGACGAGGGCTTCTTCGCCGCGCACGAGCCGGGATTCTAGGTGGGAAGGCCCGTCGGACGCCTGCGCGATGTCGCCGGCGCGGTGCTTCTGGGCGGGAGCTCGACCCGGATGGGGCATGACAAGGCGCATCTTGCAATCGGCGGTGTCGCCGCAGCCACCCGCATCGCGTGCGTTCTCGCCGAGCTCTTCGAGGATGTACTGCTGGTGGGCGGAGATCCGCCCCCAGGCGCTCCGGGGCGGAAGGTCCCCGACCCTCCCGGTCCGCCGTGTCCTCTGCGCGGCATGGTCGCAGCCCTCGCAGCCGCCTCGGCGGAGCGGGTGCTGATCGTGGCAACGGATCTGCCGCTCGTAACGCCGGCATTGCTGCTCGCGATCGTCGCCTGGCCGCGCGCACAGGCCGTGGCGCCGCGACCCGGCGGCGTGCCTCAGCCGCTCTGTGCGCTCTACGAGCGGGCTCCTGCGGAGCGGGCAGCCTCCGCCCGGCTAGACAGCGGACGACTCGCGGCCAAGGGCCTGCTCACGGAGCTCGAGGCCGCCTATCTCGAGGACGCGGATCTCGCCGAGGTCGACCCGGACGGAGCGGCCCTTGTCAATCTGAACACGCCCGAGGACCTGGCCCGGGCCGAGGCGCTCGTCGCCCGGGCGAGGTAGGGGCGGGTCGAGGAACGCGGCTCACGTCACGATCTCCACCCAGCCCGCAAAGATCAGCAGGCCCATCACGATGCACAGGGCGATCCGGTACCAGCCGAAGGGAGCGAGGCCATGGCGGTTCAAGAAGGAGACGAGCCAGCGCACAGCGAACGCGGCCGAGACCGTGGCCACGACCACCCCCAAAAGGCAAGCCTTCACGCCGAGCTCCTGGAACAGGTTTGGCGTCCCGTGCTGCGAGGCCTCGTGGACGTTCTTCGCGAGCTCGTAGAGGCAGGCAGCGCCCAGCGTGGGGAGTCCCAGCAGGAACGAAAACTCCGCCGCTTCGGTTGCGCGCATCCCGATGAGGAGCCCTGCGCCGATCGTCATCATGGAACGCGACGTTCCTGGCCAGAGCGAGGCGCATTGCAAGAGGCCGATCCAGAGCGCGTCGCGCGCAGAGAGGTCGTTGACCCCTCTGCCTTCGTGCCGCCGATGGCGATCGAGCCAGATCATCCACACGCCGCCGACGAACAGTGCGCTGAATACGGCCGGGGGGTTGAAGAGGTGTGTCTTGATGGCTTCGTGCACGGCGAGGCCGAGCACGGCCGCGGGGAGAAAGGCGAGAAACAGGTTCCGCGCGAGCTTGAGGCCGGCGGGATCTCGGCCCGCAAGCCCGAGCAGGAGGCTGCGGACCCGGGTCGCGTAGAGCCCAAGGACCGCGAGGATGGCGCCTCCCTGCACCACGACCTCGAACGCGTCGAGTGCGGATTTCGAAGCCTCATCACGTCCAAGGCCAAGCAGGGAGGAAGCCAGGATGAGGTGGCCCGTCGAGCTCACCGGCAGATACTCGGTAATGCCTTCCACAAGACCCAGCACCATCGATTGCCACCACTCCACGTGCCCCCCCTCCCTCAGATTCGCGGCTTAATACTGGATCGGCCGGCGACTGACAAAGACAAGCGGCATGCGGGAGGCGACGGGAATGGCGGCCCCGCACGCGCGCGATGGGGGTTCGAGCGGCAGCCCAGGTTCTCCCCGCGCTCCGCTTGCGGGGCTTGCGGNNGCCGGCCCACCAGGGGGAGGGGTTCGAGCGGAAGGCCGTTGCGCCGCACGCTCCGCTTGCGGGGTTTGCGGCTTGGCCCGGAGCTAGAGCGCAGCGCGCAGGCGGGCCAGCACCGCGGGATGAGCCCGGATGCGCAGGCGTGTGCCGCGTTCGTCATAGCTCTCGGCGAGCACGCGGCACGAGGAGTGGATGTCCCCGACCACCCGCTGGCGGGAGTAGGGCACGGTGACCTCCTCCTCCACCATCTCGCGCTCGAAGAAAGCGACGAGGTGATCCCGCAGCCGCGCGACGTCCTCGGGTCGCTTGGCCGAGAGCAGGAGCGCCTCGGGGTGGAGAGCCGCGAGTTCGGCCCGCCTCGCCTCCTCCACGCGGTCGATCTTGTTCAACACGACGAGCCAGGGCTGCGCCTCGGCTCCGATTTCGCGGATCACCTCACGCGTCACCTCCATCTGGGCGGGGTGCGCGGGATCCGAGGCGTCGACCACCTGCACGAGCAGCGAGGCGTCACGAACCTCCTCGAGGGTGGAACGGAACGAGGCGATGAGATCGTGCGGGAGTTTTTTGATGAAGCCGACGGTGTCGGAGATCAGGATCCGGGGATGCGTCGGCGGCTGGAGAGCCCGCACCGTCGTGTCGAGCGTGGCGAAGAGCTGGTCGGCCACGAGGACACCGCTCCCTGTGAGAGCTCGCATGAGCGACGACTTACCGGCATTCGTGTAGCCGACGAGTGCGACGGTGCTGCTCTCCGCTCTCCGACGTCGCCGCGTCTTGGCATCGCGTTCGATCGCACTGAGCTCCTCGCGCAGCTCCGAAATGCGGTCGCGCAGTTTTCGCCGGTCGAGCTCGATCGCCGATTCGCCCGCA
This sequence comes from Deltaproteobacteria bacterium, assembly GCA_003520425.1. Lineage (GTDB taxonomy): Bacteria > Myxococcota_A > UBA9160 > UBA9160 > UBA9160 > UBA9160. The sequence goes on from DOUU01000054.1 coordinate 36,842, forward strand.
CCCTTGGCCCCGATGCCGCCGCCCTGGCGATCGCGTCCGACGCTGGATTCGCGCAGCCGAGGCGCCAGGTAGGAAAGACGTGCGATCTCCACTTGAAGGCGCGCCTCGCGGCTGCGGGCGTGGCGTTGAAAAATCGCAAGGATGACCGCCGTGCGATCCAGGACCTCGGCAGCCGTGGCCTTCTCGAGGTTGCGGGCCTGGGAGGGCGTAATCTCATGGTCCACCAGGATCGTGCCTGCCGAGAGCTCGCCCACCCGGGCCGCGAGCTCTTCGAGCTTCCCTTCCCCGAGAACTGCGCCGGGAGCCAAGGCGCTGCGCCTTTGACTGATGCGCTCGACCACCCGCAAGCCGAGCGTCTTGCCGAGGCGGGTCAGCTCGTCGAGTGAGGCGGCGTGCTCACTGTCTTCGACGCCAGGAAGCTGGACGCCCATCACCACGGCGCGGGATCGGTCGGGGGCCATGGCCTGCGAGGATGGGTGGCGCTTTAGGGCGGCGCAACCGGCAGGATCGGTGCCGCGGCGCTTCGCAGGGGAGCTGTGTCGCGGAGCCTTCGGCACGGGGCGCTCCGGGCGAGCCGGGTGGGCCGCGAACGAACACGTCATGACGCCGGCTGGGCAGGGTGCGGATGAGCCGGGCGACCACCGTGGCCTCGCCCGGCCGGGAGGGACGTGTCAGCGTATCGCGTCGCGGGGGCGCTTTGGGTTTTGAGAGTTGGCAAGCCTTCTACGAGAGCGACGCGCAGGGTCTCTACGGCGTCATCGCCCTCCCCCTGGCCTTCCTCGTCTACCTCGCGCTTCGCGGCAGGTCCGCGGGGCCGGGGCTCTGCGCTGCCGACGCGTCCTTTGTCCGTCGCTACGGCATCGCGTTCGCCTTTCTCACCGTGCTGGATCCGCTCGCGACCGGGCCGCTCGTTCGGGTGCTGGGTGGGGCAGGAACGAAGGCAGATCTCGTCCTCTCCTGCTTCTTTGTCCTGCTTGGGGACTTCCGGGTCTTCTGGCTCCTCTTCCGGCTTTCCGGTCCCCGAGTCGGGAGAGCGGCCGCGGTCGAGGCCGCGGGGTGGACCCTCCTCGTTCCGGCCGCCGCGCTCTCGCTTCACGCCGGACTCGGCGCCGCGTACCCCAGGCTCCCCGAAAACACGCTCTGGCTGGTGTACGAGCTGTGTTTCACGGTGCTCGCCCTTGTGCTGCGCGCCTATCTTCTGCGGGCCCGCATGGGCAGCGCTTCACCCGCGCTGCGTCGCTTCGTGCGAGCCGTGGCGGGCTATGCCGCGCTCTACTACGCGCTCTGGGCCATCTCCGACACGCTGATCCTTGTCTTCGGGCTGGATGCGGGCTGGGCGCTGCGCGCGGTGCCCAATCAGCTCTACTACGCGTGGTACGTCCCCTTGGTTTGGTTCGGCTTCTTCTCCCCCGCGTTCCGGGGCCTGCGCTCCCCGGGAAAGGTCGGCTCGCCGTGACGTCCCGCGCGTCGTCACGCGCGCACCTCCAGTCACGGCGCTCGGTGGGGATCGTACTTGCGGGTGCTCATCGCCTCGAAATAGGCGATGAGCTCATCGAGCCGGGCCGACGAGAGATCGAGGTGGGCTGGCATGCTCGTGTAGCGGAAAGCGCTCGGATCACGCACGTACGCCTTGATCTGATCCCTTGGCCGGTATTCGACGATGCTTCGCGGCACGTTCAGGTCCGGCCCGATCTTTCCTCCCTCGGTGTTGATGCTGTGGCAGGCAATACAGTCATTCCTGAACGTCGCGAAGCCGCGCCATGCAGGTGCGTCGGGTGGGAGACCCGTCGGCGCCGTGTGGGGATAGGCGCGCTCGAACGCGGCGGCCTCGATCTCCACGAGCTGGTAGGGCCACGGGTAGCGATCGGGGTCTCGCTGGCCTGGCTTCGTCCATACGAGGTAGAAGGGGCCCGGATCGAGTTGGCGGCGGTCGATCGGCGCAAAGCGCGGCTCGAGCGGCCCGGCGGCGCCTGCATCCTGGCTTCGGGTGAGATCGGCGTCGGCAAAGGCGAGGAAGCCTCCATCTTCTCCGAGGCGCTCTGCGCTCGCGGGCCTTGCGTAGCCGTCTCGTGCACGCAGGAAGAAGGTTTCCGCCGGCTCGCGAGAGACCGGCTCGCCAAACCCCAGCTTGAGCACCGCGCCAAGCGGACACGCCAAGTAGGCGGCGCGCCTTCCGTAGTAGGGATCGTCGAGCTCGATGCGGCGCGCGCCGCAGCTGCGCCGCAAGCTGTCGAGGTCGAGCGTGCGCACCACCTTCCCGTCGCGCAGGAAGGTGAGGGTCGCGGGATGGCTCTCGCCACCGGCGGGCAGGGCGACGGCAAAGACCAAGATCGAGGCTACGAAGGGGCGTGCACTGGGGCCCCGCAAGACCCGCTCGTCCATGGGCGGGCCAGCGTAGCGCCGGTTCGGACTAGCGGGGGCGCTCCTCCGCGGAGACGAGCGTCGCGCTTTCCGTCGCCAGCGGGAAGGGCCCCTTCTCCATCGCCCGCGCGACGCGGCTTCGATACTCGGCCGCGAGCTCCGGCCAGCGCGAGAGATCCGCGCGGCCCTGTGCGGAGAGGGCGTAGAGGCCATGGCCCACCCGTTCGAACCAGTCATACACATTTGAACGTAAGATCGACAGCGTCTTCCGTCCCGTACCCAGAGCACGCAGCGCGCGGGGCGCGAGGGGGCTCTTCCGCTCGAGGCAGCAGGCCACGTGGATGGCGTTCTCACGGTACGCCGTGACCAGCGGACGCCGGACGCTCCCGCCTTGGTTGTGGTCCCCCGAGCGACCGGCCATCTCTTCCAGGATCGCGCGCTGGCCTCGGGCACTGCGGCGCCGATCGAAGGGAAGCGGGTGGAGGACGACCTGCACCCGGGCACGCCGGCCCGAGAAGGAAACGAGAAGCAGACCGAGCTCGAGGCGCCGCAGAAGCTGGAGAAGGCCGTGCCAACGGTTGCCATGGCCTGCCCCGCGCGGGCGCGGGACGGCAACGTACACGGAGTTTGTCGTGCGCTGCCGGCGGATCGCCTGAAGGAGGAGATCGGTGGTGAGCGCGCGCTTGAGCTCGACCACGACGAGATCGTCACCCCGCCTGGCCGCCACGTCGCAGCCGAGCACCTCGCCGCGGACGGTGTAACCCTGCCCCTCGAGAAAGGCGCGCACCGGAGCATACAGCTCCGTCTCCCGCACGAGCGCGCGGGAGCGAAGGGTCCCGGTCGAGCCCACCCCCATCGCCTGCCTTGTAGCGCGGTCCGAGACTCGGCGCGCGGGGAGCTCGCGCCCGGGCTCTCGCGTTGCGGCGAAGATGTCGCCGCTTAAGGCGGGCGCGTACACGGCCCGCCCGCTACAGCGCCCCCTCTCGTTCGAGGGCCTCTCGCAGCGCGGGGGAGAGGGCGCTGCACTCATCGGTCAGGTAGAGAAGCGGCTGGTCCGAGCGCCACTCGGAGGCGAATCCCTCCTGCCAGGGAAAGCGTTGGCTTTCGTCTGGCCAGTACAGCTGAATGATCGAGAACGCCTGGCTGCGGTAGTGCCACTGTGCATTTCCGAAGAAAATCGAGTGCCAGCAGGTTTCGATGCTCCGAAACGCGCACTCGTAGCCTTCCAAAAGCCCCGCGTAGGTTCGCCCCGGCTCAAGGCTCCAGCCCTTTCGAATGGCGACGCCCGTGCGGTTGAGCAGCTGGTGCGTCGCGCGCAGGTCCATGCCGAAGACGGCGATCTCGGGGTGTCCGAACCGCTCGGTCAGGCCGATGGTGAACCCCCAGCCGATGGAACGGGGATCTTGGGGCCGCTCGGGCGGCACAAGGGCGACGTGCCAGCCGTAGCGCTCGATGTCCGAGCGAACTCGAAGATCCGCGCGGTCGAGCTCCTCCGCCTCGCTCATGGCGTCGCGGACGACCTCATCCCTTGGTCTTGAGCTGCGCTTCGTTCTCCCGGATGAAGGCCCGGATGTCGTCGGCGAGGTCGAGCAATTTGGTCCATTGCTCCTTGTAGAGCGTCACCGGGAAGCGGCCCAGGCCATA